>JBBKWZ010000073.1:0-9612 GCA_037969195.1 Rubricoccaceae bacterium | reverse complement strand
ACGTGTGTTCAACGCTGGCACTCTTCCTATGAGAGTGCCAAAACTTGTTTTCTCACGAAACCTCTACCTACAACATGGCAGCATCCATTACGCCGCTTGCCGACCGCGTGGTCGTAAAGCCGCAGGACGCCGAGGAAACCACCGCGGGTGGCCTCATCATCCCCGACACTGCAAAGGAAAAGCCACAGCGTGGCACCGTCGTCGCCGTTGGACCGGGTAAGGTCGAGAACGGCACCAAGGTGGACATGACCGTCAAGGCGGGCGACACCGTGCTTTATGGTAAGTATGCCGGCACAGAGATCGTGCTCGACGACGACGACGTGCTCATCATGCGCGAATCCGACATTCTTGGAGTGGTTGCCGAGTAATGCCATTTGCGTACCGCTTGCGGGTTGCCTAGGCAGCCTCAATTTGTACGCAGAACGCGGCAGACCTTCCTCCTTCTGTATCTCAACTCAAATCCAATAATCCAATGCCAAAGCAGATCATTTTCGACGTCGAGGCGCGTGATGCGCTTAAGAGAGGCGTCGATGCACTCGCTAACGCGGTAAAAGTGACGCTCGGTCCCAAGGGCCGCAACGTCATCATTGAGAAGAAATTCGGTGCGCCGACCGTTACCAAGGACGGCGTTACCGTTGCCAAAGAGATCGAACTCGAAGACAAGATTGCCAACGTAGGCGCGCAGATGGTTAAGGAAGTTGCTTCCAAGACGTCTGACGTGGCTGGCGACGGCACAACAACGGCCACTGTGCTTGCGCAGGCTATTATGAATCAGGGCCTCCGCTCGGTGACATCGGGTGCAAACCCAATGGACATCAAGCGCGGCATTGATGCAGCCGTCATCGCGGTGATTGAAGACCTCAAGAAGCAGTCGCGCGACGTTGGTGGCAAGAATGAGATCGCACAGGTAGGCTCCATCTCAGCCAATAACGACGACGAGATCGGCGACCTCATCGCGGATGCGATGGAAAAGGTTGGCAAGGACGGTGTTATCACAGTCGAGGAAGCGAAAGGCACGGATACGACGCTTGACGTTGTAGAAGGCATGCAGTTCGACCGCGGCTACCTCTCGCCGTACTTCGTGACCGACGCTGAGGCGATGGAAGTCGTCCTCGAAGACGCCGTTGTGCTCATCCATGACAAGAAGATTTCCTCGATGAAAGACCTCCTCCCGGTTCTGGAGAAGGTTGCTCAGACAGGCGCTCCTCTCCTTATCGTGGCAGAAGACATCGAAGGCGAAGCACTTGCTACGCTCGTAGTCAACCGCTTGCGCGGAACGCTCCGCGTGGCAGCTGTCAAGGCTCCTGGATTTGGAGATCGCCGCAAGGCCATGCTGGACGACATCGCTGTCGTCACGGGTGGTTCAGTGGTCTCTGAAGAGCAAGGCTTCAAGCTGGAGAACGCGACGCTCGACTCCCTCGGCAAAGCCAAGCGTATCGTCATCACGAAGGACAATACGACCATCATCGAAGGTGCCGGAACGCAGGACACCATTCAGGGACGCATCGGCCAGATCCGCGGCCAGATGGAAAACACGACCTCCGATTACGACCGCGAGAAGCTCCAGGAGCGCCTCGCCAAGCTCGCAGGTGGTGTTGCCGTTCTTAAGATTGGTGCTTCTACCGAGCCCGAGATGAAGGAGAAGAAGGCCCGCGTTGAGGATGCGCTGCACGCGACCCGCGCTGCGGTTGAAGAAGGCATCATCCCTGGTGGTGGCGTCGCTTATGTTCGTGCGCTACCTGCGCTTGACAAAGTCAAGACGGAGAATGACGACCAGAAGATTGGCGTCAGCATCATCCGTCGTGCGCTCGAAGAGCCGCTTCGCCAGATCGTGAACAACGCAGGCCTCGAAGGCTCGGTCGTCGTTCAAAAGGTCAAGGACGGCAAGGGAGCTTTCGGGTTTAACGCACGCACTGAAGAGTACGGCGACCTTCTTAAAATGGGCGTTCTCGACCCAACCAAGGTGGCCCGCGCAGCTCTTCAGAATGCAGCCTCCGTGGCTGGCCTCTTGCTGACGACCGAATCGGTTATCGCAGACAAGCCAGAGCCAGAAGCAGCCATGCCTCCTATGGGCGGCGGCGGCGGCGGAATGGGCGGCATGGACTTTTAGAGTCCAGCGTTCATCTGAACAGATCAGGGCGGCTCCGAGCAATCGGAGTCGCCCTTTGTTTGTTTTAGCAACGAGAAACCGCCCCAGCAGCCAGCCAGGCCTTCACGAAAGAGTGTCTTGAGGGAGCGGAGTTCTTACTGCGCTAGTTGTCGCAAGCGTCTCCGATATCGTTCAGTCTCCGGGGCAGCGGAGTAGATAACGATTGCATTCTCAAGCGCAGCATCTTCGAATGGCAGATCGTGGAGGCGCGAGACCGCGTCCGAAATCAGTCGCTCAGCCTGCTCCTGGTCCCCCTTGTAGAAGTGGGCCAACGCTAGCTCAGCCTGCGCGCGCAGGGCGTAGGGGCTGCTTTCATCGAAGTGCCGGAATATCCCCATTGCCCTTTCCAGCACTTCCACAGCTTCGTCGTATCGGTGCAATGGAATGAGGTTTCGTCCATACCAATAGTGGCTGCTACCAATCGTCGAACTGCTATCCGGCATGTAGCGAATAGTCTCTCGAGCAGCTTCAGATAGAATATCGTCCGCTTCACGGTACTGGCCTCTCTCGTAGAGGGTGGCGCCAAGGTTTATCTCCATCGCAAATCGGTCCTCATCGCCTCGCTCACTCGCGGCTTTCCCCAGTACAACGGATCGCCGAAGCAACTCTAAGCCCCGCTCCGCTTCCCCCCGCGCATCCAACGATAGACCCAGATTGTGCATGGCGTGGATGGAGTACGGATTGTTCTCCAATCCGTTTTCGGCGTAAATCGCGATAGCCTCCTCGAATGCTCCCTCCACGTCCTCGGTCGTACCGCCACCAAAGCCTAATACATAATACTCGTGCAACGCGTCGGCTACACCCGCGCTTCGCTCGCCGTAGACGCGGCGCATCATCGCCATCGCCGCATCGAAAAGCCTGCTTTTCTCAGGATGTTCGATTGGAAGCATGCGTGCGTGCTGGAGAAGACTCCACGCCAACTCGCCGTTTTCACTATCGGACACGGCCTGATACTGTTCGGAAGCCAGGTGGAAATAATACTCGGACGAATCCCGATCGACGCCGATAAAGACCTTCCCGAGCGAGAAGAGTGTCTCTCCAATGTCCGCGTGGCCGCCCGTGTGCAATCCGCGCCGAATAGACAATGCTCGATGGAGCAGGTGCCTTGCACGATCCGAACGACCAGTTCTTTGATACAGCATCCCCACGACCTGAAATACTTCAGCCTGAGCGTCAGGCTCCGAAGCCAATTCGTTCTCGGCCTTCGCCACGGCCGGATCTAACAGCGGAAGCAAGGCAGCAGGATTGGATGCCGGATCGTCGGCACGGGCCAAAATGTCCGTCAGGAAGTCACTTACATAAGTTGCTCTATCGCGCTCCGCTGTGATTCGCTTCGTGAAAACGGTAGATCCAACTGCCGTGAGCGCGAGGACAACCATTGTAATGAGCGCGCCGACTCTATGACGACGTAGATAGGAACCCGCACGGTAAGAAAATGTCGCTGGTCGTGCCTCCACGGGCAGGCCATCCCGGTGGCGTTTAATATCGCGTGCTAGGTCCTCCGGCGATGCATATCGCCTCTCCGGCTCTTTTCTGAGTGCCTTCAGAACAATGCGGTCCAGATCGCCACGCAATTGTTTGCTCCAACGACCGGACTCAAAAGCCCGGGGTCCGGCTTGTGCTTTCCAGTTGGAGTCCCGTGCCACAATGGAACTCGGAACCGTTGGAGTCTTCTCCAAAATCTCCTGTTCAACGACACGGGGAGAACCGCCAGTCTCCCCGAACGGATGATGCCTGGTCAACAGCACGTACAGAAGTACACCTAAACCGTAAACGTCCGTTTCTGTCGTGACATTGCCATCCAGGATCTGCTCGGGAGCAGCAAAATAGGGCGTTAACAGGCGTCGACCCGTGCCCGTCAGGTTTTGATCTGGCGAACCGTCCTCGAGAAGCATCCTCGCAATCCCAAAATCCAGGAGTTTCACACTTCCGCCTTCCGTGACCAGAACGTTCGACGGCTTGATGTCACGGTGAATGACCAGGCGTCGGTGGGCGAACCCAACAGCATCGCATACCTGTATGAACAACTCGAGTCGGTTCGGGATCAGTAGCCCCTGCTCTTCGCAGTACGTCGTGATGGGCTTCCCTTCCACAAATTCCATCACCAAATAAGGTCGGCCGTCGTCAAGAGTACCGCCGTCCAGCAGACGACAGATGTTTGGATGATCGAGATCGGCAAGAATGCGCCGCTCGCGTTCAAACCGCGCAATCAGACGTGGAGCGTGCGAATCCACAACCTTGATGGCAACCCTTTGATCGAAGTGGCCATCGTCACGAACGGCCTCAAATACGCGTCCCATCCCGCCTCTGCCGGCCTCGCGTAGCACTTGCCATGGTCCGATATTCTCCGGAATAGTCAGCTCTGCGCTCTCCTCTCCCGTCGACCGCAGTCGATTTCCTAGCGTGTCGAAATACCGATCCGCGTTCTCCCCGGCGTCGAGGAGGCGCTTCACCTCCCGCAATAATTCTGCATCAGAGGTCGAGGCTGCTATCCATTCCTCCCGCTGATCAGCGGGTTGCTGCAACGCTTGCTCAAATAGCGACTTTATGGTTGCCCAGCGTTCGGGAGTCACAAGAAGTAGGTTCTGCTAATCTCTTAAACCGGGTTTCGGCGGACGCGAGGCCAGAGTCAGTCGTCAATCTGTCCAAGCAAGCTTCCTTTCGAGATTCCTCCGGGTTCGCTATTGAGCTCGGCGTATAGCCAGGCTTTAGCGGCACCCCAGTCGCGCGTCACGGTTCTTCGACTGACACCTAGCACGTCCGCGGTTTCCTCGGCGTCAAGCCCGCCGAAGAATCGACACTCCACGACTTCAGCCCCACGGGGATCCACCGCTTCGAGTCGCTTCAGGGCTTCTTCCAGCGCAAGTAATTCATCCGCCGTTCCTTCCGCAACGATCAATGCCTCGTCCAGAGAAACATGCGTCTCTCCTCCCCCACGCTTTTGCGCCGCTCGACTCTCGGCGTACGTGATGAGCAGGTGCCGCATGGCTTTCGAAGCAACGGCCATGAAGTGTTTTCGGTTGGCGTAGTCGCCATTTCCGCCGACGAGTTTCAGGTAGGCCTCGTGAACGATGGCCGTTGTGTTGAGGGTTTCGTTGCCTTGCCATCTTCGGCGGTGGTGCATCGCGAGCTTGTACAACTCGTCGTATACCCTCTTGAACAGGAGGTCTGAGACGGGTTCGCCGTGCTGCAATTCAGCCAACAAAAGGGTTACGTCCCCTTTATAAGGCTCCTGAGGAGTGTTCTCGTGCATTTGTGAGAGGGTGGACTAACCGCCCTGCTTCGGCAGAGCTATTCAACTCAAGAAACACTTCGCTCGCCAAATATGAAAGGGTGTATGGCCTGAGCTGGCAAGTAATCCGGTATGGCAGGTTGACCGACTTCCCCTTACCTGCCTTCTCTTCCGATGTCAAAGGTTATTTGTCTCGTCCTGTTCGGACTACTCGTTTGCCTTTCAGGCACTTCCGTCGCATCACCAAATAGTGCGAGTACGGACGACATCGAACCCATTGGTTGTGATGTCACAATACGTGGCGTTCATGGAGGAGCGACGGGCACCATTGAGCTTCAACTTGGCGAGAGCGATGTCCGAAACCGAGTGGGATGGTGGACGACGATCGGTGGCGGAATCGTGTCTCTGGAAACACGCCAGAGCTTTTCTGAAGTCGTATCGCTGGACTTTGGCTGCAATGCTCACCGACGCTACCGCTTCTACTTCGAGGCCAACGTGGATGGCACACGGTACCAGTACATGTACTACTTCCCGAACGAGAACGATTTCACGCAGCAGACCGTCATCGATCTCGGCGATGTGAGCCGGTTCTTTGATGCCATAGAACCCGCCCCGCCTGCCGATCCGTCGGACCAGGACACTCCAGCTTCAGGTCCGATCAGCGGAATTGACCTTCAAGGCGAGTGGATTCGGCGGGACAGCAACCACGACCCCAACGACGGGATGCGGATCGAAGTAACGAACGATGAGGCCGTCCTCACGTTCGTCCCAGAAACGGCAAGTAGTGCTCACTGGCACGTGGGCGAAGTTCTCTGGCAAGAGATTGGAAGCGACGGTGTGATGAGGGTGCTTGGCAGCAACGACCAGTATTTCGATGCTCAGATGACGGCTGAAGGCCAAAACCGGATACATATCGACATCCACTACAACGGAGCAGGTAATGACCAGAGCTGGGAGCGTAGCACAAGAATTGCTGCATGTTGGCCCGAATCATACATGGAGGAATACGGGCAGCGGACCCCGGGCATGTGGGCGCGAGCGATAGGTCTGCAGGCAGCCGCCCGCGACTCGCTCTACGCTGCTCGCGATGCCCAGGCCGCCATCCAGACGTTCGCGATATCACCTACCGACGAGTGGGTCATCGTGGCAGCGAACAAGCCCTGCTACAGCAGCGGCTTTCCCTCCGCGGCCCGCGCCGCCATAGACGGATTCATCGCCCAAGGCCGGCAAATCGACGTTGTGGCCTTTGGTCCCGGTGGACGATGGGTCGTCGTTGCAGATGATCTCATCCGCCGTACGGAAAACGTATCCGTCGAGATAAGAGACGAGATTCGTCGCGCGCAGGAACAGGACAGGCGCCTAACCTCGTTTGCGTTCTCCGACGATCCAGACGGCGGCTGGATTTTCACGGCAGGCGGAGTCGCTTACTGGGGGGATGAGGTCAACGTCGATATTCGGATGGCTGTAGCTGCAGCGCTTCAAGGCAACAGGCCCATCCATGAGATCTCGATCGGCCCCGGCGGTGCCTGGGCGCTCATAGCCGAGGATTGGTATGCCTCTCGCGGGCTCCCTGGTTCTCTCCTGGAACAGCTTGATCGCTACCGTACCGATGAGGGCCGACGGATTTCCCACGTTGTACTCGCCGGAGATGAGGGAGAGGAGAAATGGGCGCTCTTCTCTAACCAGGCCGAGCCCCGGCCCGATCCCACAGATCTCATCAACGTGTTCGAACACGGCTTGTCCGGCGACAGCACGATTTACCAGAAGATGCGCGAACGCCAGATAACTGGCCTATCCATTGCCGTCGTGCGGAACAATGAGGTCGAGTGGGCGCGCGGTTACGGGCTGAGAGAGTTTGACATTCCTGAGAGTTTTGTCTATCCCAGCACAGTTTTCGACGCCGCCTCGATTAGCAAGCCTCTAACGGGTGCTGCTGCCCTCCGCCTTGTCGATGACAGGGATATAGAACTGACGGAGGTCGGGATCCTCATGGACCTCGCAGGCGACGAGCTCCCGTCCGCCAACGCGCTGCGCGCGCTTCGGGCCGACTCCATCCACTTGGCCCATCTCATGCGGCACTGCGCTGGAATCGACAACCAGAAAGGCGTGTCGGGCGCTGAAGGCTTCCTCCTGCAAGCGCACTTGCCAACGCTATCCGAAATGTTTTTGGGCCAGGCTCCGGCCAGATTAGAAAACAGCATCGTTCGCGTTGACTCTGTCAGAGTGGGCGAAGACAACGACTACTCGGGCGCCAACTCTCTGCTCATTCAGTCCATCATTGAGCATTACGCGGATGGCGGTTATGACGGTCAGATGGGCCGACTTCTGGACGACCTCAACATGCGCAGCTCGACGTACAGAACTGACTTCTGGGAACGCATGCTGCGCGAACGGTTTGCGCACGGACACACAACGTTCTTGAACACAATCAATAAAACGCTCGTGAGGGTCTATCCCAATCAGGCCGCCGCGAATCTGCGTACGACGGCCACCGACCTGGCCCAGTTTGTCATTATGCTGAACCAGGACGGGATGTACGACGGACGAATCATTTTGCAAGCGCAGACAGTGGACCAGTTCGTGGGACGAGACGGTATTGGCCCTCAGATGGGCGTCGCCGAAGCAGCCTGCGCGGAGAATGTTGCCATGCAGCTACACATCAACAGCTGGAATCTCGGATCTATGAGCAACGACGAGATCGTCTATCACGGCGGGCTGCACAACGGTTATCGAACCTACATGTACAGCCTCCCTCAGCGCGAAGAGGGTGTTGTAATACTCAGTACAGGCGAGGCAGCTGACGCAGCCGCCTTTTCCACGGAGATCCGCGACGCGTTGGAGAGCACCTACGGCTGGCCAACCTTGTGGTAGAACCGGCTGCTTTTCACCTACCGACTGTCCTGCCGAACACGCATTTCCCGTATGTCAGATCAACACACCTAACCAAACAATTGCCATGAATGCCTTCTCTCGGACTTTACTCATTGCCGTGTTCCTCCCCTTCGCTTTCGGCTGCGCCAACGTGGCCGATCGGCTCGCGACAGGTGTAGAGCAGGGTGCTGAGCGCGCCGCCCAGCGCGAAGCCTCGCGCCAGGCCGATCAGGCCGTTACCAACGTTATGCGCAGCGCCGAGAACGCGATCATCTGCGTAGTCACAGATCAGGAATGCATCGACAATGCGCGCCGAAACGGTGAAGCCGTTGAGGTCCGCGACCAGAACGGCAACGTCGTAGAACGTTACCCAGCCCCAGGCGGCGACGTGAACGTCAACTCCGACTTCACTGCCGGACAACGCACCATTTTCTACGAGGACTACTCAAACGACCCCATCGGCAATTTCCCAGCCAGCCTCGAATTCGCGAGCGGAAACTGGGAGATCGCCGAATGGCGTGGGCGCAGACTGCTCCGCAACACAGGTCCTCGAGGCTCGGCCCTCCGCATCGTCCTCCCGGAAACGTTGCCGGAGAACTTCACCATCGAGACTGAAGTGTACTTCCCTGGTGGCAACCAGCGGTTCGTTCTTATGACGCAGCCGCCTCGTGGAAACTGGCAAGAAGTGGACTACAACTACTTTCAGATTGGAGGAAGTGCGGGAACGGGCGTTGAAGCCACGAGCGGGACTGGCCTTTCGACCAGCATCAACCCCGACGACCGTATCAATGAAGGCCTCATACCAATTCGCATCATGGTAGTGGGTGACTACGCCAAGACCTACGTGGGCAATAACCGGACGGCGAACATCCCGAACGCTTACCTGCCGCGCTCGGAAGCACTGCACCTGGAGAACATCTACGAAGCGAGCGAGGGAACCCCGATGTATCTCGGTCCGATCAGAGTCGCCGCAATGTGAGTGCCATTGACCCATAGACTCATACACCTGTGAGAGGGTGTACATAGCAACCGGGGAAGCTCAATTCAGATAGCGCTCAGCCACGGTCAGCTCCAACCTCGTACCATGACTGTCCGAGTAGGTCCGAAGATGGATTCCCCGGTTGCCAAATTGCTTCACTAAATAAATAGATAATGAGACAGCTTCTATTCGTAACTCTCGCTCTGTTCTTTCTCGCGGAGGTGCCATCCGCTTTCGCACAGAGTGGGGGAACGTCGCAAGATTCAACGGCCTATTGCGACTCGCTTTGTCGCGTCCCATTGCCGGAACGCATCGTTGAGTGGAATCCATAGTTCATGTGCGACTGCAAGGTCATCATCGAGAGAGGGGGCTCTGGAGGAG
>JBBKWZ010000072.1:0-3020 GCA_037969195.1 Rubricoccaceae bacterium | reverse complement strand
TCGGCTTCGATCCAACCCATGTTGGTGGAGCTGCAATGGGCTTTATGTTTGGTTATGCGCAGAAGCAGGGCGTGGATCTCGCAGCGTGGGCTCAGCCGTTGTTTGCGAATGCCCGGCGCAGCTACGGCGGGTATTCTTCCGCATCTTCCGGCGGTTCGTCGGTCGGCGAGCGCATTCGCAGTTGGACATCCCGCGACGAAGACGAAAGTGCGAGGCCCCGACGTGACGAGCGGACTGCGCCAAAGCGAGCGAGGGGTCGCGCCGGTTCAAGTGACGTGGACTTAATCCTAGACAAGATCCTCGAAAAGGGTTACGACTCACTGACGGACGAAGAAAAACGGATCCTTGACGAAGCAAGTCGAAACGCCTGATTCGCCACCTATGGAATTGACAGGGGGCGAGGTTCAATCTGAACCAATCGACCAGCCTCGCGGAAAGCGCTGGCTGAAGCAAGTGCTGTGGGCACTGTTTCTCTTTATAGACCTTCCATTGCTCATCGTTGTTGCAATTGGGCTGTCGGCTGGAAATCTGCATCCTCGGACATTCTGGTGGGCACAGCTCCTCGCCATCATGCTCCCGTATTTCATCGTGCCAACGATGATTGTCACGGCAATAACCATCATGACTCGAAAGTGGGCATGGGTAGCCGTTCACGTAGCATTGCTGCTTTTTGTAGGGTTACGGGCATTTCCAACCGAACGTTTTGGGAGAAGCATCGAGCCCGCCGAGGGCGACCTCACTCTGATGACGTTCAACGTTCCGCAGTCGGGTCCGAGTGCAGCCGAACTTGGAAACGCCGTTATCGAACTTTTCCGAACGTACAAGCCTGATATCGTGGGCTTTCAGGAAGCGTGGGTTGAGGGCGCGTCCCCGCATCAGCCCGAACGTCGCCCACCGCAGGTTCGGGCCGTGGTCGATTCGCTGGCCTATCGCCTGGCCGTGCCTTTACAGATGAGCAGCCAACCCGCTTGGAGGAACAATGCGACGGCCGTTCCATTGCTTTTCCGGGAGCAGGCGGGCGAAGTAGAAGTCGTTGAGCAAACAGCCGTCCGGTCGGGCGAAGCAATCGATCCGAACATCTCCATGGCTATTCGCACGCACTTCCGATGGCAGGGTCGGGATGGTGTTCTCTACAACATCCATCTGCGCTCTTTCGGCGAGCAGAAACCATGGGACGACAACATCCGACCCTTTGAGGTTGAAACGTGGAAGCCGTACTTGCGCCGCTACAGGGACGTCTACCGCTTACGCGCGGATGAGGTCGAAACACTGGCTTCACAGATCGACGCGGAAGAATTGCCCGTGATCATCATCGGCGATTTCAACGATACAGCGTACACGTGGACGTTTAATCGCTTGCGGGGCGATCGAATTGACGCATTCAATGTTGCCGGGGCTGGTTCTGGACACACGTACCGTTCAGACAAACCGTTCGTTCGGATTGACTTCGCGCTCATAGATAAGGCATGGGATGTGGTTAGCGCGGAAGTCCCGGACGTCCGCTTCTCGGACCATCGTCCGTTAGTTGTGCGGCTTCGTTGGCGCGATGCGGACGATAGCTGACAGCAAGAACTTCGATGTTTTTCGTCGAGGATCGACACTTCGTGGCAACCAACGGGAGGACAACGCGTGAGACGCGAGAACTGGTCTGGATACTTCCGCCACATAACCATTGCGAGATGTCGCACACTGATTGCGCTTCATTTGAAAGATCTCGCACAGAGTGTGTACGGAAAGCATGGTTGGCGCTCCTGACGCCTTTTGACGCGGGTAGGCTGTAACACTCGTCGCTGGGAGTACTTGGCACATCACGGGCCGGCTGGCGGCCAGCAATGATTTGATGCCGGGAGATTGATCCCAGGGGTCGAGTTGCCTTGAGTACCATTATTCCCAGGTTAGTTGGTCTCTTGCCGTCATGGAACTGAATCTCCTCAATCTGCTTCTTGTCCTGCTCGCCGCCTGGGGTGCAGGCATTATCACGAATCGGCTCGGCTATCCTTCCGTTCTCGGTGAGCTGCTAGTCGGCATCGTCCTCGGCCCGCCTCTGCTGGGAATCCTTCACGGAGGCGAGGCTCTCGCGGTCCTCGCCGAAATAGGCGTGCTGCTGATGATGCTTTACATCGGCATGGAGATAGACCCCGCCGAGTTGGGAAGAGCATCGAAAGGGGGGATTCTTGCCGCGTTCGGAGGTTTCATCACTCCGTTTGTGCTCTGTTACCTCCTTGTAGTCAACTGGGCTGGACAACCTCCGATAGCCGGCGTGTTCGTTGGTATTGCAGCCGGCGTGACCAGCCTTGCTACGAAGTCGCGCGTGCTCGTCGACCTCCACCTTTTGGATACACGGATCGCACACGTCATGATGGCCGGAGCCCTTATCGCCGACACGGTGGCGCTGGTCATTTTCGCGGTTGTGGTGTCAATAACGAACGGTCAGTCGGGTGGTTTGGAGTTGTTGCTCATTTGTGGTCGGGTAGCGGTTTATTTCGCGTTGGCGACTTTTGTCGGCTTGAAAGTGCTGCCTGGCGTCATGCGTCGACTGGTCGACAAAGTGGCGCCAAGTGGGGCAGCGCTATTTATGGTGCTGATGCTCATAATGGTTCTCTATGCGGCCGCAGGCCGGTTGGCCGGGATGCACGGAATTTTGGGGGCTTTTCTCGCTGGTCTGTTCCTTCGCGAGACCGTGTTGGGCCGAACGCTTTCGCAGGAGCTGATGCACCGCGTCCGCGATGTATCTATTGGGTTTCTCGCACCAGTGTTTTTTGTCACGGCGGGATTTGCAGTATCGCTCGACGTATTCCGAACGGATCTGGCTCTGCTCTTGGGATTGGTGGGGTTAGCGACTTTGGGGAAAATCATCGGCACGGCCTTGTTCTATTTGCCGACGGGATATGGCTGGCGTGAGGGAGTCGTTCTCGGGCTAGGGATGAATGGCCGAGGCGCAGTTGAAATCATTATCGCGCAACTAGCACTCTCGATGGGTTTGATTAATGCCGAGATATTCTCCGTGCTGGTCTTCATGG
>JBBKWZ010000071.1:0-5444 GCA_037969195.1 Rubricoccaceae bacterium | reverse complement strand
TAACTCTGCCGTGCTCATCGCGCCCGCCAACGCAACCAACATCTTCCCTCCCGCATTTACATGGGCGCAGTAGCCCTCCGCGGCATCAACCAACATCGCCGCATTGAAGTGTCGAAAATGCCTCTTGAGAAATGGAGCGATCGACCCGGAATCAGCCATGGCGTACATCGAAAGTTTCTCGAACATACCAACGTCAGGTCTTGCGCGGCGCTATCGTTGAGGGGCATTTTGCAGCCTAACCATGATGATTGACGAAACCATTGCTCAACCGCCCTCCGCCTCCGACTGGGAGTCCGAGTACTACGTCCGTGCATGGGGCGAGGGCTTTTTCGGCGTCAACGAAGAAGGCCACGTTTTCGTCCGACCGGAGCAACAGGGCGGGCCACAGATCGACGTGTATGCGGTCGTGGAAGAATTGACGCAGCAGGGTGTTTCATTTCCCGTCACACTCAGATTTCCTGAAGTATTGAGAACCCGTGTCCGGAGGTTGAATGAGGCCTTCTTTACGGCAATGGAGGAGACTGACTACGCGGCGGGGTATGTCGGAGTCTATCCAGTAAAAGTCAACCAGATCAGGCACGTCGTAGAGGGCGTTCAGGGCGATGGCGATAGTGCGAGTTTCGGTCTTGAATGCGGATCAAAGCCTGAACTTCTCGCGGTTCTCCCCTACCTGACGAATAACGACCGGCTCCTCATCTGCAACGGCTACAAAAGCGCCGACATGACGGCGCTGATGCTCGCGTTTCAGCGGCTTGGTAAAAACGTGATGCCCGTCGTCGAGAAGCAGAGTGAATTCGACGCTATCCTCGCGGAAGCGGAAAAGCACAAAATGACGCCTCGCTTGGGAATACGCGTTCGCCTCTCAGCGGTGGGTGCAGGTCAATGGTCGGAATCGTCGGGAGATGACTCCAAGTTTGGCATTTCGATGCCTGACTTGCTCAACCTCGTAGAACGCCTGGAGGCTGCCGAGCTTTACAGTGCGCTGGGTCTCCTGCATTTCCACCTTGGCAGTCAGATCGATGACATTCAGGCGTTGAAGATGGCTGTAAAGGAGATCACACGGATCTACGTGAGCCTCCATCGCCGCGGCCACAAGATTAGATACCTCGACGTAGGCGGTGGGCTTGGCGTCAATTACGAATCGGCACCTCAAGGTGGCGGGAAAGGCGGCGTGAGTTACTCAATACAAGAGTATGCCAATGCGATTGTGTATGCAGCAAAGGAAGTGTGCGATGCGGAATCTGTACCCGTGCCTACACTCGTTACGGAAAACGGGAGAGCGCTTGTCGCCCATCATGCCTTGCTCGTGACGGAAGCCATTGGCAGTACATCGAAACCGACGACGCCGCCCGATTTCAGACCGGCCAAGGAGAACCACGGAGTCATCCACCAGCTCTTTGAGATGGCCGCCGATGTGCAATTGAATAATGGGGAGACGTTTAGCCTTGGGCGCTTACTGGAGGCTTACCACGACGCCGTTGAAGAGCGGAATAACGCGGACACGCTGTTTGCTTACGGCTACATCACGCTCAAAGAGAAAGCATTGGCCGAGCGATTATTCTGGACGATCTGCGACCGCATAAATGAGCGCATTCATGCGGCCAAGCCGCATCACGTGCCTGCGGAGCTCAGGGAATTGAACGGGCTTATCGTTGATCAAGTGCTCTGCGACTTTTCGGTGTTTCAGTCGCTCACAGACTATTGGTCGATTGGGCAAAGGTTTCCGATCATGCCGATCCACAGGATGAACGACGCCCCAACGCGCCGCTCTCGCTTAGTAGATCTAACGTGTGATTCATATGGCACCATCGACGAGTTCGTATCGCCCGGCGGAACCGTCAATTACATCAACCTACACGCCATCGAACCCGGCCAGCGATACTTCCTTGGCATCTTTCTAACCGGGGCGTATCAGGACAGCTTGAGCGACCACCACAATCTGTTCGGCCCGGTAACGGAGGCCCATGTCGTCGCCGACGACTCCAAACCCGGCGGCTTCTTAATTCGCGAGTTGATCCCAGGCGCGTCGGTTTCTACCATGTTGGAGCGGGTTCATTACAATCCTCAGTCGATCGCCGAAGCGGTAGCCCAGCTAGTCCGAACGGGTGTCGTCGGAAACAAGTTGTCAGAAGAGGACGCCACTGAGATCATCACCCGTGTCCACACCATGCTTGAGAGTTCCACGTACTTGGGTCCGGAAACATGACGAGCGAGACGCATCGCAGGGTCGGGCTTGTTCAGATGAGAATGAGTGCGGACGCCAACGCCAACCTTGAGAAGGCGATTCGGGGATTGAGGGAGGCTGCAGAACGCGGCGCCGAAATTGTTTGCCTCCCTGAGCTTTTCCAGACGCCGTACTTTTGCCAAACAGAAAACGCTGCATTGTTCGATCTCGCGGAAGCTGTTCCTGGTCCGACGACAGAGCGTCTGGAAGCGGTAGCTGCAGAACTCGATCTGGTCGTGATCGCGAGCCTTTTCGAACAACGTACGCGTGGTCTCTTCCACAACACGGCGGCGGTGATCGACCGCGTCGACGGCTACGTCGGGAAGTACAGGAAAATGCACATCCCTGATGATCCGCTGTTCTACGAGAAGTTCTATTTCACGCCGGGAGATCTCGGATTTAAGTCCTGGCCGTCTTCTCGAGGAAACATCGGCGTTCTGATTTGCTGGGATCAGTGGTATCCCGAGGCCGCTCGAATGACCGCGCTCCAGGGGGCCGAAATGCTCTTCTACCCTACGGCTATTGGGTGGCACCCTGGGGAGAAAGACGAATTTGGAAATGTGCAGCGCGATGCGTGGATCACAACCCAACGAGCACACGCGATAGCCAACGGATGCTACGTGGTGGCGGTCAACCGCCTGGGCTTTGAACCGACGGATCCCCTGGATCCTGATGCGCTCTCGGAGGGACGCGGCATTGAGTTCTGGGGCTCCAGCTTTGTCGTCGCGCCGGACGGATCCATTGTCGTACAGGCTCCGACGGATCAGGAAGGTGTTCTCGTTGCAGAGATTGATCTGAGTGCGATTGACAAGGCCCGAACCGGATGGCCATTTCTCCGCGACCGCCGCGTAGACGCTTACGGAGGACTTACCGAGCGTTTTCTCGACGCGGAATGAACGGATCGTTCCGAATGCCCGCAGAGTGGGAGCCTCACGCCGCGACCTGGCTCACATGGCCACATTGTGAGGACACGTGGCCGGGACGCGTGAAAGAAGTGATTCCTGCGTACATAGCCATGATCCGTGCACTGTCAGGTGGAGAGATCGTCTACGTAAATACGCTTGATGAAGAGCATCGCGAGTTGGTCCGCGGAATACTGGCCAGAGAAGGAATAGCGACGAGTCCGAACGGTGCCGTTCGTCTGCTTGTCCTACCTACGGATGACGAGTGGATACGCGACTACGGCGCTTTTTTCGTCCGAACTGATGCCGGTCTCGTTGCAACGGACTGGGAGTTCAATTCCTGGGGCCGCAAGTATGATCGGATTGAAATCAACAACCGTGTTCCAGAAGCGATGGCAAAGGAAGTCGGAGTTTCGCGACACTCTTTTTCGATGGTGCTCGAAGGCGGAGCTATCGACTTAGACGGACGGGGTGCTTGCCTCACGACTGAATCATGCCTGCTCAATTCAAACCGCAACCCCAGTCTGTCGCGTGGCGATATAGAAAAATTCCTGCAATCCGGCCTCGGAATTGACGAAGTCATCTGGCTCGGTGAGGGGATCGAGGGCGACGACACCGACGGCCACATCGACGATCTGACGAGATTTGTGAGTCCAGGCAAGGTGGTTACCGCTGTCGAAGAAAACACGTCAGATCCAAATTTTGCGCCGCTTGCTCAGAATCTCGACCGACTGCGTACGTACAGAATGCGCGATGGAAGTGGTTTGGAGGTCATCGAACTCCCGATGCCATCTCCCTTTTTTTGGGAAGGCCAGCGGCTCCCAGCAAGTTACCTCAACTTCTACATCGGCAACGATGTGATTCTGTTGCCCGTCTTCGATGATCCGAACGACACGATTGCCAAAGCCAGGCTTCAGGAGTGCTTCCCAACCCGAAAAATCGCAGAGATTGATGCACGCGTTCTCGTGTGGGGCTTAGGCTCGTGCCACTGCCTTACACAGCAAGTACCCGTGCGCTAAGCGATCGGCCGTGGGTCACGGAACCTGCGTCCAGGTCCGTCAATTAGGCTTCAAGCTCCGCATCAGCGACGTCGCTGGTAATGTCCTCCAAGCCACGTCCACGGGTCTCCACGCCCAGCCAGGCGAGAACGCCCGCCGAGATGGCGATGGGCGCTGCCACAACCAACGCTGGAATGGCCAGGCTGGACGTCCCGGCGAGAAGTGCCGCGATCAAAGGGGGTCCCATGATTCCGCCAAGTTTGCTGCTCCCTGCGGCCAAGCCGCTACCGCTACCACGCAGATGGGTCGGGAAGACCTCCGCAGTGTAAGGCGAGAGCATCGAAATAACGCCGCCGCTCGCGACAAGGAGCATAACCACGAGAACAGTCAGCATAGTGAGGTTTACCTCAGCCGCCACCGTCGTATCCAGCAAGGCGAAGCCAACCATTGTAGCTGCGGTTGCGAGCGCATAGAGGATCATACTCTTCTTGCTCGACCACATGCCGTAGAGGTACGCGACAAGAATGGTTCCGGGAACAGCCAACACTGACGAAAGAAATAGCAGGCCACTGGCTGTGCTTCGAGGGAAGCCAGCATCAGCAAGGAAGGTCGGCACAAACGTGAGAAAGCCCCAGTTGACCAAACCCCACCCTAAACCGTATAGAAAGACGGTCATGGTTCGAGGCAGATACGGCATCTTAAAGAGCCGCATCAACCCGCCCCACTGGGACGTTTCCGCTATGGGTGAAACAATGCCGGGTGCAAGTGCCGTTACTCCAGGCTCGTCGTCTTTTTCAACGATGACACCGTAGCGCGCCATAACCGCCTTGGCTTCGTCCACGCGACCTCGTTCGAGCAAGTAGCGCGGCGACTCGGGTATCCAGCGATTTAGAAAAAGTAGGAGTACGCCTGTAGGAAGACCAAGAAACCACAGAATGCGCCACGAATACGTCGGCTCCAGCAGAGCAGCAAAACCACTCGCGAGCAGGTAGCCTCCAACCGTGCCCATTCCACCGTGGAGCACCACGAGCCAGCCTCGATTTTTCGAAGGCACGGATTCGGCCATCAGTGCATATACGATCGGGAGCATACCGCCAGCGCCGAGCCCCATTACAAAGCACATGAACAGATTCCAGTGCCACGACGGCATGAAGCCGCAAATGGATGTCCCAATAAACATGATGGCGGCCAACAGAATAGATGACCGCCGCCCAATCTTGTCCGAAAGAACGCCCCAAAGGATTGAACCGATCGTGGTTCCCGTTAGCCCAGAAAGTGGCAGTAATGCAATCTGACCCGTCGTCAATCCATACTCCGCCC
>JBBKWZ010000070.1:0-2668 GCA_037969195.1 Rubricoccaceae bacterium | reverse complement strand
TCGAGTTTGGCGGCTCAGAAGGCGACTGCGTGCTCCGGTTGACTTCAACACGCGATTCAATCACTATCCACGATGTGGATGACCAGTGTCGCAAAACGTATTGTGGTATGCGTGGATACATTGACGGAACTGTATTCCCTCGCCGATAGGCGGCCGAACCATGGATTCGCTACCCGACCAACTTGTTGAACTGATTCGCAGTGGGCGTAAACTCGAAGCGATCAAGATCCTCCGCGAAGAAACCGGTGTCGATCTCAAAACGGCCAAGGACGCTATCGACAAGCTCGATGCGGATCCGATGTTCGATCCGATCTCGCTGTCCGATAAGATTACGGATGTGTCGGACGAAGTGAAGGACCTGGCCATGAACGGAGAAAGGATCGCCGCAATCAAATTGCTGATGGACCGCACGGGGGTTGATCAACGGGATGCGGAGATCGCCGTCGATCAATACGTGGAGAGCGTTGAATATGCTCCGGAAGGGGGCTCTGACGTCGAAGACGAGATTCCTGACACAGTGAAGCAGTTGGCGTGGCAGGGCCAGAAGATTGCCGCCATCAAGGCGCTTCGCGATAATTCTAACCTTGATTTGAAAGCATCCAAGGACGTTGTGGATCTACTTCCCGTTGATCCGAGCGTCCCGCAGGCATCGCCTCAGGCTGCTGTTTTTGCCATCGTGATTGCGGCCCTTTTGTTAGTGATGGGCGCGGCGCTGGCCTTCTATTTCCTAGGCGCGGCGCCTTAGAGCTCGACGGCTTTGATTACGAAGCCGCCCTTCGGCCCCTCCTCGACGTAGGCGGCAGGGGCCGTTGTCGAATGGAAAAAGAGGAGCAAATGGCCTTCTTCGGCGGCCTCCTGAGTTAGGCGGGTTCGCTCGTCCTGGCTTCGTTCTGGGTCGAAATCATACTTCGCGTGGAAGCGTAGGTTGATCTGGTTCGGCGCCGGGAGAACATCGCCGCCGTATATAACGATTCGACCGCCAGTGTGCAGGCGGAACGCCTGGTGATCGCGTGTGTGGCCGTCGGTATGGACGTATTCGATCTCGTCTGTTAGATATCCAGATCCTTCGACGAGGTGGAGTTGCCCAGCGTTCTCAATTACATCGGCGACGATATCTCGGGCGTTGTCGCTTTCCTCACCATAGGGCGCGTCCAACTCACCCCGCTGGACGACATACTCCGCATTCGGAAATGTTGGACGCCATTGGCCATCCACAGAAAACACGCCTCCGCCGGCATGGTCGAAGTGGAGGTGCGAGAGGAGGACTTTGGTCACATCCTCGCGGGCAACGCCGTGGCGCTGAAGTCCTTCCGTTAGAAACTCCACGCCGCGCCCACGTGCCCACTCTCCGAGGCCTGTGTCCAGCAATAGCACGTCTTTTGGCGTTATCACCAGAAACGGGCAGACGGAGATGAAGAGCGTGCCTTTCGGGAACGCCTCGCCATCCGTGTAGGGCACGAAGTCCTTGTCGCTACCGACGGTGAAACGGCCTTCGTGGAGCGCGTGGATCTGTAAGTCGCCGTATTTCATTCTCAGATTTGGTCGGAAACCTCTCCCTTACTAAGGGAGGTGGCCGATTCCGACTTGTCGGGAGAGGTCGGAGGGTTTGCCGAAGTAGCGCAGAACGCCACGACGTGCTCTCGTCCAGACGCTTCTCGCCATTTTCCACTGAACCCCCACCCCTCTGCGCGGGGAGCCCCCTTAAAAAGGGGGCGGTTTTTCCTGGAATCGGCTAAACCTACCCTCACTACTCGTTCGCCTGCTCGTACGCTTCGATAATATCCATCACGAGCCGGTGGCGGACCACGTCGCCCTTATCAAAATCAACGAACGAAATCCCATCCACGCCTTCGAGGATTTCGCGGGCCTGCACGAGTCCACTCATCGTTCGTTTCGGGAGATCCGTCTGCGTGACGTCGCCAGTGATGATCGCTCGGCTGCCCGCACCGAGGCGCGTCAAGAACATCTTCATCTGGCCCCCGGTCGCGTTTTGAGCCTCGTCGAGGATGACAAACGCGCTGTTCAGCGTGCGACCACGCATGTAGGCCAGGGGCACGATCTCAACGATGTTGCGCTCCAGATAACTCCGCAGCTTTTCACTGGAGATCATCTCGTCGAGCGCGTCATAGAGTGGGCGTAGGTAAGGGTCAACCTTTTCGCGGAAGTCGCCGGGAAGAAACCCCAGGCTCTCGCCGGCCTCAACGGCTGGACGGCACAACACGATCCGTTTGACCTGCCGGCTCTTCAGCGCCGAGACCGCCAGAGCAACGGCCGTCCATGTTTTGCCGGTGCCCGCGGGGCCCACGGCGAACACGATATCCTGCTGTCGTGCTTCGTTGACGAGCAGGATCTGGTTTGGCGTCTTCGCCTTGATTGTGCCGCCGCCGGGCGTGAAGAGGATCGTATCGGCGGTGTCTGCACGTTGGAGTCCAGACCCGACAATAGCGAGGTCCAGCACCGTTTCCACGTCGTTCTCTGTGAGGTTGCCGTTGCGGTTCAGCACTAATACGAGTTCGCCAATCACGCGCTCAATGCGGTCCACGTCCTCCTCGCTACCCTTCAGCATTAACTGGTTGCCGCGCGCCACAATGCGCGCATCCGCGAAGGCGGACTCGATCCGCCGGAGGTAGGTGTCATTGAATCCGAAGAGCAGGAGCGGCTCGACGCC
>JBBKWZ010000069.1:0-10485 GCA_037969195.1 Rubricoccaceae bacterium | reverse complement strand
TTGATCTGTGACCCGCCCTACCAGTCCTTCAAGGATCTTGTGGATGTGCTTGGCGCAAGCAAGGGGTCGATATCGAATATGACGCGCTTGCATTTGGAAGCGGGCTTGATAGAGCGCTTTACGCTACCCGGCGATAGGCAGACTTACTACCAGATTCGCCCGAGAGCTTGGATTCGCATGCTTCGCCGCAAGATGATTGTATTTGATGACCTAAGTAGAACAGCGGAAAGAGGCCACAAACTCCTGGAGCAGGAATCTCCCAGGCGGGACCTCTGGCGACTCTGTGAGATGCGCGATTTTTATGGGTTCATCTCACGCAAGGTCCCCGCGCTGATCGACGAATATGAGTCTGAGGCGGAGCGTAAGCGCGACGGCTAGGTCGAAAGCGCGCTCAACGAATCCAACGCCACTTCCTGTTCATCCAGAAGCCGCTGCTCATCAAGCACAGAGGAAACGGCGGCCCGAAGAGCGCAATCGGTCAAGGGGCATCGTTCGCAAGTCAAGTTGACATCGACGGAGGGGATAGAAGGGTCGACCCAGAAACGCACCGCTCTTTTGAATGCGCGGTCCATGAGAAAGCCCAGCATGACGACTGTATTCGTCCCCGGCTTTAGCGCCAGCGGGCGCGCCACGGCGATCACGAAGAACTCCGCGTCGTCGTTTAAGAAGTGGGAACGTTGGACGCTTACCACTGGCTCGTCATGTCTGCCCTCTGACTGCAGCCTCTCCAATTCTCGTAGGGCTTCCATTCCGGCCCAGCGACGGCAGTAGTGCTCATGTAGTTGGATTCCGTGTGGGACGGGTACGCGACTCATGTTCAGCACCTTTGTCAGGCTATAGTTGTCGTCCCCTTCAGCATGATGGAAGCGCATGAAGAAAATTTCCTTCATCCCGAACACTTCCGGAATGCGTTGCGTCAGCCTATAGAAAAACATCTCGGGCGTAGCGCGGTAACGATGTAGCGCACCACGAAATGCAGCCTCGTCCCAGAGATCCCATCGGAAGAAAGCCGTGAGATCCTCATCCAATGCGACTGCTGGGATAAGCAGAGCACCAGCAAAGTAGGAGGCCTCAAAATTGGCCAGGACCTGCTCGAAGGACTCGACTTTGACCCATGAGCCGGTCGTTGGCCGACTCTCAGGTTTGAGTACCAGGAACCCAAGTTCGCGGGCGTATAGAAAAGCCTGTTGCTCGTCGTGCAGCGCTCCGTTGATAAACATCGTTTTCCGCTTCTCACCCGTGACGATCGATCGGAATCCGTGTAAGGTTTCGTGATCCGGTAGGGTTGTCGTATCGATCACATAGCCATGCTCATCCTCAAGTATCCTTCGGAGCGTCGCGGAGTCAGGGATCGAGCGCGGTCCCCAACTCTGACTGGTACGAAAAGAAGAAGCGGCGTTCTCGATCTCCGGAAAGTGATTCGCATGCATCTTCTGGTAGGCACGCAGAGCGGCGAAGAGAAAGTGCTCCACGCGCGCGTCATACGTCCGGCTCACCTCGATGAACGCGCGGATCAACGCTGACGCCCGTCGGGGTACACCAGCCATCAGGCTCACAACGTCCTTGGGCTCTACGCCAAAAAGTTCAAACGGAAAAGCCTGGAGGAAAGGGGAGTAGATGATCTCACGCAGCCCCTCGAGGGGCTCATCCACCTTCAACGAAACGAGGTCATCGTACGAAACGCCGAGAGCGCTTGCGAGGTCAATCAGCTTCTCAGGCTTGGGGTACTTCTTGCCCTTCTCAATCTCCGATAGGTAGGAAATGGAGACTCCCGCTTGGCTAGCAACCTTGCTCAACGTGAAGCCGCGTTCCTGCCGGAGTTGCTTCAGTTTGACGCCAAGAATGAGACGGAGGCGATCTGCAGAATCGGCCATACTTCAACTAGAAAAATCCGGTGCGTATGCCTGATAGGCGAAGCGATTAAGAATTGGGAATCGGCCGTATCGATTGCCAAATCTCCGAGTGATTCCTCCACTCGTTTGCCCAAGGGCAGCGTTTGAAAGAGCACGGTGCGTCAGTGGTAGAACGAGAAGGATACCAGCTTTTATAAAGATAGAGCCCATTTCGCCTACAGCGAAAGTACGTGAAAACGTAAAAGGTCTAAGCAGCTAATCTTGACTGTTAGCGAATATTCGCTGTACCATCGCAGCACACTTCCCCAAAACCTTCAGATGATGTCATTTGAGCCGCTCGCACTAGGAAACGGTGTAACGATCCACGCTCCGGCACACTCTGAGCAGGCTGCCCGCCTTCTACAAAACGGAGCGCTGGACCTTGTTGTTCGCCTCCACCGCACTCTGAATACTACACGGCAGGATTTGTTGGAAGAGCGCGCGGTACGCCAGGCCAAATGGGACGCAGGCGAACTCCCTGGTTATATACCCACTGCCGATCACGATGCTGCGCGAGGTGATTGGCGCGTTGCGCCTTTGCCATCCGATTTGACGCGACGGCGTGTCGAGATTACTGGGCCAGTCTCGGATGCCAAGATGGTTATCAATATGCTCAGTCGCGGTGCCGACGGGGCACGCGCCGACGCTGCCATGCTCGACTTCGAGGACAGCATGAAACCGTCGTGGGCCAACGTGATGGCCGGCATTGAGAATGTAATTGGTGCGGCTCGCGGGGATCTCTCATTTACGAAATACGGCACGGGCGGCGAGGAACTCAAAACGTATCGCCTCGACCGAGACGATATGCCGCTCCTCATGGTGCGCGTGCGCGGTCTCCATCTCATCGAGGCCAACGTGCATGTAGACGGTCAACCCGTTGCAGGCGCTCTATTCGACTTTGCACTGTGTACCTACTACACAGCGAAGGAACTCGTTAGGCAGGGTAAGACGCCCAAGTATTACATACCGAAGTGCGAGCACTACCTCGAAGCTCGCTGGTGGAATCAGCTGTTCACCCTCACAGAGCAAGCGCTGGAACTGCCCGTTGGCACGATCAAGGCCACCTTCCTAATCGAAACGCTTCCAGCGGCGTTTCAGATGGAAGAGATCTTGTACGAAATCCGCGATCACGCGGCCGGGCTAAATGGCGGGCGCTGGGACAAGATTTTCTCTGACATCAAATGCCTGCGGATGCATCCCGACCGCGTGATGGCTGATCGGGCCACCATCGGGATGAACCGACCTTGGATGTCTGACTATGCGAAACAGCTCATTCGCGTCTGCCACCGACACGGCGCGTTTGCGATGGGCGGGATGGCCGCATTCACGCCTGGCCGCGACGAAGCAGCGCGAGCAGTGCAAACGGCGAAAGTGGTAGCCGACAAACAGTTTGAAGCCTCAATCGGCCACGACGGATGTTGGGTGAGCCATCCGTACTTCATCGGTCCGGCGATGAAACCATTTCTCGAGAAACTCGATGGCGCGGACAATCAGCTTTCAGTTATCCCAGAACTTCCAGACCAGCCCGACCTGATGCCAAAAGGGATGGGGCCCCGAACGATGGACGGCCTCCAGACGAACGTCCGTGTGGGCATTGCCTACCTCAAAGGCTGGAATGACGACATCGGTTGCGTCGCCTGGGATGATCTGATGGAAGACCTCGCCACTCTGGAGATCAGCCGGGCCCAAACTTGGCAATGGTTGCGCCACCTTGTTACGCTAGAAGGTGGCATGATTGTCACGCCGGAACTCGTACAAGCGGTTTTCGCGGAAGAGACGAAGAAGATCATTGCCGAGATCGGAGTCGCGATGGAAGGCGCTCCGCCGGAATCAGCCCTGAAGGAAGTTGCGCTGTTTCGGAAAGCCGCGGCAGACGCGGAAACCATTTTCCTGGAACGCACGATGCGCCCATTTCTGACCGGCAGATCGGAGCTCGTGCCAGTTGACAAGCCCACAGCGATAGCAGCCTGAATCGTTTCGCCCGCTTCCTTTTCCCGTTTTCCCTCACACCAAGAAAAAATGGAACTCCCGAAAAGCATCCGCAGCCTCACCGCTCATCAGATGGAGCAGGACTGGGCGACCAATCCGCGCTGGAAGAACGTTCGTCGTGATTACACGGCGGCGGAAGTGGTCGGCCTTCGGGGTTCGTTCACGGTTGAACACACGCTTGCGCGGCGGGGAGCCGAGAGGTTGTGGGACCTCGTTCACGCGGAGGACTATGTGAACGCGCTCGGCGCACTTACGGGTAATCAAGCTCTTCAGCAGGTCAAGGCAGGTCTTCAAGCTATCTATCTGTCTGGTTGGCAAGTTGCCGCCGATGCGAATAGGGCGGGCCAGATGTACCCCGATCAGAGCCTGTATCCAGCCGATTCCGTTCCGCGGGTTGTGGAGCGAATCAACAATACCCTTATGCGTGCGGATCAAATTGCATGGTCGGAAGAGACTGACGACGAGACGTACTACATGGCCCCGATCATGGCGGATGCCGAAGCCGGATTTGGCGGTGCACTCAACGCGTATGAGCTGATGCGGGCCATGATTGCGGCAGGAGCCGCAGGCGTTCACTTTGAGGATCAGTTGGCCGCAGAGAAGAAGTGCGGGCACCTGGGCGGGAAAGTGCTCGTTCCCACGAGCCAATTCATCGGCACGCTAACGGCAGCGCGACTTGCGGCCGACGTCATGAATGTTCCAACACTCGTGTTGGCCCGCACGGACGCAGACGCTGCCACGTTGATCACATCCGACGTGGACGAGCGTGACTTACCGTTCATCATCGCAGAGGAAGGCCGGACGCCTGAAGGGTTCTTCAGTGTTCGCAACGGAATGGAGGCCTGTGTCTCCCGCGGGTTGGCCTACGCCCCCTACGCGGATCTCCTCTGGATGGAAACAGGCAAGCCAGATCTGGAGCAAGCCCGAATCTTTGCCGAAGCCATCCATGCTGAATTCCCGGAGCAACTCCTAGCGTATAACTGCTCGCCGAGCTTCAACTGGAAGGCCCATCTCGACGAAGCCACTATCGCCAAATTCCAGCGTGAGCTGGGTGCGATGGGCTACAAGTTCCAGTTTGTTACGCTGGCGGGATTCCACGCCCTAAACCATGGCATGTTTGACCTCGCCAAGGGGTACAAGGCAGAAGGCATGCTGGCGTATTCCCGTCTTCAGGAAGCAGAGTTTGCCTCTGAAACGGATGGCTACACTGCGACGAAGCACCAGCGGGAAGTCGGTACCGGCTACTTTGATCGAGTCCGCAGCGTCATCACTGGCGGAAATGGAGCTACTTCCGCAATGGCAGGATCAACAGAGGTAGAGCAGTTTCATTGATCCAGTTCTCCAAGAAATAGCGTTGCGTTTGAAGGCGTTCCTTTTCTCAGGCTTCATCTCCTTGGACGCCTGAGAGGGAGACGCTGATTTGCTCGACTGAAAGCAAAAGGAGCACCGACCAGAGGAGCGTTGTCGCAGCAACCATCTCTCCTACTTCCTCGAAAAGGCTAAGAACTCTACGGATCGAGAGAGCCTCCTCACCGGCCAAATTCGCCGCGTACTCCAGTCCCACCGCCGAGAATGCAAAAAGACACACACCGATAAAACAGAGGAAAACGATGGTTGCCCGTCCCTCGATGTATGGTCGTGTAGCGCGAAAGGTGAACCATGCCAAGCAGCCGTAAAACGGTGCCACTACGTACATCCACGGGCCTGTTATGAGATCGGCGCCAACATCATAGTTGTCGGCAAAAACCCACCCGGCTCGCTCATGCAGCATAGCCGTCTCATCCAGGGAAAGAAGTATGAAAAAGGCCGGGAGCAGCAGGATCGGCCACGTCCGTAAGCGCCGGACAGACACATCTCTAAAAGCAATCGGTGCGAGCAGGAGTCCGATAAGCAGAAGTTTCGACGATGCATACCATGTTGGCAGGTTGCTTTCACTGCCAATCGAGAATAAATCAATGGGCGGGAGTCCTTGCTTCGCGCGGATCAAAAAGGCCACAACGGTGATGACACCGAGTGCAATGTCAATCGCAAAAAAAGCGATAACCGGACGTGGTGGTCGAGTCAGTTTCACTGGAGTCGTAACGAATGGCGCGCAAAGTGTGCAGACCACAAAGTTCGAGCATCAAACGGCGACCGAACCATCGGGACGTGCCATTGTCCTGACAATGCGCCCGATTGCTCCATTGTAAATGCGTCTTCCCACGAGCGGCAGGTGGAAGTGGGTTTTAATCCCAAAGTTGTTGGCGCCAAAATTCAGGCACCGTAAGTTTCACAGCCTCGGGGTGTAGCGCAGCTCGGTAGCGCGCGTCGTTCGGGACGACGAGGTCGTGGGTTCAAATCCCGCCACCCCGACACATGAGGCAGCTTTCGGGACACGATCGCGTGTGATTCCTTGTTGGACTAGGTGACGTCGGCGTACATCTCCTCAATAAGCGCAGAATAAACGGCTTCGATCGCTCTGCGCCTCAACTTCATGGTTGGAGTCATGAGTTCGTTCTCCACGGTGAACGGCTCGAACACGAGGCGGAAATCGCGAATCTTCTCGTGGCTTGCAGCGGTCTTTGAATACGTATGAAACAGGTCGGCGTAGAGATTTTGAACAGCCGGTTTTGCGCCGAGGTTTGAATCGAGTACTTCTGGAATCTGGGCGTTTATTGCGTCAACGTCGGGCACTACCAGTGCTGTCAAGAACTCCCTTCCTTCGCCGACAACCAATATTTGATCGACGAGCGGATTGATAGCGAATTGCTCTTCTATGGGGCCGGGGTAGATGTTCTTTCCGCCCTTCGAGACGAGCATGTGTTTGATGCGGTCCGTGATCTTTAGATGACCATCCACAAACCGCCCAACATCGCCCGTGTGAAACCAACCTTCTTCATCGAATACCTCGGCGGTCGCTTCCGCGTCTTGCCAGTAGCCAGACATGACATTTGGCCCTTTGGCGATGATCTCTCCAGCATCCGTTGATAGCGTACTGGGGTAGTTCTCGCCAGAGATCTGCCCGACGAGTTTGCCGCTTTGGAGATCCTGAATGGCTATGGTGACACCCGGAATTATTCGTCCCACCGTTCCGTAGATGGGGAATTCCATTGGCGATATCGACAGAACAGGAGCAGTTTCACTCAGTCCGTAGCCTTCGATCAGCGTGACGCCTGCGGCTTCGAAAAACTCGCCGATCTCGCGAGGCAAAGCTGCTCCGCCGGAGACGGCAAACCGCACACGACCACCGAGTTTCTCGTGCAGTGCGGAGAAGACAAGCCTGTGAGCCAGCGCATGTTGGGCCCGGAGTATCGGCCCCGGAGACTTCCCCTCACGGCGCGTTGCCGCGAAGGATTTTCCTGAGTTCACCGCCCAGTGGAAGATGCTCTTCTTTACCGCGGAGCCTTCTCCGACGGATTTATTGATGACATTGAACACGCGCTCAAAGAGCCTCGGTACAGAGATCATCAACGTCGGCCGCACCTCAGGGAGATTCTTCGATACGGTATCGATGCTCTCGGCGTAGACGATCTTCGCACCTCCTGCGAGCATTGCCGTATAGCCCGCCGTGCGCTCGAACGCGTGGCTGAGAGGCAGGAAAGACAGGTGAACGTCGTCTTCGTACAGGTCAATTACGTCGTGCGCGGCCTTGGCGTTTGATACAAAGTTGCCGTGGCTCATCATCACACCCTTGGGGTTCCCCGTCGTCCCCGATGTGTAGATGAGCGCCGAGAGATTGTCTGGCGCAACTTCGTCCGCCATGGAATCGATACTCGTTCTATTGGCGGCATAATGGGTTTCACCCTCCGCCATCGCGTCCTCCCATGTGACCGTACTCGCGTGCTTCTTCCGAGGCACAGCCATTGAAACGATTCGGGTGAGATCGGGGCAATCGACCTGGACGGCATCCGCCTTTCGCAACTGCAATCCCACAGAAACCACGAGCAGCTTCGCGCCGGAGTCCTTCAAGATATAACCGACTTGCGAGGCGGGGAGCGTCGTGTAGAGCGCCACGTTGACTGCGCCGAGGACCTGCGTGGCGAGGTCCGTGATCGCCCATTCTGGGCGGTTCTCTGAAAGTATCGCTACGCGATCGCCTTTCCGAATTCCGGCCTTGTGGAGATAGCCCGCAAAGGAATGAACCTGCTCCGCAAGCTCGTCCCAACTGATGTCCTCCCAGGCTTTCGACTTCTTGTCTTTGTACCCGAGCGCAGCCTTCGGCTGTCCGGCATATCGCTCCGCCAATCGGTTGAACAACTGGGGGATGGTCTCAAAATCAACGACGGCGGGCATGAATTGCTAGGTTGCAGAGGTAACCGGTTGTCTCGCGTGACCGAAACCATGACGAGAAGACTACGTCGGCTTTGTTTTGGCGACCTTAACAAGTTAGGCAGGCCGTGGCGATGATGTTAGCGATCCTGTTGTCTGGATCTCGCTGCCATTGCAATTCTCCCAACACAAAAGCGCCCGCTCGCAGTCTCAGTCACCATGCGTCGCACGTTGAATGCGAACCTCATTGCCGGCACTCATCCGAATGAAATAGGTGCCGCTTGGAAGATTTGCGGCGTCGAACGCGAGTGAGTGATCGCCACCCAGATATGTGCGATCGGTTAGCGTAGCAATCCATCGACCTAATGCATCCAAGACATCAAGCTTGACAGTGGTCGTTCTCGGAAGATGGAATCGAATCGTAGCGCGTCGTACAAATGGGTTAGGATAGACGGCACTTAGTTCGAAAGACTCCAGCCCCTCAAGGCTCGGTTCGTTGGCGACCAGGAGAGTGGATAGGTACAAATAGACCCGGCCCGCATCCTCAAGTTGTCCGACATCTTCCCAATGAGCGCCAACCATGAAGTCGCCTCGGCCATCGTGATCCAAATCGTCTAGCCCGACTACTGAAGAACCAAAGAGGCCCCAATTTTCCCGATTCGGGGAGTTCAAGGCATATAACAATTCTGAAGTGGCTCCACTGAACACGTAAGCCCGACCTGCCCCGCCTACTCCAACATATTCTCGGAACGCTCCGATGATGAAATCCGCCATTCCATCTTGATCAAAGTCAGGAACGCTTGCTAAGTCATATCCAAAGTAAGCGTATTCGCTTCCGATTGGGCTGTCGATTGCTGAAATGAGCGTTCCGGTCAAACCATCAAAGACGTATGCCCTACCCTCACTTAGCCTACCTGTAATTTGGTTGCTCTCTCCGATAGCGCCTACAAGAATATCTGCACTCCCACTGCCATTGACATCGCCTATTGAGGCGACGGCATAGCCGAAATATCCCTCCCAAAAGGGTGGCGGTGACGTAAGCTCAAATAGCAGTTCACCCGTCGCCCCACTGTGCGCATATACTCGGCCTGCGCGGGACCAGCCGTTTACGGTATCGCCCCAAGCCCCGATCAGAACGTCACCATTATGATCACCATTTGTGTCGGGGATTCCGGCGATTGAAAAGCCATAGTTGGATCCGCTATAGGGGATTTCTCCTAGCCGGATGGGACGATCGAAATACCGCAGCAGTCGCCCGTCGGCACCACTGAAAAGGTAAACCCGACCTTGAAATCCATCAGGGGCAATACCCAGTTCTTCAAACGGCGCACCAACAAGGATATCATCTATCCCGTCTTCATTTACATCCGGGATGGCCGAGGTTGACAGTCCGAATCGACCGGATTCTGTCGGAAAAGATGATTCCAATACGAAAAGCAGGGTTCCGGCACGTCCACTAAAGACGAATGCTATTCCGGCATTCCGAATACCGCCGTTGTCCGCGTAAGCAGCGGCAACGACAAAATCACCACGCCCGTCACCATCAATGTCATCAATCCCCGAGATGGAGCCACCGAAATAAGACAGGCCCGCAGGCCGCTCAACTTGATAGATGGGCTCGGCTGTTGCGCCGCTGAAGACGTACACGCTTCCTTCTAGTGCCGCAATGATGAAGTCGTTGACACCGTCCAGATTGAGGTCTGGCACACTTGAAATGCTGTGTCCGAACAAAGCTCCGACACGCGGAATGGACTCGGTAATCGCGATTGGCTCCGTTGGTTGCGCTCGCGGAATTATCGAGCATCCTAATAATAGAAGAGCTAGTGCGATTCGCATGGCAGCATGGTCTCGTCAATTCATCATACGGACCATCCGAGCTGGCATACAAGGCTAAATGGTGGCCCTCGGCTTCACAGCGGCTTCGCTACGGCTAACCGTACTTTTCGACTTCGTTCGAAAGACTGAAAATGCCCGAACCGACCGAACAAAAATCCACCGCCTACGACCCGTCCGAAATCGAGGACCACTGGTACCGGTTTTGGGAAGAAGGGGGCTACTTCAACACAGACACGGATTCGGGGAAGGAGCCCTTCGTGATTCCCATGCCGCCGCCGAACGTAACGGGGCGTCTGCACATGGGCCATGCGTTGCAGGATGCCGTACAGGATGCGCTCATCCGCATGCGACGTATGCAGGGACATGAGGTGTTGTGGATTTCTGGGATTGACCACGCGGGTATCGCAACGCAGAACGTGGTGGAGCGCAAGTTGCGCGATGAAGAAGGACTGAATCGAAAAGAGATGGGGCGTGAGCCGTTTATCGAGCGGGTTTGGGATTGGAAGGAAGAGTACGGTGA
>JBBKWZ010000068.1:0-6226 GCA_037969195.1 Rubricoccaceae bacterium | reverse complement strand
GCTCTGCACCGACCCAGAATGTGGCGCCGATTCGCATTTCGCCGTATAACATGAACGCCACAACGGTCCCGGCCGACATGGTGCATTTCGTCGAGCCCGGCGAAACGCTGTACAGCATCGCCGCCCGACTGCGCCTTTCTATCGATGAGCTTCTTGCAGCCAATACGCTGACGACGACGCCGCTTGAGGCAGGAACCATGCTCTACATGCCGCGCCCGATTGATCTGCGCATTCTCACTGAGGCGGAAGAATTGCCAGATGCTGATACGACAGGGCTAGCACTTGTCTACCCTCAAGGGATGCGCGATCGTCGGCTGGCCGGCGGTATTAACTACGACCCTGACATGCTCATCGCCAGTCACCGGACGCTACCGCTTGGTTCTGTAATCCTCGTAACAAATCCGACTAGCGCTCGGAGTGTTTTTGTGCAGGTGATGGATCGCGGGCCTGTTAGCCAGAGTTACCTCATCGAACTCTCGGAAGCTGCAGCAGAGGCGCTGGAGCTCGATCCGAACTCGGCCAGGCGAGTTGAGCTACGGTTGATTCCGTGAGCATCTTCTTAGAAAGACGCATCCTTGGGAATGGCGCGTCGTAGGAGCTGGCAGATAACGCAGAGTAGTTATGCCTTCAGAAGCCGATCAGATTGCCGAGTTCGCCCGTCTTACCTCGTCAGGTGGAATCGGAGGTGACGAAACCCCGTCGGCAGTTCCCCCCACAAAGTGGAATTACAACATCGCGACGCGCACAGCTACGTACGGTTTCTTAGCGTCGCTGCCACTTTTTGTGATCTACGAGGTGGGCATCCTGTTGGCTAATTCGGGGCAGATGATGTCCATACGGGTTGGTGCAGACGTTTGGATGAAACGACTTCTCGCCTGGTTCGGAGGAACCGGGTGGATGGCCCTCGGCGTGGCCGTCTTAATTATTGGTGGGGTGATTTACTGGACTGAACGCGAGAACCGACCACCTCTCAAACCGCGCTATTTCGGATTGATTATCGGCGAAAGCGTGATCTACGCTCTCGTCCTGGCGTTCATCGTGGGTGGAGTTGTCGGGTTACTTTTCGGCGCCTGGACAGTACCAGACGCAATGGCGCAGACGATGCAGCGAATCGGCCTGCCGCATCAGTTGGCGCTGTCCATTGGAGCAGGCCTGTACGAAGAACTGGTGTTCCGAGTGATTCTTGTCGGAGGGCTGTTCCTGCTAGTAAATCGCTTCGTGTCGAAAAAGGTCACGGCATACCTCATCGCGGCGGTTATCGGGGCGTTCATCTTCAGCCTCGTTCACTATACCGGTGCCATGGGAGATCAATTCCAGTTCTCCTCATTCACCTTCCGCTTCCTGTTCGGGCTTGCACTGAACGGCGTCTTCCTCGTGCGTGGCTTTGCGGTTGCAGCGTGGACACACGCACTCTATGATGTGTTCGTCGTGACGGGCGGATTCAACTGATTGACCCGCCCGGCACGACGCAACCGCTAGCTGAGAGTCCAGGATTTCCGGTCGCCGGATTGCATATTCACTCCGCGCCTTTCGACCTCGCGACCATCCTGGAGCTTCGCTTTCAAATCCCAACATCCCGACGTCATAGCGAATGAGTAACTGGACCCAACGGAGATCACGTCGGAGCCAAGCTGGTCAGCTCCCCACGAGTTGCTTGAGCAGGAGGAGAGGTACAGGTAGTACACCGGTGAACGCGTTTGATTAATTATATCCAGAGTGGAGTTCATGCCCCCTGAGCTGTAGGTCTGGGCAGACCGTGGGGCCATACAGCCGGACAGGAGGGTAACCGCCATCACGAGCCCGAGGGCCGCCTGCGAAAGTGAACGTGTGTACATGGCGTTGGAGGAAAGTTGAAGAGGCACGCAGGTTAAAAAAGAGCTCGTGTCCAAGGCACTCCCCGGCTCAGGGGATTCTATAGCTAGATGGCGTCTCCGCTGTAGCTTCTGGGCATTAAACCTCCGACTTGCCGTACCAATGGAATCGTTTTCTCTGGAAACCCTCGCCGTTCACGCAGGACGTGATGATTTGGCTGAGCTTGGTGTGCATGCCCTGCCAATTGATCTCTCCACAACGTACCCGTTTTCCGATTTGCAAGAGGCCGTCGATAGCCTGGACGCATTGGCAGGAGGCGCGGCTTCAGCGGCGAATCCCATCTACGCACGTCTCCACAACCCAACGGTCGCGCGATTTGAGAAGGGGTTGGCGGCTCTTGAAGGCACGCAAAGTGCCGTAGCGTTCAGTTCAGGGATGGCCGCATTGACGGCCAGTCTCCTCGCTGCGCGTTCCGAGAGCAAGAACCACGTAGTTGGTGTTCGTCCGATGTACTCGTCGACCGATAAGCTGATTTCATCCGGTTATCTGGGAATCGACGTTACGTGGACGAATGCGAAAGGCATTGCTCAAGCGATCAGGCCGAATACAGCGCTCGTACTTATCGAAACGCCTGTGAACCCGACCATCGAGCTGCAGGACATTTTAGTGGCGTCGAAAGCGGCCGGTGACGTGCCCCTTTGCGTGGATTCGACGTTTGCGTCGCCCATTCTCCAGCGGCCAGCCTCGCACGGAGCCGCCCTCGTTATGCACAGCGGCACCAAGTTCCTCGGAGGCCATGGCGATGTTCTGGCTGGCATTGTCGCATGCTCTGCAGAGTGGGCGCAACGGTTACGAGAGGTGCGCGTTTTTACGGGAGCCATTCTTCACCCGATGGCCGCGTACTTGCTGCATCGAGGGCTCACCACGTTGCCGCTGCGCGTATTTCGTTCGCAGGAAACGGCGGGCATTCTTGCCAAGCGCCTAAATGAACATGCGGCCGTCAAGCGAGTGTTCTACCCGACAATGGATGGAGCCGATCCCAATGGCCTCGTCGGAAGACAGATGGATGGCCCCGGCCCCATGCTGTCTTTTGAATTAAACGGAGGCTTTGAAGCCGCAGATCGCCTCATGCGTCGATTGAAGATCATTACACCAGCCGTTAGTCTGGGATCGGTGGATACCCTCATCCAGCATCCTGCCGGGCTCACGCAAAGTATGGTGAGTGAGGAAACTCGAGCGATGGGTGGAGTCTCGGAGGGCCTGCTTCGTGTATCTGTGGGCCTCGAAGCGGCTGACGATCTCTGGGCTGATCTAGCCCAAGCGATTGGCTGATCCCTCGATCTTTCGTGCACGAGAATCGAAACAATGACATGGCAGAAGGATAGGGTCGCGTCGAACCCAAGGCTTTGACATCAGCAATGTCATGGTTTTGGAAGAAACCTTCAAATTGTGGACCTGCGGAACATCGGGGCCAGTTCCCCATAGCAAGGACCGCGCATCGCCACCACACCCACATTACCAGGAGCAATGTGCCCGACGGGAAGGCCGCGGAGTTGAATCTCCTCCGATTGGCCCTCCCTATGTTTTTGTCCCTGCTCACAAGACATCACTTCTTATGTACGTCCCACGTTCCCAGCGGATGCTGGACCAGTATCTGCAGGAAATTGGACAGGTCCAATTGCTAACACCGGATCAGGAAGTGGATTTGGCACAGAAGATCAAGGCGGGCGACCAGCTTGCTCTTCATCAGCTTGTTCGCGCTAACCTTCGATTCGTTGTTTCCGTCGCTAAGAAGTATCAGGGACAAGGTCTCAGTCTGGCTGACTTGATATCTGAAGGCAATTACGGCCTCGTAAAAGCGGCGCAACGCTTCGACGAAACGCGTGGCTTCAAGTTTATCTCGTATGCCGTCTGGTGGGTTCGCCAGAGTATTCTCAAGGCACTCTCCGATCAGGTTCGAACCGTGCGCCTCCCGCTGAATCGTGTAGGTACGCTCAGCAAGATGCGGAAGGCTAGCGCTCGGCTTGCCCAAGAACTTGGCCGTCCACCTACGGTGGAGGAACTGGCCAACGAGCTCGAGATTAAGGAAGAGAAGGTTCTGGAGGGAATGCAGCATTCCCGCCGATCCCTCTCGATGGATGCTCCTTTCGACGACGACGATGGCAACAGCCTCCTCGACGTGCTGAAAGATGACAACTTCGAGGCGCCGGACGAGGATCTCACCAACGAATCGCTGAACATCGACATTGAACGGGCACTAGCCACCCTGCATCCACGTGAGGCTGAGATCACACGCCTCTACTTCGGTATCGGCCACGAGCAGCCGCTCACCCTCGTTGAAGTAGGTCAGCGATTTGGCCTTACGCGGGAGCGTGTGCGCCAGATTAAAGAAAAGGCCCTCCGGAAGCTTCGCCAGAAGCACCGCCGCGAAGAGCTAATCGCGCACCTCAACTAAGTTGAAGGACCCAACATCTTAGCCCGGCTATCTTCAGGTAGCCGGGCTTTTTTGTGCACCAAACACTCGATCCCATGGCCACGAGAAAAGTGTTCACCGCGATGATCAATGGCGAAGGCAGTGGGGGCGCCTTCGTAACGCTGCCGTTCGATGTTGAAGCCATCTTTGGTTCGAAGCGCCCCAAAGTCAGCGTCACATTTGATGGCGTTCCTTACAGAGGAACGGCGGTTCGAATGGGATCGTCTGATCATTGCCTTATTGTCCGAAAGGATATACGCGAGCAGATTGGCAAGCAGCCTGACGACGAAGTTGAGGTAACGGTGGAGTTGGATACCGAGCCGCGCATCGTTGAAATGCCTGAAGAGTTTGGCAAGGCACTGCGGCCTTTTCCAGAAGCCCGCGCCTTTTTTGATCGACTCAGCTACACGCATCAAAAGGAGTACGTTCGCTGGATCACGGAGGCCAGACGAGAGGAAACGCGCGAACGACGAATCGCGAAAGGTGTCGAGATGCTGCGAAGCAAAGTAAAGACGCCAGACTGACGGTTTCTGGAGATTAGGCCGCAATGTGTAATATTGGGCGTCTCACTCAACCACCGCGTGTCATGATCAACCATGTTGACTTTGGGTCCATTAACTATCTGAGCGTACTTGTTGCCACGCTATTGGCCTTTGGGCTTGGCGCAATCTGGTATGGGAAGCCCCTATTCGGCTCCGCCTGGCAAAAAGAGATGGGCCTATCGGATGAAGACCTTCAGAGTGGAAACATGGCATTGACATTCGGGACGACCTTTGTGGTTGCCTTTATCGCCATGTTGTTTCTGGCCGTGTTTATGAGTCCGGACGCAACGGTCGCCTCGGGCGCGCTTCACGGTGCGATAATCGCTACGGTGTTTATCGCCACCTCGATTGCCACGCACTACCTCTTTTCCCAGAAGTCGTTGAAGCTCTATCTGATTGACGCAGGGTATGATGTCGTACGCTACGCGTTGGCTGGAGCCGTTCTTGGCGCGTTCTAGCGTCTATTCAACGTCGCTGTCGTCAAGCTCGTCAGCTGCTTGTTCTTCCACGTCGTCCAAGACGGGAAGGTAGCGCAGGGCGCAGTGCCCGGGCGCACGACAATTGGGCGGCGGAACAAGCCCTCGCTTTAATGCAGCTCTTGCCTCAACGGAAGCTCCGCGAAACGAACGACAGCGGTCGCATTCATTCTCGCGGGGCCAGCACACGAGCTTAACGCGACGGGCTCCTGCCGCGTATAGATTACTGAGTTGTTCTTGTGCCGGAATCACCGTAGCGGCTGGTTCTAATTGGGATAAGCTGTCAGTTTCGCCCGAAAGCGTCGAAGATTAAGCCGCATGACGGCGACTATTCGATAGAAACACCGCTTGCCTTCGCTGATCCAGAGAAAGAAAACCCCGAGCAGCCCGAAGGCCGCCCGAGGTTTGTGGTGATCAGATGCGTGGCCGAAACGCATGGCAACTGCCCTGCGATTCTGGCTTGCAAATAATCAGGCTGCAGCTTCTTTCGAGCCTTCGCCAACACCCTCGGCCATCTCCGGCCCTGCTTCGTGCAGGCCGAAATAGGCACCGTGAGCATCCAAGCAAACGGCAACGCGTGAGCCGCCGGGGACTTCCATTGGACCATTCAGGATTTGCCCACCGCCGGCTTTAACACGATCGCAGGCGGCGTCGAGGCCGTCCGTCATGATATACGCGCACCACGATGGCTTCATTTCCATCGGCATGTCCATGCCAGTCGGGATCGTGTATGCGCCGCCAGTTGGCATTCCGCCTGCATCGAACATGTGATAGATCATCGCGCCGCCCATATCGTGCGAACCCGCATCTCCCCATCCGAACACCGAACGGTAGAATGCGAGGCCAGCGTTAGCGTCGGTAGATGCGAGTTCGTGCCAGGACATGAACATCGGTTTAGGTGGTCCCGGTTGGCCGGGCATGTC
>JBBKWZ010000067.1:0-5472 GCA_037969195.1 Rubricoccaceae bacterium | reverse complement strand
CGTTCGCGGACGTGTTCAAGCTGATCTTCAAGGAAGATATCGTCCCGACGAATGCGTCGAAATTCATTCATTCGCTCGCGCCAACGCTGATGGTCGTCATCGCGATGAGCACGGGCGCGGTGATTCCGTGGGCGCGCACCCCAGCCGGTGAGGCGCTGGCCGTCGCCGATGTGGGCGTTGGACTCCTCGTAATTCTCGCCATGACTTCGATTTCCGTCTACGGCGTGACGCTGGCGGGTTGGTCGAGCAATTCGAAGTACTCGCTCCTAGGCGGCCTCCGCTCGTCGGCGCAGATGATTTCGTACGAGCTCGCAATGGGCGCTGCGGCGATTTCTGTCGTCGTAATGGCACAGAGCCTGAACCTGTTCGATATCGTTGAGAACCAGAACCACAGCGGGTTCGGCATCTTCGCGTGGAACCTCTTCCGCAACCCGATCGGCTTCATCATCTTCACGGTGTGCGCCCTCGCCGAGACCAACCGCGCGCCGTTCGACCTCCCTGAGGCGGAGCAGGAACTCGTGGGCGGCTACCACACCGAGTACTCGGGCATGAAGTTCGGGATGTTCTTCCTCGCCGAGTACGTCAACCTTTGGGTCGCCGGAATCGTCATCTCGACGCTGTTCTTTGGCGGTTACCTCCTTCCGTGGGAAGGCCTCTACAGCGGCTGGTTCCTCGAACACGGCATGGGTGGGCTGTTCACATTCCTGCAGGTTCTGTGCTTCATTGCCAAGGTCAGCTTCTGCGCGTTCAGTTTCATCTGGATCCGCTGGACGCTCCCACGTTTCAAATACAACCAGCTCATGAACCTTGGCTGGAAGTACCTGCTCCCGATCGCCATCGCGAACATCATGCTCATCGCGCTGATCGTGGTTGTGTTTCACCAGTTTGGTTGGGCGTGATGAAGGTCATTGCGAGGAGGTTCGTTGTGCGGATCGACGAAGCAATCTCGTCTGCATAAGCCAGAATAGATCCAAAATGAAGTGCCCCGCCTGCTCAAGTGATCTCAAAGAGGGCTTCCTCTACGTGAGAGGCATAGGAGCCGCGCTCCACTGGTCGGAGAAGGGAGATGCAAGCTTCTTCTCCAAAAAGGAACTGGAACAGATCGATCTGCGCAAGATCAGTCGCACGCCAACCGGTAATCAAGCGGTCGTGCCGGCGTGGCGATGCGAGAAATGTGATCTGGTGACGTTCTCCACAACAGGGAAGACCGCTTAGTAGAAACGTTACATGCAACGTCTCTACGGCACTGTACGGGGGAGGTACAGATGCTGACCATCTCTCATCTTCTGCGCAATTCACCTGCGCGCGTTGAAAGCCGCCGAGCCAATCCCTTAGCTTCAGGGGTCTCTCCCGCATCGCTCTGGTTTTCATGGCTGAAACGCTCGTGGCCGAACCCTCCGTCGAAATCACAACACACGCTGACGGGGGTACAGTTGATTTCGGCGCGCTGACGGCGCGTACCATTCGTGGCCTGTCGATAGACGCTGTGCAAGCGGCCAATTCGGGGCATCCCGGAATGCCGATGGGTATGGCTGACGTGGCTACTGTGCTGTGGACGAGGTTCCTCAAGCACAACCCGAAAGACCCCAACTGGCCCGACCGCGACCGATTCGTGCTCTCAGCAGGCCATGGCTCGATGCTGCTCTACAGTCTCTTGCATCTGAGCGGCTACGACCTGCCTCTGGAAGAGATCAGGCACTTCCGGCAGCTCGGCAGCAAGACCCCCGGCCATCCGGAATACGGCCATACACCGGGCGTGGAAACCACGACCGGCCCCCTCGGACAGGGCCTCTCGAACGCCATTGGCATGGCCGTGGCCGAGAAGCATCTCGCCGCCGTCTTCAACACGGAGGGGCATACGATCGTCGAGCACCACACCTACGTCATCGCATCCGACGGCGACCTGATGGAGGGCGTCACGAACGAGGCGTCGTCGCTGGCTGGGCACCTCGGCCTCGGCAAGCTTGTCGTTTTCTGGGACGACAACAGCATTTCCATCGACGGGTCGACGGACCTCACGTTTACAGAGGATGTCAATGCACGCTACCGCTCCCTGGGCTGGCACGTTATCGGCCCTATAGACGGGCATGACCACGCGGCCATCGAAAACGCCATCCAACAGGGACAGGCAGAAACACATCGCCCCACACTCATCGACTGCAGGACAACGATAGGATTCGGTAGTCCGAACCGAGCGGGCACCGCGAAGTCGCATGGTGAGCCGCTGGGCGAAGAGGAAGTCGCGCTGACGAAAGAGAACCTCGGCATCCCGCAGGAACCCAAGTTCTTGGTCCCGAAGGGCGCGGGTGAACTTCTCATATCGCAGGCGTTTTCCGGAATGGAAGCGCACTGCAAATGGAGCGGCGTCTTCAACGATTACAAGGAAGCCCACACCGAAAAAGCCGTAGAGTTCGAACGCCGCTTTTCAGGTGAGCTTCCGGAAGGTTGGGACGCTGACATTCCCGATTTCGAGGCCGACGCAAAAGGCCTGGCGACACGCGCCGCGAGCGGAAAGGTGCTGGAAGCCATTACCCTAACCCTTCCTGAACTCATCGGCGGCTCCGCAGATCTATCGGGCTCAGTCAAAACAGAAACCGCCGCGACACCGCATCTCACGGCGAGCAATCCGGCCGGCCGCTACGTCCATTACGGCGTGCGAGAACACGCGATGGGTTCGATCATGAACGGGTTCTCGTTGCACGGGGGTGTTCGCGGCTACGGCGGCACGTTCCTGATCTTCTACGACTACATGCGCCCGCCAGTTCGCCTCGCTGCGTTGATGGGGATCAGCCCGATTTGCGTATTCACACACGACTCGATCGGCCTCGGGGAGGACGGCCCAACACACCAGCCGATCGAGCAGCTGGCCGGACTCCGGTCCGTGCCAAACTGCTGGGTTATCCGCCCAGCTGACGCCAACGAAACTGCAGAGGCTTGGCGTGTTGCAATTGGCCGAACGGATGGCCCAACGGCCCTTGCTCTCACGCGTCAGAACGTGCCGACGCTGGATCGCTCGCGCTACGCTTCCGCCAAAGGCGTTCATCGCGGTGGCTACGTGCTTTCAGAATCAGAGGGCGCGCCAGACGTTATCCTGATCGCCACTGGCTCGGAAGTGCAACTCGCCCTCGAAGCCCAGGAAAGGCTGGCGAGCGATGGTACTCGCGCCCGCGTCGTCTCCATGCCGTGTTGGGGTCTGTTTGACCAACAGGACGAGAGCTACCGCAACGACGTTCTCCCCCCAGAGATCACAGCCCGGGTTGCTGTTGAGGCTGGGACGCCGTTCGGCTGGGAGCGTTACGTGGGATTGAACGGCAAGGTTGTTGGCATAGACAGGTTTGGTGAAAGCGCGCCCTATACGGAGATCTACCAAAGTCTTGGCATTACTGCTGAGGCAGTAGTCGAGGCGGCGAAATCGCTGCTGTAGAACGGTTGCTACCTTGTCAATCTTCCACAACCACAGCTACCACGACAGCCCCGTGATCCTTGCAGCATCTATCCTCGGCGCTGACTTTGGCCGCCTCGAAGCGCACACGTGCGAAGCGCTGGATGCGGGCGCGGAATGGATTCACGTGGACGTGATGGACGGCCATTTCGTGCCGAACATCTCGCTCGGTGCGCCGGTGATGAAGGATCTGAAGGGATTGGCCAAGGAGAAGGGCGCACTGCTGGACGTCCATTTAATGATTGAGAACCCGGACCGGTACATCGAGGACTTTGCCAAAGCCGGGGCGAACATCATTACCGTTCATCAGGAAGCGTGCCCTCATCTCCATCGAACCATTCAGGCCATAAAGGACCTTGGCTGCAAGGCAGGCGTCGCGGTCAATCCGGGTACGCCGGTTTCCACCCTGGAAGACGTGGCGGCCGATCTTGACCTGTTGCTGGTGATGTCGGTCAACCCCGGTTTTGCAGGTCAATCGTACATCGCGGCGACGACGGAAAAGTTGCGCAAGGCGAAACAGCTTCTGCGTTCCACTAACTCAAACGCGCTGCTCGAAGTTGATGGCGGTGTAACTCCCGACAACGCCCGTGAGGCGACCGATGCCGGTGCTGACGTTCTCGTCGCCGCCTCTGCAATATTCCACGGCGATATTGCGGCCAACGTTGAGGCGTTCCGACGTTCGCAAATGCACGTGGTGTGACGTGAGGCTGTCGGTTGTGACGGCGTAGCTTCGCGTGATGCCGCAGCTTGCTGAAATCGTCCCACTCACGCCCGTTGAGGGAACGTTTACATACGTCCTTCCGGCGGGCTTCGAGGTTGCTGTCGGAAGCCGGGTAGTCGTTCCGTTCGGGCGACGGAGCGTGATGGGCGTTGTCGTGGAGCGTTCGGAAGACGAGGCGGGCGATTTGAAAGACGTGGCTGAGGTCCTAGACGAGCAGCCAACGTTTTCGGGCGAGCTATTGGAACTGACCAGGTGGATTGCCGACTACTATCTCTGTGCCTGGGGGGATGTGCTGCGGGCCGCGCTGCCAAAAGGGATGATCTGGACGCCGAAAGCACAGAACGGCACTTCTGTTTTAATCAAGCGAGCTCGACGCCTGCGGCTTGTCGAAGGCATCAACGTGGAGGCCGTACTGGATGAACTTCGAGGCGAAAAACAGAGAGCACTTCTAAGCGTGCTAGCGGAGAATCGATCAGGCATTCTCCAACCGGACGCGTTGCGGGCGAGCGGTGCCTCGAGTGCCACGGCCAATGGATTACTCGAAAAGGGATTGGTAGAGGCGACGCAGGTCGAGGTGGAAAGGATGTCCGAATCGATGAGCGCCGACGTGGAGTCCCCAAAGCAAGTAGATCTGAACGGATCGCAAGCGGATGCGCTGGGGGCTATTTCGAAGGCAATCAAGGAAGAATCGCACGAGACGTTTTTGCTTCACGGCGTCACCGGTAGCGGGAAGACAGAGGTCTACATCCGAGCACTGAAACAGACGCTGGCGCAAGGAAAGACGGCCATCGTTCTCGTTCCTGAGATCGCGTTGACTCCCCAGACGGTGCGCCGCTTCCGCTCCCATTTTGGTGATAGGGTGACCGTCCTGCATTCTCGAATGAGCAACGGCGAACGGTTCGATGCGTGGCGCGCTATCCGCGATGGCCGCTATCCCATCGTCATCGGTCCGCGCTCCGCCGCGCTCGCGCCGCTGGCGAACATCGGCCTGATTGTGGTGGACGAAGAGCACGAGACGAGCTACAAGCAGTTCGACCCGGCACCGCGCTACCACGCCCGCGACGTGGCTGTGATGCGCGCCCACAAAACCGGCGCCGTCTGCGTGCTTGGCTCTGCGACGCCATCGCTTGAGAGCATTGCCAATGCACGAGCGGGGAAGTACACGCTGCTCCGCATACCCGAACGCGTACCTGTTAAGGGCCACGAAGCTCATCCGATAGTGCGCCTTTCAATCTCCTGATTTCCTTCTCACGCAAGAGATTGACAATGCGAACAGCGGGAAGTGGAGCGGCTTCGTGGCCCTTAACAG
>JBBKWZ010000066.1:0-3621 GCA_037969195.1 Rubricoccaceae bacterium | reverse complement strand
AATACTTCGGCCTTAACGCCATCATCCAATTCGTCAAGCTTCGCGATCGTCGAAAGCTTGTTGTCGACGATATACTTTTTGACGCGGAGAATTGGGTCCTCATCCTTCTTCGCCTCCAGCTCCTCCTTCGTGCGATACTTCTGAGGATCGGACATCGAGTGCCCACGATACCGGTACGTTCGCATTTCCACGAGCGCAGGTTTGCCATCGCGCGCCTCGTCGGACAACTCCTGCATAGCGTGATAGACCTCGAACAGGTCCATTCCGTCGACAATCGCGCCGGTCATTCCGTAGGAGTAGGCTTGCTTGTAGAGGTCGGGTTCGGCTGTGGATCGCTCAACCGACGTTCCCATGGCGTACTCATTGTTTTCTACAATCAGAAGTACGGGAAGCTCATACAATGCCGCCAGATTTGCCGCCTCGTGGAACGCTCCCTGGTTAATCGCACCATCTCCGAAGTATGTAAGGGAGCACCCACCTGTCTCCTTGTACTTCTGCGCGAATGCCATCCCTACGCCAACGGGAATCTGACCACCGACGATACCGTGGCCGCCGAAGAAGTACTTCTCGGCGTCAAAGAAGTGCATTGAGCCGCCTTTCCCGCGCGAGCAACCGTCGATCTTGCCGAAAAGCTCTGCCATCCCAGCATTCGGACTCATCCCCCGTGCTAACGCCAATCCGTGGTCGCGGTAGGCTGTGATGATTGGGTCGGTTGGTCGGGTGCCCCACACAGAGCCAACGGAGACTGCCTCTTGCCCTATGTAGAGATGCAGGAAGCCGGAGATTTTCTGTTGGCCGTACATCTGCGCAGCGCGCTCCTCGAATCGCCGCTGCAACAACATGTTTCTATACATGCTTAGCAGCGTCTCCGGCTCGATCCCGAGACTTTCGTGCGTGTGACCGCTGTCGAAATACCGTCGGAAATTTCCCGGCTCCGGCGTGAACGTGTGCGCTGCCCCATTGTGCAAGCCATCGGCCTTCTTTTCGGGCGGATTCACCGGTTTTGTCTTTGTTGTGTTGGCCATTCGATATCTGATGTAGACGAGCCTTTTAAGCGTGTTAGTGCGCCCACTTCAATACAATTGGGGAGGCCCGGAATATACGTCTGCCGCACCTCCGGCTTTCGACATCAGAATTTGTTGGACGGGAATGCTCGAAGCAGCATTTAGCAGAGATGTGAAAGGTCGAGAACGTATCCTGAGAGCACGATACTTGAGACGGTGACCTCCGCCCCTGTCCCGCTTCGCTCGTCCGTGCGAGCCAACTCTCCGGAAGTTCAGGTCGAACGCGTGCATCTTTCGGCCACAGATAGTTTTGCATAGCGGGGCAGCCGTATTCTTTGCTCTTCCCCGAAACGCCTAGATTCCATCGCGTCTCACGCATCCGTTTCCGACCGCCTTTCGCGCGCCGTTGTCGTTATCCCGACGTACAACGAGGCGCGTAATATTGGCCCGATCCTGAATCAGGTCATGGCGCTAGAGGGCGACCTTTCCGTGCTCGTAGTGGATGACGGCTCCCCAGACGGCACAGCTGATCGGGTGCGTGTTTTCATGGAGAAATATCCAGAGCGCGTTGGGCTTATCGAACGCGAAAGCAAGCAAGGCCTCGGCACGGCCTATTTGACCGGTTTTAAGAAAGCGCTCCAAGACGGCTTTGGATACATCTGTGAGATGGATGCAGACTTTTCCCACAATCCGCGAGATCTAGGGCTCCTTATTGAGGCTTGCAGGAATGGCGCCGACTTAGCAATCGGAAGCCGCTACAAAGACGGAGTCCGCGTTGTGGATTGGCCGCTTTCCCGTCTGATACTGTCTTACGGAGCTGGCGTCTATACGCGTCTTATTACACGACTTCCTGTGCGCGATGCAACAGCTGGCTTTAAGTGTTTCAAGAGAGGTGTACTGGAGTCCATCAACTTCGACGAGGTGAGATCGAACGGGTATTCCTTCCAGATTGAGATGAGCTACCGCGCATGGAAACGTGGGTTCAACCTTGTAGAGGTGCCCATCGTTTTCACCGAACGAACCGAGGGCCAGAGCAAGATGAGCAAGTCGATTGTTCGCGAGGCTATGCGCAAAGTTTGGGAGCTGCGGTGGCTGGATCTGACTGGCAGGCTTTGACGGCTCTACCGCTCAATCAGAATGTCACCGTAAGTGACTGGCTCTCCGCGACTGTCGAAAAGGACAAGTCTCCACAACTCACCCGCTTGTGCCCCCTGTATCAAGCTCGTCAAGCGTGAAATGGCGTAGCTCCCTGGCCCAGGAATGCTCTCAATCGGGCCCAGTTCATAGCGTTCCCCAAACCCATCAAATGCAACTAGGAATAATCCCCCCGGTATTGCGTCGATTGTAGAAATGACGATCGTGAAGCCATCAGATCCACTGAGGCTCGCCGGATTCGGGTAGGCGCGGTTCGTCACGACAAATCCACTCGTGGCATAGAGCGGCGACGTTCGCCAATCATCTGGGTCATTCTCTCCCATCAATGCCGTGAACCCATCATCCGTCCGGAAAATGCCGGACGGAACTCCGCCAGCTTCAATGCTAAACTCTACTTGAGCGTTGTTGGCATCGCAGCTAGAGAGAATCAGTCCTGCGAAAATTAGGGCGAAGACGGTGCGTATCATCTGCAATCGAGGATTCGAGTGCTCCCAACACAGTCAACGTTCCCGCCGGTTCCCGTGCCTACCGAACATCCGCTTGCCTTTGCCGCCACGGGCCTCAGTGTTGAACTAGGAGGCACGCAAATTCTAGACACGTTGACTTTCTCGATTCCGGAAGGCAACTGGATTGGCCTGCTCGGCCCAAATGGAAGTGGCAAGACTACCTTACTCAGGGCAATGGGAGGGCTTCTTCCGTACTCAGGTCAATTGGAACTACGCGGCCGGTCGCTCTCAACATGGAAGGATCGGGAACGTGCCCGTGAGGTCGCCTTTGTCAGGCAGCACGCCTCCCTCGATTTCGATTTCACTGTGGGGGAAGTTGTGGCGCTCGGGCTCGCTCCTCATCTGAAATGGCTTGATCAACCTTCGCGCGATCAGCGGCAGCGAGTCGAGACAGCTCTTTCAGATACAGACCTGACTGAATTGAGTGACCGACCAGTCTCAAGTCTTTCAGGTGGCGAACAGCAACGAGTCCAACTCGCGCAGGCTCTTGCTCAAGACGCGGCTATCCTTCTTCTGGACGAACCGACAGCCCATCTGGACGTCCATCATCTGTATGATTTGATGGAGCGGGTCGCTGAGCTTGTCCGAGCAGGAAGGACAGTTGTTGCGGCGTTTCACGACCTGGCTTTTGCGGCCCGATATGCAGACCACTTGTTTGTCCTAGATCAAGGCGAACTCGCTGCAGAAGGGCCACCCGTCGACGTTCTCTCGCCCGAACTCATCCGCAACGTATTTCGGATGGAAGCTGAGATCGAGACAAACGCGGACGGGATACAGGTCAGGTATCTTGCACCAGTTTGATCTAAGTCTTGAATGAAGGTCTACACAAAAACGGGCGATGACGGCACCACAGGCTTGTTTGGCGGCGACCGCGTGCCCAAAACACATCCGCGAATAGTTTCCTACGGAACGGTCGACGAGACGAACGCTGCGGTTGGGGTCGTTCGATCGCAACT
>JBBKWZ010000065.1:0-18129 GCA_037969195.1 Rubricoccaceae bacterium | reverse complement strand
CGAAGGCACCGAGCCCCGCTTGTTGCACATCCCAATCGAACGCCACCCCAGTCGCGTCGAGGATCTGCTGGGCAGCCCGGATGACCTCAGGGCCAATGCCATCGCCAGGAAGAAGTGTTACGGAGTACGCCATCGCACCAGAAAGGAAGGGGAAACCAGGGACGAGCAAGCTACTGCTGCCCCACACCAAGGAGGATGGAGAGAGACTAAAGACCGATTCTTCTAAACACCTGCGGGGGTGCTGTAGCACCCCCGCAGGACGTCGTTAGAACTGAAGGAGGTGTCAGCCGCCAGTCGGCGCTTCGCGCGTCGTAGAGTAGTTGATGCGGAGCGTCTCCGCCTCGCGCAACTCCTGCTGGACATCGTAGAGCAGCCCCGTCTCGACCTCGCGATCCACGCGCATCGAGATGATCATGCGTGGCTCTTCGAGCACCTTGCGGTACATGATGTTGCGAATCTCCGTGAGGTCGTCCACGATAGCGTCGTCAATCTGCACGGCGGGCGCGCCGACCTGGGTGCCTTCGAGCTTCTCTGGGCCGATGTACATATACGAGACGAGCCGCTTCTGCTCGATCTTCTCGATAGCCTCCGCCTGCGGTAGCGTCGTACGCACGAGCAGTTCGGTCTCCCGAAGCACCGTCGTGACCATAAAGCAGATCAGCAGCATGAAGATGATATCCGGCAGCGAGGCTGTCGGGATATTCTGGCTGGTCTTCGCAGACTTCTTTTTGAAGTGAGCCGACATTGCAGTGATTACTTGAGTACGTGATTACGAGATTTCCGCGACGGTTCTCAGCCCGGGTCGGGCTCGGCAAGCGAAATCTTGATGGGGTACTTGGCCATTACGTCATCCTCGTCGTCTTCTCCCAATTGGGCGCGGTAGGTCGGATAATCCACACCGTGTAACTCCCTGGAGTAATTGTTGCGGATCTCGTCGTAAGCGCCACGTATTCCGTCCAAAACGTTGATGTACTGCTCATACGGCAACTTTCTTTCCGTTTTGAAGGACACGATGGCGGCATCCGGGCTGTCCGAATAGTTCGGAAGCCGACCCTCGTTGGTGACATGCCGAATCACTTCCGCTCGGATGTTATCCACCGTCATGAACTGCCCATCAACCAACACATCACCGGTGTTGTTGACGAGGACGTTCAAGAGATTGCGCTGCTGGACTTCCGGTGGTTCGACGTCAGTCAACTTCGGCGGAAGTTGCATGTAGATGCCCGAATCCACATTGATCGTTGTTGTAACCAGAAAGAAAATCAGCAGAAGGAACGCGATGTCCGCCATCGACGCGGTTGGAATCTCAGCCGTTCTAACGGATCGCCGCTTTAATAAAGGCATGGCACCAGAGAGGAAAAGGTGCGCCGGACCCGCGAACTGCAGGCCGACGACAAGTCAGCGCTAGCGGAACAGGCCGCGAACGGCAGATCCGAGGAGGGCGAGAATGGCGAGACTGAACATGGCCACGGCAGTGAGCACGATACCCGCCTCAGTCTTAGTCACCGGATTGCCGCCGATCGGTGGATACGCGTCCGGGTTGGCAATCGCGATGCAAACTAGAAAGACCACGAGGGCAAGGACCATGCTGCCAATGGCAACGTAGTTCTTCGAGCCAAGCAACAACCCGCGAAGGCCGAAGACAAGCATCATAAGAAGGCTCAGGCCAATCAGCGCCTCGCAGACGAAAATTATGATTGTGACCATGTCAACTGGGGAAGAAAGGGTCTAACTGGGTTGAGCAGCAGGGCAAAGATGGGAGGAATGAGCTCGTCAAGTTCGCCATCGCTACTTCGATTCATCGAGCTTAGCCTTCGCTGGAGTCCGCTGAAGAGCCGGCACCGCGAACTGGGCGTCCCATGTTCATCATGGCCAGGGCGTCAATCAGCTCGACGGATGCTTCCTCCATTTCCGCTACAATGCGGTCGATTTTCGAGACCGCATAGTTGTAGAAGACCTGGAGGATGATGGCGACGATGAGGCCCGCCACCGTGGTGATGAGGGCAACCTTGATACCGTTGGCGACAAGGCTCGGCGAGATATCGCCGGCTTGTTCAATGGCATCGAAGGCGAGGATCATTCCCCAAACCGTGCCGAGGAAGCCAAACATCGGTGCGAGCGAAATGAAGAGGCTGAGCCAGACCAGGCCGCGCTCGAGAAAACTCATCTCGATGGAGCCATAGGCAACAACTGCCTTCTCTACGGCATCCATGCCTTCGTCGTAGCGAAGAAGACCTGACTGGACCACCGAAGCGACGGGGCCACGCGTTCCGGCACAGACGTCCTCAGCCTGGGTTATACCACCTGTTTCCAGCGCCTCCTTGACGCTGCTCATAAACTTGCGGGTGTTGATATCAGAACGGTTGAGCGAGATGATGCGCTCAAAGGCGATGGCGAGGCCAATCACAAGACAGATGAGAACCGGCCACATAAAGCCGCCTTCATTGCCTTCGTTGAACCGCTGGACCAACATGTTGGTGAACCCGCCTTCATTTGCGGCGGCGTCCTGCAGTAGCAGCAGCGCGTAGAGCTTCATATGCGACCTCCAGAGGGAGCGAAAAGATTTGGGCGAAAGGGGAAGAGTCCCACCTGACGGCAGAACGAGGCACGCCGAAGCGGATGAAAAAAACCTACATCCTCAATACTCAAGGAGTCGGCGTGCCGCAACGTTCCGCAATATCCCCACTGACGTTGATATTGTCAACGCAGTTTGAATTGAGCTGCATTGTGCCCTAGGCAACCTGTTGTTCCTTGACAGACAAGGAGCCGCGAAGTTGCTTAACTTCAGTGTTGACCCAGGCGAATTTGTCCTGCTCGCGACCGAAACCGCCGCCCTTCGTCACAAAAAAACCCGGCCTTCCCATGGAAGGCCGGGCAGAAAATTGATACAGCGATCATCTAGAGAGGCGCCTATCTACTGGGCCTCGCGACGGCTAAATCCGACGCAGCATCCCATAGGCCCATCGCCTCCAAGAGAGTTTCGTCGATGTCACCGACAACCGGGTAGAACGCTTCCACACCGAACAGTCGGCGCGCCATGAACGCCTTAATGCGCGTCTCGATGTCTCTGCGTGACGTCATCGCTTCCGAACGAACAAGAATCGGCTCCTCCGATTCACTTGCAGGACGGGCATTCACCACGCTAATTCCCTGTTGCTCCGCGAAGCCGAAGAATGAACTGAACGTGGCGTCGTCTATCGAGTAGCTGCGAAGGAATTCATCTTCCCTGCCATTCCACTGTTCGCGGAAATTGTCCCCTAGAAGACTGAGTCGTTCTCGCGCAAAGCTATCGTCAAGCCTGCGCCCGATTACAGTCCTAAGCGCAGCCCCAACCGAATCAATGCGCACGAGATAATCGGGAAGGATGCCGCCCCCGCCAAAGACGAGGCGCCCGGAATCAGTCCTATACTTGAGTGAATCGGGGACATGGTCGGCAAACACAGATACATCCAGAAGTCCCTGGTCACCTGAGCCTTCCATCAATTCGCGGACTTCCCGCTTTGCCTCGAAGTATGAGTTCTCGTCGTCACCGTTTTCGTAATGCGTTTGAATCAGGCGTCCAGCAGGTGTGAAATAACGGGACACTGTCATTTGAAGGACGCTCCCATCGGTCATTCCGAACTGCTGTTGAACGAGCCCCTTCCCAAACGTCCGACGACCGACAATCAGGCCACGGTCGTGGTCCTGAATCGCACCCGCCACGATCTCTGACGCTGACGCCGAATTCTCGTCAACCAGGACGATGACAGGCTGTGTCTCAAACATTCCGCCACCCGTTGCGCGGTATTCGCGGTTGTTGGAACTGTGGCGGCTATCGGTGTAGACCACCATCTCGCCCGCCGAAAGGAACTCATCCGCTATGCGCCAGGCCTGTTCAAGCAAACCGCCCGCGTTGCCACGCAAGTCGAGAATCAACCGATCCATTCCCTGTGCTTGCAGGTTGCGCATGGCTTCCAAAAGTTCGGCGTGGCTTGTCCGAGCGAAACGTTGGAGCCGAACATAGCCGGTTCGATTGTCCGTCATGTAGGCGGCAATCACGGTCTCCAACGGAATCCGGTCCCGCGTGATCTCAAACGTCAGCGTCTCGTCGTATCCGGGTCGGCGGACGTGAACCGTCACTTCCGAGCCCGAAGGGCCTTTCAAATACTGCTGCACCTGCTCGTTGGTGAAGCCAATAGCCGTCGTATCGTTTATCTGAATAATGCGATCGCCTGCGTGCAGCCCCGCCTCGTCACTCGGGCCTCCAGCGATTGGCATCAACACAGCCAATGTGTCGCGATCATCCAACCCTTCAATCAATTCGAAGTAGATCCCTATTCCTTCGAAAGACGCATCGAAGCTCTCGCGGACACTCCGCATCTCGTCCGCGTTGATATAAACTGAGTGCGGGTCGAGCCCGGCAAGCATTCCCTCAATCGCGTACTCAGCCAATTCCGACGAATCGACGGGCTCCACATATCCACGAGTTATGAAGTTGTAGGCCTCTTCGATCTTGCGAAAGTTCTCGAAGTCGCTGTTTCCCGACGCTACGTCGCGGATTTGAAAGCCAAGTAAAATGCCGACAACGAGGACGCCGGCAACAAGCATGGTTGGAAAGCGGCGTGGCTTCATCGAATCGGACGTTGGCTGAGGAGTCACAGAATTGCGGGCTAGTCGGGAAACGGGCGAGGTAGACGCATTCGTGCCTGCCTACGGACGGAATCTAGGGATGTTCGCATGGTGTAACATTACTGCCCCGAAAATGGATGTCGACGAAGCCGGCCTGGATCCGTCACTGTATTTGGAAAATTTGCGTGTTTGGTTTGCCGTGAAGAACGTAACAGGCGGTGCTAGTTTCGAGCCACAGATAACGTCTGTTTCAGACTGCCCGGGATGACTAACAAGGCCATTGCTCAGCAACTCAAGCTTGCAGGAAGCCTCGTGGAATTGACAGGCGGAAACCCGTTCAAGGCCCGGGCCTACGCCAGCTCGGCACGCGCGCTGGAGACACTCGAACAACCTGCAGCCGACCTCGCTAAAGCTGGAACGCTTGTAAATGCACAGGGCATCGGCAAAAGCATCGCCAACGATATCGTCGAGCTGCTCGAAACAGGTGAGATCTCAAGTTCGACGGAGATGCTCGCGACGATTCCCCCTGGCCTTTTGGATGTATTGAAAGTGAAAGGTCTTGGCCCAAAGAAAGTCCGCACTCTATGGCAAGAACTTGACATTACTTCCCTCGATGATCTCGAGGGGGCGGCTCTCGCTGGCCGTATCGCTACGCTATCAGGGTTTGGCAAGAAGACAGCCGAGAACGTCCTTTCGTCGATTGAGCAGTTGCAGGCCTATGCCGGAAAGGCGCACTACGGGCAGGTTTACGATGATATCGTGAAACTCATAAGTGCCTTGGAGGACTCCGATGGAATTGACAAAGTAGAAGCAACGGGAGCCTTTCGGCGCCAACTGGATGTCGTCGAAATAGTGGAGCTCGTGGTCGTCGGAGAAGGCGAATCCATTCGGCGTGCACTCTCATCCAGCGGTTGTACGGTTGACGACTCGAATGACGAGACCATCAGCGGCCAGACTTCCTTCGGGCTTCCAATCGCGCTGCACATCGCGTCCGAGGCGGAATTCGGAAACGCGCTATGGACGACGACGGGATCGGGAGCACATGTTGAGGCTTTCATAGATCGTTTCGGATCGCCTGAGGAAACCGACGACGAGGAGATGATTTACGACCTGGCGGGTTTGCGCGACATCCCCCCTGCCCTGCGCGAGAACATGGGCGAGCTGGACGTGGCAGAGGAGGACCTCTTGCCAGAGTTGATCACATTGGAGGATCTGAGAGGCACGCTGCACAATCACACGACCTACAGCGATGGAGCACACACGCTGCGGGAGATGACAGGGGCAGCGCGGGCCATGGGTCTGGAGTACTTCGGTGTTTGCGATCATAGCCGCAGCTTGCAGGTCGCTCACGGCCTCCCCATCGAAAAGCTCATGGAGCAACTCGACGCCATCGCTAAGCTGAATGATGAGTACGCCAACGACGGCGGTCCACCATTCCGCATATTTTCGGGGACGGAATGCGATGTGCTCGCGGATGGCTCGATGGATTACCCTGACGATGTCCTGGAAAAACTGGACGTCGTGGTAGCGAGCATTCACACCAATTTTGGTCTGCCGGAAGCGAAGCAAACCGAGCGAATGCTCAACGCCGCGATGAATCCGCATGTGGACATTCTTGGGCACCTCACCGGCCGCCTGCTCCTAAAACGCGACGGCTATCCAATTAACCACGAAGCTGTGATTTCAGCGTGCGCCGAGAACAACACGTGTATTGAAGTCAACGCCAACCCATGGCGGCTGGACCTCGACTGGCGATGGATTCGGCGCGCGACTGATGCGGGCATCCCAATCGCTATAAATCCCGACGCTCACTCCATGGAGCAACTCAAACTCGTCCGATGGGGCGTGATGGTCGCGCAGAAGGGCTGGCTGACCGCCGAACAATGCCTCAATTGCAAATCTGCGGACGATCTAGCCGCCTGGCTTCACGGTAGAAACGACTCAGCTTAGGTTCCCCTCCCCTCCCCTCGTCTATCGTGTCTCGCCTGCTCCTAATTTTCGGTCTTGTCCTGCTTGGAATTATTGGATTGTCGGCTGTATTGGGACATTTCGCGTACGGCAATATGCCTGCGCGGAGTGGCCGGATGACCTTGGATGGACTGAATCAGCCCGCGACGATTCAGTGGAGCGACGATGGCACTATTACGGTGGAGGCTGCGAACGAAACGGATCTCTTCGCTGCACTCGGTTACGTCCACGGTGCTGATAAAGCGTGGACCATGACCCTTTGGCGACAAGCTGCCCTCGGCCATCTCTCCAAATGGTTTGGCAGTGACTATGTAGGCCACGACAGGCACGCGAGAATGCTGGGCTTCGGATCACTTGCTCGCGCTTCGTATGAAGCACTGCCCATCGAAGAGAAGGCTGTTCTCGACGCTTACGCTCGAGGCGCCAATCTTGCGCTTTCAAGTTGGTCAGTCAGACAACGCGATGAGTTCGTTCTCCTCGACCTTGAGCCCGCACCGTGGCTACCCTGGCACGCCCTCGCAGTTGAACGAATGATGGCGTGGTTTGGCACGCCCACGCTCGAGGCGGATTCTTCGTTTTCGTCCTTTGCCAGAGCAGATAGCGCGCTGGTCCGGTTTGCGAGATCGGATTCCCTTTTTCGTGGCATGTTGCATCTGGGTGGAGCCAACGAATCGCGTGCCTGGACGGCGCGACTTGGCGAAACAACTATTGCCGCGCAACAGCTCGCGTACGGAAATTCAGCCCTTCCGTTGTTCCGCGAAGTGGTCCTTCGAGTCGGAAATACTCATGTGCTGGTTGCAACCGTGCCGGGCACGATCATGCTTCCGGCCGGACAGAGCGACAACCGAATGTGGAGTGTGTTTCTCACAAGCGACGTTGCTTTGGCTCCCACGGATTCTCTCCCGCCCCCACCCTTGTTCGACCGTCTCGTCGACCGTGATGGCAACGAGACGCTGCTCACATTCCCTCGCTCAGTCGCGGGGCTTTACTTCAAGGCAGAGCCGGCAGCTGCGTCGCCAACGGCCATATTGGCCGCGGTCGATTCGCTTGGAGAAGCCGCCGTAGTTGCGAGTGTACAACTTGCCGATTCATTACGGCGGATGCTGCGGGAGCGAGAGGGAACGGCCTCCGTCAAACGGCCTCCGGCCTGGCTAGTCACCTGGAGAGGCTTTGCGGCGGGCTCCGATATCCGATCATGGCGAGCCCTTTTGAATGAAGCAGAAACACCTTCGTTCACCCTTTTTCTTGGGGACGGCCTTATTTCTTCGTCCAACGGATCCACGGCTATTCTGGGATCACCGCCTGTTCGCGAGGAGCTTCCAAATGGAACCTTCGTTGCGGTGGATCCGCTTGCTCGATTTGCCGCAAGTCGTTTGCGCACCCTCCTCAGTTCGGTGGATTCCTCGGCGACCAGGTCCGACACGATTGATCCCGCCATCCTCATGATGGACTCGTATAGCCCCTGGGCGGCTACGATCACTCCGCGCCTCATTGAGCAGCTCGGCAATAGAGATTCTCTTGACGCCTCAATCAAGGATGCCTATGCCTTTCTTCATGGCTGGGACTACAAGTTTGACCGCGGCTCTCTCGGTGCGTCGCTTTTTGAGCGATGGATGACAGAGTACCGGAAGAAGGTCGGTCAACTCCCAGGCAGTTCGCCAGATTCGGGGAGAACGGTCATTCTTCAAGAGACGCTGCGCGATGCCGTCGATCGAATCACGGCGGAGCATGGGGATCAAACGAGCGCGTGGCGTTGGGAGCTTGTCCAACCTGGTGTCCGGTACTTTCCAATCTGGAACGATCCGTCACGCCGCACTCCCCCCTCTCGTTTCGCGCCACTTACTTCGAGTCTGGGTGGTCATCCGACTAGCCTTCTGTATGGACCTTCGATGGTGTTCGATGGCCCACCCGCTCCATCGGTTTGGACAGCGTGGAGTTTGACGTCAAACTGGAGCCGAACGCACATTTATCACCCAATCACGCAAACGACGGGCTTCCTCGCTCGCGAGCTCGCACTCGAAGAACCCCCCCGGAGTTACGTCGTGCGGAGAGACGTAACGTTCTCCAGTCCGCTTCACCTGCGACCAAGTGATTAACCCGATCGTTATTGGATTCGATGGAAACGACGAGACGGATCACCGGCTGAAAATGCTGGTGGACTGGCTGAGCGGCATCGATGCGTTGTCCGGAGGAGAACTGCAAACGGCATCGGATGACGCCAGCTTTCGGCGCTACTTCCGCGTTCGAACGGCGAACGAAACTTTCATCGCGATGGATGCGCCGCCGGAGAAAGAAAGCTGCCTGCCTTTCATACGCGTTGCGGGCTATTTCCAAGAAATGGAGCTGAACGCGCCACGAATCATCGAGGCGAACGTGGAAGAGGGATTTTTGCTGCTAACGGACCTCGGCTCGACCCAGTATCTCCGCGCGTTGCGAGAGGAGCCGGCAATAGCCCCGCCGCTCTATGCAGACGCTTTGGGCGCATTGCGCCAGCTGCAGGATAGAGGCGCGGCGTACCAGTCATCGCTGCCACCGTATGAGGAAGAGCGGTTTCGCTTCGAGCTTTCGATCTTCAAAGAATGGTTGTGCGAGACTCATCTGGGCCTCACGTTCTCAGACGAACAGGAAGCAAGCTGGCATTCCTTGGGTGATATCCTCGTTCGCAGTGCGCTTGATCAACCGAAGGTGTTTGTGCATCGGGATTTCCACTCACGCAATCTCATGCGAACGGACAAAGACAATCCGGGCATTCTGGACTTTCAGGATGCGTTGGAGGGCCCGCTTACCTACGACCTTGTTTCTCTTCTCAAGGATTGCTACGTGCGCTGGCCGGCAGAGCAGGTTCATGATTGGGCGATAGGTTTCTACGGCGATTATGACGCGTCAACGCGACAAGCGGTCAACGAAGCTCAGTTTGTGCGCTATTTCGACCTCATGGGCGTGCAGCGTCATCTGAAGGCGGCTGGCATCTTCGCTCGCCTCAAGCACCGCGATGGTAAGCCGGGTTACATGGCGGACGTGCCCCTAACACTTGGGTATATCGTCGATCTCGCGCCCCGATACGACGAGCTCGGATGGCTTTTTGAATTGATCACCTCTCATTGTCTGCCCGCTCTGGAGGGATGGACATGAACGCAATGATCCTCGCTGCTGGGCGCGGCAATCGCCTGCGCCCAATCACAGACACGTTGCCAAAAGCACTGGTCGAGGTTCGCGGCAAGAGCCTTCTGGAGCGGCATCTCGACACCCTGAAATCCGTCGGTGTGGAAAACGTCGTAATCAACCTAGATTGGCTGGGGGAGATGATAGTGGAGCGCGTTGGGTCCGGCGAACGATTTGGCCTGCACGTGAAGTACAGTGACGAAAGCGGCAACGTCCTCGAAACTGGAGGTGGCATCCAGAAGGCATTGCCGCTGCTGGGAGACGAGCCGTTTCTCGTCGTCAACGCGGATATTTTTTCGGATATGCCGATGACGCTCCCACGTCTGGACGACGGAATAATGGGGCACCTTGTGCTGGTGCCGACGCCGCAATACAAGGCATCAGGCGATTTCGATCTCGTTGACAACCTGGTCAGCAATTCGGTAACCCCGAAACTGACGTTTGCTGGAATCGCGGTTTACCGTCCCGAGTTTTTCGCAGAGTGCTCTCCCGGTCGGTTCCCGCTTGCCCCTATGCTGGCAACTGCCGCAGACGCAGGGCAGCTCTCCGGCACAGTTTACGCTGGGCTCTGGGAGGATGTGGGGACGGTCGAGCGATTGGCGCAGCTCAATCGGGCCTAGGCACTAGCGAAGTGTCTCCGGCCCGAACTCCGCAGGATCAAATGTTGGCTCTGGATATTGCGGATTCATGGTCTCAAGCGTGTCGTGAATCAACTGGGCAATGGCAATATCACGAAACCAGCGCTCTTCGGCGGGGATGATGTACCACGGTGCCTGATCCGTTGAACAACGCTCCATCGCGATCTCAAATGCGCGCATGTACTCGTCCCACAACTCGCGTTCCTTGAGATCGTCTGGGTTGAATTTCCAGTGCTTGTCGGCTTTTTTGAGTCGGCTACGGAATCGCTCCAACTGGAATTCCTTTGAAATGTGGAGCATGATCTTGACGACAACCGTTCCCTCATCGGAGAGCAATTTTTCGAACGCATTGATGTGGTCGTAGCGCCTCTCGATCGCCTCCGGCGATGCCCATCCGTGCACGCGCACGATCAATACGTCCTCGTAGTGCGAGCGGTTAAAGACGCCGATGTACCCCTTCTCCGGTGCGCGGTGGTGGACGCGCCAGAGATAGTCGTGGGCCAATTCCAGCTTGGACGGCGCCTTGAAACTCCACACGCGAACGCCTTGCGGATTCAGCCCACCAAAGACTTTTCGGATCGTAGAGTCCTTCCCGCCCGCGTCCATGGCCTGAAGGACGACGAGCAGCGCTTTCTTGCCTTCGGCGTAAAGCTTTTCCTGTAGCTCGTCGATTCGATCAACGAGTACGTCCAGTTGAGCCTTGGCCGCATCCTCGTGCTCGGCTTCAATGAGGCCTTGAGTTTCCGCAGTCCTGCGATCTGTGAGTGAAAGGGTCTCGCCGGGCTTGACGCGAAATGGTTCGAGATCGATCCTCATCGGCCTAGAATTTTCCCTAGCATGGATGATCCGGCGTCCTTGAGGAGATCATCTTTAATGTCCCCGTCGCCGTCTTTGTCGAGGAAGCCAGTGAGCATGCCCATCATTCCGGAAGGTGCCTGTTGGCTCGCAGAAGTGGTCGCGCCGGAGAGCATGTCCATAAGACCCCCACCCCCTTGCTGAGGCTGCTGTCGTTGGCTTCGACCCAGCGCACCCATCACAATTGGAGCGAGCAATGGCAGAAGTTTTGCGATCTGGCTAAAATCCAGCCCGCTCGCTTGGCTCAGGCCTTGCTGCACGGTTTCTTGCTCACCACCGAGTATGTGTCCGAGAATACCGGCACCATCGGCCGCACGTTGATTCTGATGAGATCCGCCAAAAAAACTTCCGAGTTGGTCGAGGATGCTTCCGTCGTGGTCGTTCTGGAGAGCGCTGGTGAGCGCCGTCGCGCCCTCGGGCGTTGAGGCGTTGCGCTTCATCGCACCAAGAAGTACGGGCAGCGCCGCCATCGCAGCCGATTGGGTTTGCTGCTCGCCGGCGCCAATTTGCTGGCTGAGCTGCTGGAGGGTATTGCCCTGAAGGGCCTGACTAATAAGGCCTGTCAAATCTGACATGATTGGGGAAGGATGTTTGCAAGAAGTGAGCTGACAATGTAGCACCAGGCCGTTATGGATCGATGACGAGCTCTACCGGAAGGAACCCATGGACAGCATTCGAAAGGGCGAGCTGTTCGGCAGTGACTAGATCGTCGAGATGCAACAAGGCCTCGGCTGCATCGTCCCATGTTTCGAGCATGCGCGCACGGTAGACACCCCCCAGACAGCCTGAGCTAAGCGGTGGCGTGAGCCACTGTCCCCGGCGACGAATCCACACGTTGGTCCTTGTTCCTTCCGATACTTCGCCGCGTTCGTTCAAAAGGATGGCTTCGTCGAAGCCTCTCTCCACAGCCCAGGCAAACGCCATTTCATACGGTTCCCGGCTGGTTGTCTTGAAGAGGCGAAGGGGATCCGTCGAGCTCAGCGGCTCCGGGTTGAGGACTACCCTTCGAAATGGGACGCCCTCGGAATCGAGAAGTGTCGCCTCTATATGGGATTCCCCGTTTGCTTCAAGCAGGAGGCGCAGACGGTAAGCGGCGTTTGACTCAAGTGTTGATGTTTTCGCATCAAGTCTATCCCGAATTGCCGGCTCGTCGAACAAGAATCCGAGCGTAGAGGCCGCTGCCCCAGAGCGCGCCAAATGCAGATCGAGCAACGCGATACCCTGCTCCCAACGCATGGTTTCCAACAGGCAGAATGGCGGCTGCGCGGACATTTTCACCCAACAATATTTGTGAGAAAACGGGCCTTGAGGAGGCATTCGTTGTATTCCCCGCACGGGTCGGAATCCCACACTACCCCACTGCCAATACCTAGTTGGCCGTCTGCAATACCCTTCTCAGATTGTCTAAGGACGGCCGTGCGGATGGGCACGCTGAACGCGGCATTCCCGTGTGGGTCGGCGTAACCGATTGCGCCACAGTAGATGCCACGAGGGCCGTCTTCCAATTCGCGGATGCGCTCCATCGCACGGAGTTTCGGAGCGCCCGTGACCGAACCGCACGGAAAGAGCGCGCGGAAAACATCACTCAGACCGACGCTCTCTTTGAGTGTAGCACGCACCGTTGATGTCATCTGCGTAACCGTTTCGTAGCGCTCGATATTGAACAATTCAGGGACGGTGACCGTGCCCGCATTGGCAACTTTTGAGAGGTCGTTGCGGAGGAGATCGACAATCATCAAATTCTCAGCACGGTTCTTTTCGTCGTTGAGTAGAGTTTCCGCCAGGCGATCATCTTCTTTTGTAGTTGAGCTGCGCTGGGTCGTTCCCTTCATCGGACGCGTAGTGATCCGTCCCTTATCGATTCGAAAAAATAACTCGGGAGAAAACGAGAGAACCTGCGTGTCGCCGAGGTTCAAGAAAGCCCCATAGGGCACACGTTGTCGTTCGCGAATGGCTTTGTAGAATCCAACGATATCGCCCTCCAGCTGAAATCGCAGCGGCGCGGTGAAATTGATCTGATACACATCGCCGGCCGCGATATAATCGCGAATGCGGTCTATTCGCGAGGCGTATTCATCGTACAGAAGGCCAAACTTGGCGTCCACGATTTGACCATCCGTTCGACTCGACAAAAGAGCGTCCGCGTCGTCAAACCCTACGGATATCGGCTCGTCATAAACCCCAAACCAGCCGAGCAATCCGTCCTCAGGCGGAGCAAAAACTGAAGGTTCCAGCGCATAGGCCGCCTCGTATGCCAGAGCGCCTGCAACCCACTTGCCTTTGGAAGTCTCGACATCTAGTGCCTCCAACAAATCGGGGACGTCGCCAGAACAATGCGCCGTCAGCGTTTTGATTGGCTCAGTAAAAAACATTCCTGAGTCTTCACCGGAGTCGACATCGGTTCGCGCCGTATCCAGCCATACTGTCCCGACTTGTTCCAGCGCCGCAGGGGATATTTCTACAGACGAGTTGATAACCAAGGTGTCAGCGGGACTTGAAACCCCGCAACGCGCTCACGAACGTCGTTGATCCGTGAAAGCGCCAGCGAGAGGGGTAGACCGTAGCGAAGTACGAGAAATGGCTCGACTCGCACCGCCTAGGAGAAGGTCGCTCCCCCTCGCTTGCGCTTCATCGATCAGAACCCACCGTCGCCGGATGGTAGTGGGCCCGAGTAACCGTCACCGCCAGTTTCGGCGCCTGAAAGATTGGCAAGCGCCGGTCCGAGTGCCGCCCGAAAGTTGTCAGCCCGCAGGCGGGACACTATATCTCCGCGACCCGCGCAATAACCAAGCATGGCGTGTGGGCGTTGAACCTGCTTGATGCCCTCTCGAACGACCCACATGTGCCACGGTCGGCAATCCTCGGTGTCAAACGGGCCAAGCAGACGCGCGTAGAGGCGGTTCGCCGCGAGCTCCACGTCGTCCTCTGTGTCGAGTTCACCCATCTCGAGAAGCCGCTCCAGCGCTCCATAGATATAGCCCGCGAGAAAATCGTGTTGGCCGTTCGTCAGCTCCAGTCGGGTGTGTGGACCAGCATAGCCAAGATCCTCCAGAGGGGTTTTTATGCAGGCCTCGACGTGGGTCACGGCTTCGCGAACCATTGCTTCTACGTAGGCGTCGGATTTGTGGCGTTCTGGTGGCATTGAGCGACTTTGAAATGAACCGGAAGGGAAGGCCCACCCTTTGGCAAAGGGTATGCGCTAGGTCGACGCCCGCTTTTACATCCTGCAAACGACACGCAGCCATTCCCGAATCCACAAGCGTTGCAAACCGGGCTAAAGTCGGTCGGTTAGGCCGCCTCTTCTTAGACGGTTTAGTCTCACGTCAGGAATGCAGCAGCCTAGGTTCGTTCGTAGGACGCATTCACCGCCAACACTTCCTCTCCCTCAGGCGAAATGTTGTGCATGACGATGCTGAGTTTTCCGGCATCAAAACTCAACGCAGTTCGCCAACCCCAGTCCGGCCCAGGCGGCGCTTCGTAGAAGCCATGCACGTCGACTGTGCCATCGGCATCGACCGCGCCTTCTGAAGTCATGATCTTACCACTCATGTGAAAGGAGTCGACCCACGCGGCCGTAGCGATGCTGTCAGCATTTTCGTTCCCGACAAGCAAGAAACCTTCATGGCTCTTGCCCTTGAACTCCCACGTGTAGGCAAATGAATAGAATTTGCCGTCTGCCACAGGCTCAATGATCAGCGTTGATGCAGATACGCTATCAGGCGTAGGCGGGCCGGTAAAGTAGAGTTCCTTCGTTCCGATCCAGCGGCCGAGGAATTGACCTGCGATTTCAGAGAGGTTCATCTCGATGGGCGAAAGGTTGGATTATGGGCGTCCGCCAGAATGCTCCAGGTCATTCTTCAGTCTGGCTATTAAGTCGGCGGCGGGCGCAGCGTAGTCAACAATCCAGCGGTTGTAAATCCGCTGAATCGGGGCAACATCAAGGTAATTCCAACGATATCTCCCCTCGCGCCGAACAATCACAAGGCCTACCTTTTTCAGTATCCGAAGGTGAAGCATGACGGTTGTGCGCTCAAGGTGCGGTAATGCAGCACACAAGTCTTTTGTCGTTCGTGGCGCCTCTCGAATCTCATCCAGAATCGTTCGGCGGTCGGCGTTGGCGATAGCCTTGAAAACACGATTCTGGTCCGCGTCTGTCTGTGATGCTGGCATAACTCGGGGGAATGCGTCTCTCTCCTGACTCGGGGGAATGCGTCTCTCTCTTGCAATTTACATTCGTTGTGTGATATTTTTATCACATAATGACAAATCGCCGTGAGGACTGCCATGGAGCGTTCGTTCACCGTACAGACAACCATTAACCGGACCGCGCAAGACGTATTCGAAGCCATTGCGGATCCGGCGATTCTGACCCGCTACTTCGTTGACCGCGCAACCGGACGATTGGAACCCGGTGCCGGGATCGTGTGGCACTGGAACGAATGGGGTGACTATCCGGTCGTCGTAGACAAAGTCATTCCCGGGAAGCGGATCACTCTACGCCTCAATACGATGGCGTGGGGGAAATCAAAAACGGACAGCTACGATGTCCGCGTCGACTTTGAAATCGAAGAACTTGAGCCAAATAAGACGATGCTGCGAATCAGTGAGAGCGGCTGGAAGGATGATGCCGACGGAATTAAGGCATCGTACGAAAACTGCGGCGGCTGGCAGCACATGGCCGATTGCGCCAAGGCGTGGCTGGAGCACGGAATCGACTTGCGGGCCAAGTTTTCGCCAGATGAGCAGGCGGTGTGACAGGCGGCTGAAATGAATCCGCCCAACTGTACACTCGACACGAACGCTGCACAACGTCCGCGAAGGCTCAACGCACACGCCGAATGGTCCTACTGGCAACCCGCCATATCGATGGTTCTGCCGTCAACCTCTAAAGCGCCAGAAAACCGCACGCTGCCACCAACAGCGTCGTAACTATATCGGTATCGGCCTCGGGCACGGCTTCCGGCCACAGGAACGGACCAACTCGCGCGTTCTAGACCGCCCTGCATCTCGGAGCTCCCGCACGCCATTCCGACTCGTGACATTCGCACGGGTTCACCGAGCAAGGCAACGGCTTTGGGGCAGCTTCGCAGCTCCTCCATGGCGTAATCGCTACTGCTGCCGCATGATGGCATCCACGGTATAAAGACCACTAGGGAAACCGTTATTATTCCGGCCAGACAGCCGCCCCTCGTAGCTCCCGCTCGGACACCCATTGCGTTGATTCCTCAGTTTCGTGTGCGGGATACGTGGGCTACATGTTACGCCTGTACTGCCCACCAACCTCGAACAACGCTTCAGTGATTTGCCCGAGCGAGCAGGACTGAACTGTCTCGAGGAGTTCGGCGAAGAGATTTTCACCATCGCGGGCTTTCTGTTGGAGTCGCTTGAGGGCGGCCGGGGCATCTTCCGCATGGCGCTGATGGAATCGTCGGACGCCCTGCAATTGCTGTTGCTTTTCCTCCTCCGTACCGCGCATCAGCAACACTTTCTTCGGCTCCTCTCCGCTCTCCGCCGCAAGAAACGTATTGACACCAACGACCGGCAACTCGCCCGAGTGCTTCTTGTGCTCGTAAAACATGCTTTCCTGCTGGATCTGCCCGCGCTGATACATCGTCTCCATCGCGCCGAGCACGCCTCCGCGGTCCGAGATTTTCTCGAACTCCAGCAATACGGCTTCCTCTACGAGGTCGGTCAGCTCGTCAATAATGAACGCACCCTGGAGAGAGTTCTCGTTCTTCGCGAGGCCAAGCTCACTGTTGATGATGAGTTGGATGGCCATCGCACGGCGCACGCTTTCCTCCGTCGGCGTGGTAATGGCTTCGTCGTAGGCGTTGGTGTGGAGGGAGTTGCAATTGTCGTAGATGGCCATCAACGCCTGCAATGTCGTGCGGATATCGTTGAACTGGATCTCCTGCGCGTGGAGGCTTCGCCCGGAAGTCTGTATGTGGTATTTCAACTTCTGGCTGCGCTCGTCGGCACCGTAGAGTTCGCGCATCGCCACGCTCCAGATTCTCCGTGCCACGCGACCGAGGACGCTGTACTCCGCATCCATTCCGTTGGAGAAAAAGAACGAGAGGTTTGGCGCGAATGCGGCCACATCCATTCCGCGCGCTCGGTAGTACTCCACGTAGGTAAAGCCATTCGACAGCGTAAAAGCAAGCTGCGATATCGGATTGGCACCCGCCTCGGCGATGTGGTATCCGGAGATCGAGACCGAATAGAAATTGCGGACGCCCTCGTTGATGAACGTCTGCTGCATATCGCCCATCACGCGAAGGGCGAACTCCGTCGAGAAGATGCACGTGTTCTGCGCCTGGTCTTCTTTCAGAATGTCGGCCTGAACCGTACCGCGAACAGACTTCAGAGCCTGGCTGCGTAGGTCAGCATACTCACTATCCAACAGCAATCCCCAGCTGACGAGATCGCGTCCCGTGCATCCGAGAAGGCCCAGACCCGTCCCGTCGTGCCCTTCCGGAAGTACATCATCCTGGTAGGGCATGTAAAGTGCCCTGTCATCCCCGAGCTTCTCGGAAATCACCTTTTCAGCGTTGTCCCAGCGGTTTTCGCGTTTTAGAAACGCTTCCAACTGCTGGTCGATGGCCGTGTTCATAAACATCGCGAGGATCATCGGCGCGGGACCGTTGATCGTCATCGAGACACTGGTCTTGGGATCACATAGGTCAAAGCCCGAATAGAGCTTCTTCATGTCGTCCAACGAGCAGATAGAAACGCCCGACGTGCCAACCTTTCCGTAGATGTCCGGTCGTTCGCCCGGGTCACGACCATACAGCGTCACCGAGTCAAACGCCGTAGAGAGGCGCTTGGCTGGTAAGCCCAGGCTGACGAGGTGGAAGCGCTTGTTCGTGCGCTCGGGTGTTCCCTCTCCGGCGAACATGCG
>JBBKWZ010000064.1:0-3527 GCA_037969195.1 Rubricoccaceae bacterium | reverse complement strand
GCTCCACTCACCTTGCCGTAAAAGCGAGGAGGGGAACAGCTTGCGAGACGAGCTTGTAGCACGAGTCAGTTGCACAGTCGACCTCTTCCTTTCAGCACACTAACAGTGACCCCGCGATTGATCGGGGAATTCGCCATGCCGACTTTCGTTGACCGACTCTTCAAACGTCCCAAGCCGGTCATAGCAATGATCCACACAGGGCCGTCGCCGGGCGTGCCTGGATGTTGCGGCGTCCAGTGCGCCGTAGAGCGTGCAGTTGCTGAGGCGAGGTTGTTCGTCGAGCACGGCGTAGATGGACTGATTGTAGAAAACATGCACGACTTTCCGTGCATCCACGAGCGTGAGATGGGGCCGGAAGTAGCCGCGTTTATGACGCGCGTGGCGTGCGCTGTCAAACGCCACGTTGGCCGGATTCCCGTCGGTGTGCAAATTCTGTTTCAGGCGAACCGTACAGCGATGGCTGTGGCTCATGCGTCCGGCTGCGACTTTGTCCGGGCCGAAGGATGGACGCACGCGCACGTATCAGACAAAGGCATCGCGGAGGCCTGCGCAGGCGACATTCTTCGGTACCGCAAGGCTATTGGCGCGGACCGAATTCCCGTACTTGCCGACGTCCAGAAAAAGCACGCTTCTCATGCATGGACGGCTGATTTGTCGTTGTCCGACCTGGCGGCGTCCACACAACAACATCGGGCCGACGCACTTGTCGTCACGGGATCGACTACGGGGCATGCGCCCGCTCAGAACGATCTTCGAGACGTGGCCGCCGGCAGTAGCCTCCCGTTGTTCATAGGCAGCGGTTTGACGTCCGACAACTTCGTCGACTACGTCGATTTGGCAGACGGATTTATCATCGGTAGCGCTTTCAAAGAGAACGGAGAGTGGAACGCACCCGTTTGCGAAACACGAGTCCGGCAGCTCGTTGGAGCTTTGGAGTATGCACGCGGGCAGGAGGTCGGCAGCGCATAGAGGAGGCTGGGAGGGAAGCTCGCAACGCAGTGGTTTGAGGACGGAAGTGCGAACACGCCTGTTATGTTGAATACGAATTATTTGGAGTCGAGGGATATTGTTCCAATTTCACTGTGGCTGAAGCAACTTGCTGTAAATCGAGCATGATCACCTACGACGCCACAACCGACCGCATTGCGGTTTCTGTCCGCCCCGTTTACCTCGACGGGCAGTCGGACTTGGTTGCCAGACGGTTTGTATTCGCGTACTTCATTTCGATTACGAACCGGAGTGCGATTGAGGTGCAGCTTCTGCGCCGACATTGGATTATTAAGGACGACGCTGGTGGCGTTCAGGAAGTTGAAGGAGAGGGCGTGGTTGGCGAGCAGCCCCACATTCTTCCCAGCGGCATGCACGAGTACAATTCTTTCTGCGTGCTTCCGACCTTTACGGGCACGATGGAAGGCACATTCCTGATGCAACGCGAAAACGGCGAACGCTTTCGCGTCGAGATTCCGCGCTTCGACCTTCGTGCGCAAGCGAACTGAGCAGTTCTATTGCGTAGCTCGTAGTGCATATTCGCGCCAAGGCGGGCTCCTTTCGCAATACGAGCTACGCGTTAGACGGCCCTATCCCACCTCTATGGTAATCCGCGTTCCGTCCGCAACGGTGAGTAAGATCGCGCCCTGATCTTCAGAAAGTTCGTACTGTGTGATCGCTTCCGGGAAGTGCTCCCTCGGTGTAGCCATATAGAACATGGCATCTGCCACGACTTGCCAATCTTCAGGCGTTAGCGCGACGAGCGCCTCGCCATCTTCCTCGACATACGGATAGTACGCGAGCACTTTGTTCAGGTGGTTGATTGCCTGAGTGACGTGGAGACCAGGATCCATTTTTGTTTGGTGTACAGGAGACAGAAGACCGAGTTCAATGGAAGCTAGCAGATTTAGGATTTGGGAGGACGGAACAGATGGGACCTCCGATATCGGAAAAATTCGGAACAGGGTTGCTTTCGGTCTACCGTTTACGGCCCTCCGCTCCTAGTCCTCAGTCGCGCAGATGTCCACAAAGGTTGCGCCTTGAACGAGGCCGTCTTAACCTCCCGCAGACCGCGCCCCTATGGAACTTGACATCGCTCCGATCACCACGACGACAAACGCCGAACGGGCGTATCTGGACGTCGTGGCGCGCGTGTTGGAGTGTGGAAAGCGAAAGACTAACCGAACAGGAGTAGACACAATCTCATCGTTCGCGGAATTCTACGTGGTTGATCTTGCAGAAGGTTATCCGCTGTTGACGACCAAGAAAATCTATTTCGGTTCGATGCTTCGGGAGGTATTGTGGTATCTCTCCGGCGAAGATCACATTCGCACATTGCGCCAGCACACGAGGATCTGGGACGCGTGGGCCGACGACGAAGGCAACCTGGAAACCGCGTACGGGCGCTTTTGGAGACGTTTTCCGATGCCTCGGGAGGGAGCCGCGCTTGGCGGTGAAGTTTGGGTACAGCCTGTTCATCCCCGGATAACTCAGGAATCCAATGGTTCGCTATGCTTCGATCAACTTGGATACGTCGTGGATACCCTTCGCACAAACCCAATGAGCCGACGCATGGTAGTCTCGGCATGGCATCCAGCCAATGCGGCGGTGAGTTTGTTACCTCCATGTCACTACACCTTCTGCTTCAACGTGACGCCGGCAGATGACGGGGGAGCTGATTTTCTAAATTGCCACCTCTCCCAACGCTCGGCGGATCTGGCCCTCGGTGTGCCGTTCAATCTCGCGAGCTACGCTTTGTTGACTGAGGCGCTCGCTCAATTAGTTGGGTTACGAACTGGCCGATTCGCACATACGCTCATCGATGCCCACATCTACGAGAACCATGTTGACGGACTTCGGGAACAGTTATCACGCGAACCGCTTCCCGCGCCAACGCTGCACATAGCGCGGTATCCAGACGGGCGGCCAAAGGAATTGGATGACTTGCAGTTCGACGACTTCACGCTGGAAGGGTATCAGCACCTCGATGCGATACGCTTCCCCGTTGCAGTTTGAATCATGGCTGACGAAGCGCGTCCCGAGCTTGTCATCATTGCAGCGCTCGCCGAGAAGGACCGACTCATTGGCAACGGGCTTGATTTGCCGTGGCGGATTTCCGCCGATTTGAAGCGATTCAAGACGCTGACGTTTGGCCACGCCGTCATCATGGGGCGGAGGACGTTCGAGTCGCTCCTCTTCCAGTTCGGTGGGCCACTCAAGGGGAGAGACAACGTGGTACTCACGAGGCGGTCGATGAATGTCGACGACCCAAGTATCCATATTCACGCTTCGCTCGAGGACGCTGTCGGCGCGTTTGCCGACTGCCCGATTGTATTTATCGGCGGCGGTGCAAGCGTATATAAGGAGGCACTACCACTCGCGGATCGGCTCGAATTGACAATGGTTGAAGGAGATTTTGAGGGGGACGCATTTTTCCCTCCGTACGAGCATTTGATTGGCGTGGATTTCAACGAGGCTGCGAGCGAGGCCCATCCGGCTGAAATCGGAAGCCCAGCATTCAGGTTTGAGACCTACACAAG
>JBBKWZ010000063.1:0-14129 GCA_037969195.1 Rubricoccaceae bacterium | reverse complement strand
GAGTCCAACAAGCGCCTCACCAACGCTCTGGATAACATGGGTGCCGTGGTCGACAAGACGTACGCGCTGTTCGAAAAGCTGTTGTGATCCGCTTCGTCTACTTCGACCTCGACGACACGTTGCTGGATCATCGACGCGCCGAAAAAGCAGCGCTGGCGGATTGCCATGAGCACTTTGCTGCCCACCTTAACGGGTACTCGCTCCCACACATCCAGGAGACGTATCACGCGCACAACGTACCGCTGTGGCGCGACTACGGGCAGGGCCTGATTACCAAGGCCGATCTCCAGGAACGACGGTTCTCAAACCTTCTTGCGGCGCTTGACGTTGAGGCACTTGCGCCCGAATTGCTTGGCGATTTCTATTTGAGCCGGTACGCCCACCACTGGCATTGGATTGAAGGGGCCGAGAGGGCTTTCCACACCATCGCCGATCAACTCCCTGTGGGCATCCTTACCAATGGGTTCAAGGAGCAGCAGCGCGCCAAACTGGACCGGTTCCCCGTTCTCCTTGAACGATCTGCGTCCATCGTGATCTCCGAAGAGGTGGGGATTATGAAACCGGATCCAGCGCTCTTTACTCATGCGACCAAGGCAGTGGACGTGAAACCCGAACACATCCTGTATGTCGGCGACTCGCTGCATTCCGATGTGGAGGGCGGTCGCAATGCAGGGTGGCAAGTTGCGTGGTTTCGAGGACAGGATGGGCAGCGGGATGATGTGCTCGCTTTTCATGACTGGGGCGTCCTACTGGAGAACGTTCAGTAGTAGCTAGTGCTAGCTTGACAGCAATGGGAGACTGAGCGTTCAACCGTTTTTAGAGTCTCAGATTGATCGTGATGGGTCATGTTGCCAAGAAGCTGAGGAGGTGTACATTCCGCGCGCTAAAACAGCTCGCGAACAAGTACTTGACGCATTAGCTGCACGTCAGTTAGTGCCAATAAAACGGCAAATGATCATAATGCGTTGGGTCATCGGTGGCGTTGCCGCGCTTGTCTTGATCGCCCTTAGTTTTGTTGCCTGGGTTTACGTCGCCAGCGAGATGCATTTCCGCTCGTTCGAGCCGCCGGTCGCGTTTACCTATCCCATTCCAACCGATTCAGCCGCAGTTGCCCGTGGCGATCATCTCGTTCGCACTCGCGGCTGTCGGGGCTGCCATGGTGATTCGCTTGAGGGCGCGCTCATGTGGGGATACGCTGTCGCACCCAACCTCGCTGAGTACGTGCGCAGCCAAAGCGAGGCGACTGTTGAAGCCGCTGTCCGTCACGGCATCGGCCATGACGGACGTGCCCTTTACTCCATGCCGTCCTACAACTTCGTCCGCATGAGGGACGAAGATCTCGCCGACGTCATTGCCTATTTACGTACCGTGCCTGTGGCCAGCGAGGAGTTGCCACGCGAGTCGCTGCCATGGCCAATACGCTTGGATATAGCGTTGGGTAGGGACGCTACCGTACCTGCGTACCTGGATCGTGTACCGGCATTGAAACGCGTTGACGATCCCGATCCACGAATTGCACGCGGCGAATACATTGCCATGACAACCTGTAACGAGTGCCACGGGTTTAGCCTGCGTGCCGATACGCCGTGGGAGGATGACTCCGCACCTGATCTTGTCATAGTTGGTGCCTATGATGAAGCCAGTTTCTACCGGCTAATGCGGACGGGAATCGCCATCGGCGATCGCGAATTGGAGATGATGAGTCCTGTCGCCCGCAGCCGTTTCGCCTATTTCACGGATCAGGAAGTTGCCGACGTGTACGCCTTCCTGCACAACATGAGTACAACTGCTCTCGGAACAGCTTCTCGTGATCGTGAGGAGCGCTAACACGACGTCTCGCCCCTATCGATTCCGAGCTATTGCAAGAAGATGCCGAACGCTGCCGGGTAGAGCAGCAGCGTTAGCACGACCCCGCCCAACGCTCCGCCCAGATGCGCTTCGTGGGCAACGGGGCCCCTACTATGCTCTGCAGCCTTGTGTGTGTCGTTTATTATCTCCTACCTTGACCCTAGCCGGTTCACCAATACAACCGTCAGCTCTATGTTCACGCGAGAAACGACACGCCTAAAGTGTGCAAAGCTGAACACCCTCCTCGCATTCGTAGCTCTGGCGCTGCTTGTTCTGCCAACGGTTGAAGCCAGCGCACAGGCCAATCCCGGCGACACGCTCTATGAAGGCGCGGCTGTGGTTCGCTACGAAGACAACGAGTACACCATCCCCATTGAGTGCGACGACGCTTCGCGTCCGGAGCTGGGCTTTAATACGGAGCCTAATCGAACCACACGAGAACGCACGGGCCGGACGAGCATGGTCAACTTCCGACTGAGACCGTCCGGTGAGCCCGACGAGTCCATCGTTTCGTTTGAGCGCTACGTCGCGTGGATTCCTCAGCCTACGTCGGCTGGTGGCGTTTTGTCGATGTCGCTCGACCTCAGCCCCATTACCGTATTCCGGAATGGTGCGCCTGTGCTCCTAACCCGCGATATGTGGCTGGACGGAGACCGGCCGGCAGGAATTAGCGGAGTTGAGATCGAGGCGCAGTGTACCACGCGGGATCCTGAGGCACCGTCCTTCCGCAAGATTGACTGACACACCTCACCTGCCGCGCCTGCGGTCACCCCATCCCCAACTGCTGCAGAAAGATGCCGAATGCAGCGGGATAGAGCAGTAGGGTGAGTACCACCCCGCCCAACGCTCCGCCCAGATGCGCTTCGTGGGCGACCTGGCCTCCTCCCTGCTTTGCCGAGTAGATCGACATTGCGATGTACAGCACTGCGAACAGAATGGCTGGCATCGGGACTGCGAGGAAGATGTAGAGCATCGCGAAAGGCTCAAACAGGATGAAGGCGAACAGCACACCCGAAACGGCCCCAGACGCGCCCACGGCAGAGTAATTCGGGTTGTCTTTGTGGCGCCACATCGTGAGCGCATTCGCCGCCAGCTCCGAGCCGAAATAGACCGCTACGAACTTTGCCGGTCCGAGAATCCCTTCGAGAAACGGCCCGAAAAAGTAGAGCGTGATCATGTTGAACGCGAGGTGCGACAGCCCAACATGCACGAACCCGGCCGTGATGAACCGCCACCATTCGCCCTCCTTTACCAGCTTGGGCCGAAACGCCCACTTCCCCACTAGCGACTGATCGACGAAGAGCGTGACCACCCCGACCAGCACGTTGGCGATGAGCAACAGAAACGTAACCGGAGCGGAGTAGAACATTGAGGAGGTTGAAACGAGACAGGCGAAAAGGGATTCTGATAACTTACGGTCGTTCACGCTGCACCCTCTCACCGGCGATGCTCACCAACCACCACGCGCGCGCGACTAACGCAGCAACATTCGTGTTCGGCCTTCTTTTGGTTGCAGGTTGCGGAAACGAACCCGCAGGTCCGCTCGTGGGCACCTGGGAAGAGCTATCCGCGGAAGAAACGAACAACACCGGTATGTCGCTGACGTATACGTTTGAGAACGACGGCACGCTGAATATCGGCTGGCAGCGATTGCTCCATGCCGACACGGTGCTCTCCGCCAACTACACCGTACAGTGGGACAGCGTACTCACGTTATCCGATGCGCGCGGCACCGAGCAGTTCATTGCTCATGTCTTCGGCGATACGCTCACGCTCCGGTCCGAAGAAGGCATGGTCCAGCAGTATGCTCGCCTGCCGTAGCGCGACGTCGTGCCGCGCCTCTACAAAAGCGTCTCCACCCACTTCCAAACCTCGTCCATGCCCGTCTTCTTCTCGGCGGACGTCAGGACGACCGGAAGTTCAACGCCGCTGGCGGAAAGTCGCTTCTGAATCTCTGCTACGCGACTCCGCTGCTGGTTCTTGCCCAGTTTGTCGGCTTTGGTGAGAAGGACGACGCGCGGCACATCGCTTCCGCGCATGATTTCTATGAGTTCGTCGTCGAGCTTGGTGGGCTCGTGGCGGCTATCGATGAGATGGAAGATCAAGCGCAGCTCTTCCCGCTGTGTGACGTAGGTACCGATCAGTTGCTGCCATGCCGCCCGCATTTTCTGGGGCACCTTCGCGTAACCGAATCCGGGGAGATCGACCAGATAGAAACCCGTCGGCCCATTGACGAGATAGTAGTTCAACGCTTGCGTCTTGCCTGGCGTGGAACTCGTCCGGGCCATGCTCTTGCGGCCAATAAGCGCATTCAGCAGGGATGACTTACCCACGTTCGACCGACCGACGAACGCAATCTCCGACTTCCTGTCGGTTGGCATCGTCGCCCAGTTTGGGGACGAGCGAATGAATTCGACGGTTTTTACACGCATAACGAGATACGCGTAGGGGTGACCCGGTGTGTCGCCCCTACAATACCAATGGCATTGTGAGCCGCCTCTACGCCACCTGCGCGAAATGCGCCTGCACTGTTTCGCCGATGGCGGCTGGGCTCTCGACGGTCGTGATGCCAGCTTCGCGCATGGCCTTGAGCTTTTCGTCGGCCGTGCCTTTGCCGCCCGAAATAATGGCCCCGGCGTGGCCCATTCGGCGACCTGGAGGCGCCGTGCGGCCCGCAATAAACCCGAAAACCGGCTTGCTCATGTTGTTCTTGACAAACTCCGCGCCTTCTTCTTCCGCCGAGCCACCGATCTCACCAATCATCACGACCGCTTCTGTGGCTGAATCGGCCTCGAACAATTCCAGAGCATCAATGAACTGGGTTCCGATGATCGGGTCGCCCCCAATCCCTACGGCGGTCGTCTGGCCGAGCCCAGCCCGCGTAAGCTGATCGACTGCCTCATACGTCAGCGTTCCCGAGCGCGAGATCACACCAACGGCGCCCTCCGAAAAAATCATCGTGGGCATGATGCCAACCTTGGCTTCTCCCGGCGTCAGGAGGCCTGGGCAGTTCGGCCCTACGAGTCGCGCACCACGCTTTTTGACGTACGGCGCGACTGAGATCATGTCGCGAACAGGAATGCCTTCCGTAATACACACGATCACCTTAACGCCCGCATCGGCCGCTTCCATGATCGCATCGGCGGCAAACGGCGGCGGCACGAAGATGCACGCCACGTTAGCTCCACCATGTTCGACGGACTCTTTTACCGTGTTGAATACAGGCCGGTCCAGATGCTTCGTCCCGCCCTTCCCAGGGGTGACGCCGCCAACAACGTTTGTCCCGTATTCGATCATCTGCCCGGCGTGGAAGGATCCTTCCTTTCCGGTAATGCCCTGAACGACGACGCGGGAATCTTTGTTAACTAGAATGGACATGGAGAGGGTATTAGCGCGGAAAAATTGATCCACGGAAACTACCGCGGACGACCCAAGCCCTCCAGACCACCGCTAAAGATTCACCAGCACGCCGACAACGAGCCGATGTTTACAGTGCGCCGCCTTCCGCTGGATCCGCGGGAGGAGCGGTCTGCGACGGTGCGGGAGCCGGAGCCTGCTGCTGAACAGGCGGAGCAGCTTGCATCGGCTGCTGTACAGGTGGCTGGATGGTTTGCTGCGGCGTGTCGCTAATGGTGAGTTCCCGCTTGATGTCGTTCGACGCGTCCTTGAACTCACGAATGCCCTTCCCCATGCCTCGAGCAATCTCGGGAATCCTCTTGGCGCCAAATACGAGAAGCACGACGAGGAAGATGAGGGCAATTTCCCAGGGGCCCAGACTCATGGTAGTAGATGTCGAGTGACGAGCAGTTGCTACGATTTACGCCTGTTTCGGTTCGCACGTGATAGATTCATCGGTGCGCCGGGAAGCAATCTACCGCTGCCTTTCAGGCACACCAAACAGGTGCCTCGGCCTGTCGGCGGCCTCCTGCCTCGTTGACCTTGCTACATCAGGGCACTAGCTTGGCGCGAAAACGAACGATGACGGAAAGCGACGCCCAACTCTCCCGCGAGACCATCCAGGAGTGGCCGAAGGCCGAACTTCACTGCCATCTTGACGGCTCGTTGCGCCTAAAAACGCTGCTTGATCTGGCACGTAGCCAAAACCGCGCGGACCTCCTCCCTGCCGACGACGAGGACTCGTTGGCCGAGGAGCTTAAGAAGATCGACGGCTCCGCGACATTGGAAGAGTACCTAGCATGGTTTGGATACACCATTCCGCTGATGCAGTCGCGGGAGGTCCTCCACCGTGTTGCCTATGAACTAGCCGAAGACAACGCGAAAGAGAATGTCCGGTATCTGGAGGTCCGATATGGCCCGACGCTCCATACAGAAAACGGCTTGACGCTCTGGCAGGTAAACGACGCCGTGCTCGCGGGCCTCCGCGAGGCAGAGGAAGATTTTGGGATCCAAACCGGCGTCATCATATGTGGTCTTCGCGATCGATTCGAAAGCGCCTCGCTGGCACAGGCCGAGTTGGCCGCCGCTCACCGAGACCGAGGGGTGGTTGGGTTCGATCTCGCGGGAGGCGAGCAGGGTAACCCGGCGGAGATGCACGGCGCGGCCTTTTACCACGCTCGCAAGCACCTCCTCAACATCACCATTCACGCCGGCGAGTCGTTCGGGCCCGCGTCTATTCGCCAGGCCCTATTCAAGTGTGGCGCACACCGCATCGGTCATGGCGTAACTCTCGGGCAGGATCCCGACCTCCTCCGCTACTTCGTCGATCGGCAGATTCCGCTGGAAGTCTGCCCGACCAGCAATGTTCAGACGCACGTTGTTGCGAGCTATCAGGCGCACCCCGTCGCCGAATATGTTCGAGCAGGTGTGCCCGTCACCATCAACACGGACAATCGATTGTTCTCGCGCACAACCGTCACCGACGAGCTCTTCCTGGCACACACGAAATGCGGTATCCCCGCCGGGGATATCCACAACATCGTCCTCAACGGCTTCCGGCACTCGTTCCTGCCCCACGCGGCGAAGGAGCAACTGCTCCATGATGTTGCGCCTCAGATTCTCGTGCCGGCATGAACACACACATCCGCAGATCGGTATTTCAGGGGTTCGCCGTCCTCACCGCAGCCGTCTTGCTTTCTGCATTCAACGTGGCCGTTGCACAGCCCATGCTGGCTTTCAAAGCCAAAGTTTGGCTTGCGGAGACAGAGGAAATTCTGCGCGACACGACAATGGACTTCGAAGTTCAACGCCAGCGAACGCTCACTCAGGCCCGCACTCTCGACGAAGTGGTCGGCTGGACGGCACTCTGTGCCGACGACGACGCGGAGCACGGCGGCCCACTCGCGAACGGAACTGATCCCTGGACCATCGTTGATTCCCTAAGTTTTGGCTTCGGCCTTTTGTCTATCGAACCATTTGCTGAGACCGAGCACCTCGTCCACGTAATGTGCTACACGGGTGCCTACCAAGGCTCGGGTGCCCTCGTCCATCTTGCGGAAAATGGAGCGCGCCTGGTTCGTTTCGAGCCTGACGGAGATGACGGTGAGCCAGAGGTTGACTTATTCACTGGCTACATCTTCGGTGATCAGAGGCATGGTGACCCAGCGCTCCCGACGCGCAGGTTCGTCAGCCGCACGGTCTACCGAGGCTTGGGTGATTGCGGCTCGCACGCCGTTTATCGACTTGGCGAGGAAAGCATCGCTAGCCTTATGGAAATGCGTGAGAAGGCCGAATGCGAGGGTCCAACAGAGATTTGCGACGGCAATCCGTGTGTCGACCCCGAACAGTGGCCCCTCGTCTACTCACGCGATTAATGTCACAGAACGTAACCGTTGAACCTGTTATCGCCATCGCAGGCAGGATTGCGATTCCGCCTGACAAGTCGATTGCACATCGTGCCGCAATACTCGCGGCGATGTCGGAGGGCGAGAATCAGATTGTCGGCTTCCCCGATGCTGGCGACCCTCAATCGACCCTCTCCATACTTCGAGACTTGGGCGTGGAGATGGAAGAGCGCGACGACAGCTTGTTCATTCAAGGCGTAGGACGGCGCGGATTCAAGGCCCCCTTTCGTTCGCTGGACTGCGGAAATTCCGGCACGACGATGCGGCTGATGGCAGGCGTGCTCGCCGGTCAGTCGTTCCCGTCTGAGTTAATTGGCGACGCTTCGCTATCAGGGAGGCCCATGGAGCGTATTGCAGAGCCACTTCGACAAATGGGCGCCTCCATTCGTTTGGAGGACGGCCATGCCTCGATTTACATCCACGGTGGTTCTTTGCAAGGGATCACCTACACACTTCCCGTCGCTTCGGCGCAGGTGAAATCGTGTCTCCTGTTGGCCGGATTATTGGCCGATGGAACTACGACTATCGTCGAATCATCGCCTACCCGTGACCATACCGAGCGAATGCTGGGTCTCGCAACACTTGATTTCAGTGGCAAGCGGCGGGTTTCCATTGACGCGTCGATGGAGTTGCCACCACGCGTCTGGGTCGTACCGCGCGATTTCTCGGCCGCAGCATTTTTTATCGTGGCGGGGTCCATTGTGCAGAATTCGACATTGGAGATGAATCAGATAGGCCTGAATCCTTCGAGGGCGGCGTTGCTGGACGTGCTCCGTGCGATGGGTGCAAAAATTGATCTCTCCGACGAACGCACTCGCTCTTACGAGCCGATTGGCGACCTTCGTGTATCTGCTCCTGAAAAAGGATTGCACGGCATCGACGTAGGCGGAGACCTCATTTCAAATCTGATTGACGAGATTCCGGTTTTGGCAGTCGCTGCCGCATGCGCAGAGGGGCGGACGACCATCAGCGGCGCGGGCGAACTGCGAATCAAAGAATCCGACCGACTCGCCGCCACCGCCAAGTTCCTGCAAGCGATGGGAGCACACGTGCTGGAAATGAACGACGGTCTCATCATTGATGGTGGACATCCCCTGCAAGGCGCGACCGTCGATTCCTGTGGCGATCACCGAATCGCGATGGCGGCTGGAGTTGCAGCGCTCGCTGCAGCTGGTCCGACGACCATCCGAAACGCCGAATGTGTCGATGTCTCTTTCCCAACGTTCTGGGATGAATTGGATGGAATCGCGGGCGGCGAAACCGTAACGAGGTCGTAGGAGCGACTCAACGCTTCGCCCCTACGAGGATTGATTCTCGTCCTCTCCCGGCACCCACAGATGCTGCTCAATGTCTACGCAGCCATCGACGTTAAACACAATACCTTCGCTTCGAAGGCGCTCCTCCATGACGTAAGGCGTGGAGAAATGCTGCTTGCCGGTGAGTCCACCGAAGCGGTTCACCACACGGTGACAGGGCAACTCCAGAGGACTGGGTGCTGGAACGTGCTTCCCCACGCCGTTCAAAGCCCATCCCACGGCTCGCGACGCGCTCCGCGTCCCCAAATGTTCAGCGATGTGCCCGTACGTTGTCACGCGCCCGTACGGGATCTGCGCGACCACTTCCAGCACACGGTCGAAGAAGTCGCCTTGCTTGCCGGCCTTGCTCATTCTCCTAAGATTACAGGCAGTCCATCGCCATTACCGCCGATGATGACAACTTTGGCATTGTCTGATTCCGCGAGTTGGAGCGTGGCCTGGATGGCTTGCCAGCGGATGTACTGCGGCGTAAGACTCTGCGTAACGATCCGCGCACGGTCGGCGTCACCCTGCGCCACGACGCGCTTGCGGGCGGCCTCCTGTTCCGCGCGGCTAACCGAGAGCGCGGCCTGCTGCACGAGTTGCTCCTCTTCGAGCTTGTTCTCGATGGCGCGCCGAACCTGATCGGGAAGCACCACGTCGCGGATGAGCACGGCATCGACCTCAACAAATTGTGCAGCTGCCGCATCAGCCACTTGCTGATGAATCCGGTCCTGCAGTTCATTTCGGCGTGTGGAATACAATTCCTCGGGGGTATATCGGCCTACAATCTCACGCGCTGCGCTTCTCAATTCAGGACGAATGAGACGCTCGTAATATTCGCTTCCAAAGGTCGTGTGGAGAAACGGAAGGTTGTTAGTGGTCGGCTTGTAGCGTACGGTTACGTCCATGGCGATGGTCGCGCCGTTGGAAGAAAGCGCCGAAAGCTGCTCGTCCTCGGATTTCATGCGCACATCGTACACCACCATGTTCTCCCACGGAAAGTAGATGTTGAGCCCCTCGCCATACACGGAATTGAGGTTCGTGCCGCTGAAGCTGCTGTACTTCACGCCCTGCTCGCCAGAGCCGATAGACGTGGTCATGCAGGCCGGAATCATGATAAGGAGGACGACCGCGAGAATTCCAATGAGTCCGAAGCGACTATTGCGGGGCGGTTTGATGTTGTCGAGAATGTTGTCGAGCGGGGAAGCCATAACAGGTGGGGCTGCGTAAATAGATTGGGGATGCCTTGCGGTGTTCGCCGGGGCCAGAATGGGTTGGTAAACTACGCGGCCCTCCCCCTGCCTTCTCCTCTTTCTTGGCCAACGCTTCGTCTTCACACCCAACCGCGCCTACGGATGATCTCGCCCTCCGTTACGCTACGCTGCGTGATGTTCTGGGTGATAGAGTTCAGGAGAGTGTCAATCTTGCTCCATTCACAACCTTCAGGATTGGAGGCCCGGCTGATCTGTTGGTGGAAGTCCACACAGCCGACGAACTGGCCGAGGCCATTGTAGCCGCGCGGTCAGTGGACGTGCCCCACTTCCTGCTCGGCGTTGGTGCGAATATTCTCGTAGGCGATCTAGGATATCGCGGTTTTGTAATTCGCAATTGCGCAGATCATTTGCAAGTTGATGTCAACGCAGGGCGCGTGTGGGCCGAAAGCGGTGCCATTTGCTATCCGGATTTGATTGAACTCTCCATTTCAAATGGCCTGTCAGGATTGGAGCACTACGTCGGGATTCCATCCACTGTTGGAGGCGCACTCTGGCAGAACCTGCACTTCCTCTCACCTGATCGCTCGCGAACGATGTTTATCGCGGAGGTACTGGCTGACGCTGAGATCCTCACGGAGGAGAGCGTGCGGAAAACTGTGGGCGTGGACTACTTCAACTTTGGTTACGACTACTCCATCTTGCACGACCGCGCCGATATCGTGCTATCAGCGACGTTTCAGTTAGAAGAGGCGGACGAGACAGCAATGCGGGATGTCATGGCGTCGAACCTCGAGTGGCGCTCACAACATCATCCTCCTCTGGACACGGAACCTTCCGCCGGGAGCATATTCAAGAAGATTGACGGTGTGGGAGCCGGGCGGCTAATTGACTGGTCTGGACTTAAGGGAACGCACATCGGCGGAGCAGAAGTAACACAACGCCACGCAAACATTCTGATCAATACGGGCGGCGCAACGGCAAAAGATGTTCGGACATTAATCGGCCAGATCCAGCGAACCGTTGAGGAAAAGCAGGGCTACCGATTGCACTCCGAGATTGCGTTCGTTGGCGATTTTGGTGAATTGCCGGACCTACCTCCGGCCGACTGGCACAATCAGGATGGCTTTGTGGATGGCGTCCCGCCGGGCGGGCACCCCGAAGCGCATCGGGATGCAGAGCGGCGTTAATCTGCGCCGTAGAGGCGACCGGGCGGCTCAACCCTAGAGGACGTCGATAAGGCACTGGACCTTTGCTGTCAACCGCTCCACATCCTCCAACCCGGTGCGCCACGCTTCGAGGAACGCGCTCCATCCGTTCCTTGCTCCGAGCAATGCGCCAAGCATCGCGCCGATTGAGTTCGCGTCACCGCCGACATTGATTGCAGAAAGCAACGACGCCTCCGCCAATTCAGAACCGCGAGCAAACATGGCGATGGCGAAAGGGAACGATTCATCTGCCGCCGCACCCGTCCCGTTGCAACGATCCTGCAGGTCAAGCGGGAATTCATCCACGTGGGCTGAAAGCCCCCTCAAACGGTCTGACACATGGTGATGGCCCCCAAAATGAACCTCAGCTTCCAGCACGACATCCGCAACGGATAGGATGAACGCTGGTCCGTCCGTGGACTGTGTCTGAATCGCCTCCGAAACGGCAAAAGCTTGTCCAACTCCTGCCGAAAGAGCCGAAGGGTGCCCGTGTGTCTGACCGAATAGTTCTTCGATCCATGAGATGATCTCCAACCCAGACCAGCCGCGCCTTGCCGCAAAAACTCCAATCGGTGCCACCGCGACCGCTACAGCATTCGTCGGGGACTTCGAATCAGTTGCGTAGCGCCGTAGATCAATCCCTTCCAACTCGTGCTGAAATGCGGCGGCAGTGGCTTCCGGATTGTTCGGCTCGCTCATCATAGCTCGGACAAGTGCGAATGTCCTCTGCGTATGTGCCGTCCATTGTCCGGCTTTCAGTTCTCCCCGCCGCTCGTCGTCGCGATACTCCTTAATCCCCCTATAAAACATCCGGACGTTCTGGTGGCTAAATCCCCCAATGGGCATCCCAAGCGCATCGCCGACTGCCGTGCCGAGAAGCGCGCCTAACAATCGATCTGTCGTAGGGAAGGAAGCAGCCATAGGTTGCTAACTTCGCCCCGAATGTCCACCACTTCCACAGGCTATGAGCTGGCTGCACGGCGCCCTTGCGGTTTTCCAGAAAGACGCACGGCTTGAGCTACGCACGCGCTTCGCCCTGAATGCGCTAGGCCTGTTCGTCGCTTCATCCGTGTTGCTGGTTCGGTTTGCCATTGGAAGTTCCACGATAACGCCATCGATGGCTGCTGCACTGCTGTGGATCGTCGTCCTCTTTGCAGCCGTCGTCGGCCTAGGGCGCGCCTTCATCGTCGAGGAAGAACGCGGCACCGTTCTTCTTCTCCAACTGGCCCTTCCCGCCACGCCCATCTACGTCGGGAAGCTGGCATTCAACATCGCGATTACGCTCGCCCTGAATCTCGCGGCAGCATTCATCTTCTGGCTCATGGTCAATCCTGAGATACACGCTCTCGGGCTGTTCGCCACGACCCTCGTATTGGGTGCAGTCGGACTTGCAGGGGCCACAACTCTACTCTCAGCCATCATCGCCCGGACGGCATCCAGTGGCCCATTGCTCGCCGTTCTCTCATTTCCCGTACTCATCCCGCTGCTTTTCTCCGTCGTAAATCTGACGCGGCTCTCCCTGATTCCAGGCGCGACATGGAGCGATGCGGCAACCGACCTGACGGCACTCGTTGGCTATGCAGGTTTGATGATCACGGCGTCCGTGTTGCTTTTCGAACACGTCTGGCGAGATTGATAAGCTCACTCAACTTCATGGGTAATTGGGGACCGCATTGAATCCTTCCCTTGGCTGCGCCAGTTCGACAGCCAGCATTCTTTACATCCAATGACTTCCATCAACCGCGACACACTTCGGCTGCCCGCACGCGGGACGCCCCATCGGGTGTTCACCGTCGTCGTGGCCGCTTGGATGACGACCGCCATTTATTTTGGCATCCTTGGGAAGATCTCAAATCTGCCGATACTGGAGCACACCGCGCGGAACCTCTATTTCCACGTACCCATGTGGTTCACCCTGATGCTGGGCTGGTTCGTGGCAGCGTATCATTCATTGAGATATTTGATAACCCGTAAGCGGATCCACGATGTCAGGGCTGAACAGGCCGCACTGGTCGCGACTGTTTTCGGCGTGATGGGGATTACGACCGGCATCGTCTGGGCGCGGTTCACGTGGTACACGGGCACGGACATCTGGTGGAATGGCGACCCAAGACAGGTGATGGTGGCGGTCCAATTACTTATTTGCGGTGCGTATTTCGTGCTGCGCGGTGCATTGGAGGAGGAGCGTCTCCGCGCGCGGCTAGCAGCAGCGTACGCGCTCTTTGCCACCGCCACCATGCCCTTTCTGACGTACGTCCTCCCACGCCGAATGGAAAGTCTTCACCCGGGTGCGGAGGGCAATCCAGCATTCAGCCAGATGGACATTGCTCCAGAAATGAGGTGGATTTTCTACGCCTCAGCAATTGGCTTCCTGATGATTGGCTGGTGGATCTACTCCCTCCGCGTGCGAGTCCGGGCTGCTGAACTCAGGGTACAAGAACAATCCATTTAGGAGTGGTTCCAATGCTTAATCCTCCTTTCGACCGTTAATTTCGGCGAGACCTCTCACAAAGAATGCAAGCTGCCCTAGACACGCTCTCTGCCGCACGCGATACCACTATCGCGCTACTCGATCCAAACGCTACCGAGCATGTTCCCGAGGGACTTGAGCGCGCCATGCTCGCTTCCGACAAACTCCCAGTCGTCGTCGCCGTAATCCTGATAATCTGGTTTGGGCTGTTGTTCTTCCTCTTTCGCACAGACCGCCGGATCACAAAAATTGAACGCGAGTTGAACTCAACCGACTCCGAATAGTACTGGCAC
>JBBKWZ010000062.1:0-15797 GCA_037969195.1 Rubricoccaceae bacterium | reverse complement strand
GGGGTGCGCATCGTGGGCGGATCAGACACCGCCAACCCGTTTGTCTTTCCCGGCTACAGCATGCACCACGAGCTGGAACTCATGGTGGAAGCTGGGCTCACCCCGATGGAGGCGCTGGTCTCAACGACCCAGAGCGCTGCCGAGATGATTGGCGAGGGGAGCGTGTTCGGTACCATCATTCCAGGGCAGCGAGCCGACTTGCTGATCCTGTCAGCCGATCCACTGGCGGACATCCGTAATACCCGATCGCTTGAGACTGTAATCCGAGAAGGAGAACTCATCGACCGCTCTTCGCTTTTGGCACAAGATTGATCGTCAAACTCTCCACGGCGAGCTGTTCGGGAATTCTCAGGCGTTGCTCGCCCGACGAAAACAGTAACCCGGCCGAACGGCTAATAGTGCGTGTCCGGGTCAACCCTTCGAAAGATACCGCGCAGCAGTCGCTCGCCGTTTTCCACGTCTTCCTCTGCCAGTCCCGCCGACGCAAACCCCGCGTGATTGAAGAGCAGGGTTAGTGTTTCCGGTGTGGCTTCCTCGCCGACCGTCTGCTCGCTCATGGCGACGTAGATCCATCCACCGGTCTTTAGTACGCGCCGGGTTTCTTCGAGCGCGTCCATGAGCTCGGCGGCGTTCGAAACGCAGTTGTACGCACCATAGGCAACGACCCAGTCGAAGAACTCGTCGGGGTAACCGAGCGCGTCGGGCTTTGCGTGCGTAACGCGGCGCTCGGCCTCTTCCCTACCCCAAATTTCTGCAAGCCGATCGCGGGCCACGTCGATGTCGCGGTCGCAGGCGAACAGGTCAAAGCCCAGTCGACCCAGTGGCTCCGTGTGGCGCCCATCTCCGCAACCCAGATCCAGCACGTGGTTGGTCGTCTCTTCTCGTCCAAATACTCTGAGAAGATGATCGGATGCAGGTTCGTAGATTGTGTTCTGTGGATCTGTCGATGTACTCATTGTTGCTAGTCAGGCAGCTTTCGATTGGTTCAGATCTGACTTCCGTTCTGCAGCGAGCAGAACGTCGACTCCTACCGATTGGTCGCCAATGATAAGAGGTCTCACGACAGGGTCGGTGGCCACGCTTCTCAACTTCAACATGACACTTTCGGCCAAAGCGTCAATAAAGAGCGTGTGCGAGTTGAGCCCCTCCGTAACCTCCATTTGGTCGAAGCCCAATGCGGATGCTTTATCGCGCAGGACGATGTCGAGCCCGTGTACGGTTTCGACGCGGTCGGAGACCTCGGCGGCCGGGACAATCAGAACGGACGATTGGCCGTCCTCGATGAGCCGCTCAAGGGTGTCGTCAAGGGACGGTACAAGAAGCTTCCTCCCACCGTGCTTTCGTCTGAGGGCGATGTGGAAAGGACGCTTCTCCTCACTCGGGCCTCTGAAATCCATAACGGAACGAACGGTGGCGTGAAACTGCCCGTCGAACGGGTCCAGCTTTTTCACGTGATAGCGGTGCGGTCGCGCCGGCGCTGCGAAAACCAGCGGAACGTCCCCGCGGATATGTTGGGGGAAACGCTGGAGGGCCTCATCAATGCGTTCGGAAATGGCCCGCACGTAGTGTGGATGCTCGGCAAAATCGGAAACCAGATTACTGGGTAAAGGCTTCGTTGACCTCTCGGCTACCTCAATCGCACGCCAGGCATCCAACAATGCTCCTGTCGTCGAATGCGAATACTGGGGATACAGAGGGAGCAGCACAACCTTGTCGATGGCATCTCTTAGAACCTCGTCGCGCGTGCGGCGAAGACAGTCGCTCGCACTCAATGTTGTTGTGTACGTGCGAAACGTTGCCGGCCTCGCTTCTCTGAACTGCGCGTTCAGCCGCTTCTGCAACGCCGTGGCCTGTTCGCGCGTCCGGCGACTCTGCGGGCACGTTCCACCAATCTGCTCGTAGCCCGTCCGAATCGTCTTCGCCCGGCGTCGAGCGGCAAAGCGTACAAGTTGACTTCTGAGTAATGCCGGAAGAGGAAGCCCGCGCGTCCTGCTAGTCAACAACCGCCGGGATAAGGCGGCCTCCACGTCCTCCGAGTGTTCTGCTCCTCCGATGCTCATCAGCACCACGCCTATCTTATCTCCGGGCTCGATAATAAACGGCTCGTCGCCAAAATGGCCATTAGGCGAACGCCTGAACGCTTTTCTGAACCAATTGACGAACACTATGGGCATCATTCAGCGTCTCCATATCGGGGGCTACAGATCCGAACGCCGATGTGAATCGGCTATTCGAGGAGTCGCAATAAAGGCATCTTAACAGCGTACAGCGACGCTCCCGCGTTGAACTTTCGAGGTAGGCCCAACTCTTTACCGAAGCTCAACATCGCCGCGTCGCGTCAAGTCCTTAGCGCTCAACGCCACCCTCGCAATTCCTGGCGAACGTGTGCGGAGAATTCGGTGACCGAAGCACAAACTCCGACTCATTCTCAAAACCCATCCGAATCAACTCAAATCGCCCTTCAGGTTGGTTCCAGTACACGGCGTGGATTTCCTCGCCCGTTTCCGTACATGTAACACGATCCTCACCATCGGGCGAACCGAGCCGTTGGGAGGCAAAGCTGAGGGCGTGTTCGAATCGACCTTGGCTCATTGCATAATCTGTCCGGATCTCGCGGATACAGTCGCCATCCATGCCAAACGTAACGGGCGGAGAATCGATGTACTCGAGCGACTCGACGTATCGCAGAGATGCAACGGGCGCGGCAGCCTCGGCGCAGCGTTCACCTCCCGGCCTCCGCGTACCCAGTTGGTAATCCCGGAAAGGCGCGGCGAGACGAGCAATCCCATCCGTTGCCATTGGCGTTGATGGGGATGCAGCATCAGGCGGACCGGCACACGCGAGCGGCATTGCTGCCAACGCCGCCATAAGAATCAAGCGGACACGGGACCACCTTTGGCGGGGCTTCATAGCGAGGCGACCACCCTAGCCAAGGCCTGGCGATAAGCCGGCGTGATGAGTTCGTTCCACAATTGATCGACGTCGGCAATCACATCCGTCTGGACCCTTTCGAGTCGCTCTCGAAGGGCCGCAACATCTTCCATGTCAGCGTACGCACCCAATGTGTCCTCCGTAAGTCGGGCAAGATGGAGGACAGACAAATGGGACTCCAGTCGGGCCATCGGGCGTGAAACATCCCGAACCGACTCCGCCGTGCATCCACCTGTTAAAGCAAGAACGTACTGCATTGCCGCACACGCTACACCGAGCGGGTGTAAAAGGTCGTCGGTTGCTTCCCCAATGGTAGAATCGAACGCACGAAGGCTCTCATACCGCCTCCAAACGGCAGACCCCAGCATATACTGCAGGCGCGTTCGTCTCGGGATATCGACGACGTTGTCGAGATAATTGTCAGGCTCATTCGGAGTGAAGTCATCCACCTCCACAACTTCCTCGGCTTGCAAAGCGAGTCGATCCAACAGCCGCTCAAAGCGATTTGTCCATCGTGTATGCGACGCGTTGTCCAACCGAACTTGCACAGTCTTCCAGGCAGCGTCTCTCTCCTCGCGAAGCGTGGCTAGGACGGGCCGCAATCCAGCGATGCTCTCGGGCAACGAATCACTCTGCGCGGATTCAATGTGGGCAATCGCGTGGTCCAGATCGCCGAGCGCATCCAGCGAAGAGACCATTCCCCGCAACTCCTGGTGCAGCCGGAGAACAGGTTTAGAAGGGAGGTAGTCCTCAAAAAGTTGGAGCGCTATGCGGAGGCGGTGTTGCGCAATCAGCAATCGTCTGATGCTGCTGGCTTCACCATCAGACTGTGCTACGCGGCCAACAGCATCGGCGTGCCAGGCGTACTGGTAGCGCAAGACGCGCTCAGCAGCGGAAAGCACCATCTCGTCGGAATGGAGCACCGGCCGATTTGGCAAAGTTATTTCCTTGGACCTCGGCGTTACGGGGACCTCTCCCGTCTCGTCATTTCCAACCAATTCTGCATCGTCGCCAACGGCGATTGCATCTCCACCGACCGGCGGTTGGGATGGATCTGGGTGAACGGATTGCGGTTCGGCTGCCGGAAATGACGTTCGCGGCGAGGCTTCGGGGACGCCGCCGGATGCCGCAGATCCCAGCTTTAGTTGTTCTTCGGCCACATCGCCGATCTCGGCCTCCGCCGAAATTGTGGTTTCCAATGCATCTTCCGTCTTGGTGATGTTCGGGGGGTGGCCTCCGGAACCATCGCCCATTGGCATGAAACTGATGGGTCCAGCCGCCTCCCGACTAGCCTCGACACTCTCCTCACGGACGATTCGCGAAGGAACGCTAACGCCATACCGATCATCGGTCTCTAAAGAATGCAAATCATACGTTTCGTACGCTTCCTCCCATTTCTGAGCGACCGCGACTTCTGACGGGAACAGTGCTGGAACGCGCGTGCCGACCGAAATGAGCTCGGTAATGGAGAATCTCTTCGTGCGTCTCTGGCTTCGCAGAACACCGCGGTCGACTGTGGAATCGTCGAAAATGCCCATTCGCTGTTTGCGGAAAGCATCCAGCCAATGCTCAACGCGCAACAGGCTCAGACCGACTTTGCGCGCAACGGTAGGAGCAGTCAGCCCCCGTGTGGAGAGCAAAATGACTCGCGCCCGTCGTCGAAGCAAGGGTGTGCCTACCTCTTGAAAACGGCGGAGCGCCTCCTGCTCGCGCGGAAGCAGCATAAGCGGAGACGCAGGATTTCTTTGAAGGAGGATTAGAGCGCGCTCAAACTTCGACATGCCGGCAGGCTCCATCCCCCGCTCTTTTAGGATCGGATCCATGCGGTAGATGTCCGAATCCAGGCCGCCCTCTGCGAGCTCCATCTCAATTTGATGGGAGACATCGGGTCCAACTTCGGTCTCCACAGCAAGAACGTCCAGCGAAAGGACTCCAACGAGTCGAGTTCCATCAAACACAGCTCTCGGCGATCTATACTGTCGCAATCGCAAGACGCTGGAAAGTGCCCGCTCGCCAATAAGGCCATCGATTGAATCCTTCAAAGGACCGTCTGGTAGGTCGACGCGCCCATCTTCGCTGAGTGCCTCGTGGATCGTGGCCTCTATCTCTAGGCGTTTGAAGAGTGGACCTTCCGCTCCGTCCATACTTTTCAACGTCGCAAGCAGATCGTCGCCCTGTTCTCGGAGGCGGAACACAAAACCCTGACTCATCAGGTTTCCTTCCTCCGTGTCGAGGTAGGTGTCGTGGACGTGCTCCGACGGCAATGCCTCCAGCCGATACCGTCCCAAAGCCTTCAGGGCCAACATCGCCGAGAACGCCCCCGACTTGCGTACGATGTATTTGGACTCGACTTCCATTATTCAGCTAGAGGATCAGGCCACAACACTGGGGTGAGGCCCGAGATTGGCGTTCATCCTTGGCGAAAAGGAGGGCTGACTGTTGAATCTACGACCCATGAAGGCCTTGAACTGAGCCCTAACGCCAAAACCCAAACCGAAGGCTCACGCCATGACTTTTGGGGAATGACCCAAAGGATTGCACTTGGCTTTCACACAGCCATCTCCAGCACGCCAGCCAGTTCCTCTGCCTCGCTGACTAGTGCCCCAATTGCGTCCAACCCCTGATTCCAGAAGCCGGGGTCACGCAAGTCGATACCCAGTTTGCCGACGAGCTCGTGTGGCCAATCGGAGCCGCCGGACGCAAGCAATTCTCGGTATCTGGCCGCGAATTCAGGCCCTTCCTCCTGATAGCGAGCATACAGCGCCAATACGAGCAGCTCACCAAACGCATAGGCGTAGACATAGCCCGGTGTGTGTACGAAATGCGGGATGTAACTCCACCAGCGCGTGTAGTTGTCGGTGAGCGTAACGCTGTCGCCGTACATCGGCCGCTGCGTTTGCATCCAGTGACGGCCGAAGTCATCAGTAGAAAGCTCACCCTCGTCTCGGCGGTGCGCATGAATGCGGTCCTCAAATCGGTTCATCGTCACTTGACGAAAGACCGTAGCCATCGTGTCATCAATTTTTTCGATCAGGAGCGCAAGTCGATCCGCTGGTGTTTCTAGTTGGCGGAGGAGGCGTTGGAAAACGAGCATCTCGCCAAACACAGATGCCGTTTCCGCTGTCGTCAACGGTGTATCCGAGTGAAATATCCCCTGGTCCCTCGACAGAAACTGGTGGATTCCGTGGCCGAGTTCATGCGCGAGCGTCTGTACGTCGCGAACCTTGCCCGTGTAATTCATCATGATGTACGGGTGGGCTGTCGGCACGGCGCCATGACTGAAGGCTCCTCCACGTTTACCGGCGTCGGGCGGCGCGTCAATCCAGTTCTCGTCAAAAAAGCGCCGGGCGATCTCGCCCATCTCGGGAAGGAATTCGCTGTAGGACTGGAGGACAGTCTTTTTCGCGTCCTCCCACGTCACAAATTGCTCGGTTTCACCCAACGGCGCGTACCGGTCGTAGTCGTACATCGTCTCCAGACCGAGGAGCCGCCGTTTGAGATTATAAAAGCGATGGACGAGATTGTATCGACCGGTTACGGATGTGATCAGGGCATCGACGCTTTCGCGTGTGATCTCGTTGGACTCGTTGCGGGGTTGGAGCCAATGCTCATATACACGAAGCCGATCTGTGGAAGCTTTGTCGGCAAGGATCGTGTTGAAAACGAACGTCAAAGGTCGCTTCAACTCGTCAAGGCCCGCCGTCATGGATTCTTGTGCATCCTTGCGAACGCCCCTGTCGGGCTCGTGCAACTTCGTTGAGACCTGTTGGAGCGGCAGTGATTCATCACGAAACGAAAACCTGGCCGCGCCCAGCGTCTCATCAAAAAAGCGGTTCCACGCGCTCCGCCCGGTCACTGCTTTCTCCGCCAGAACCTTTTCCTCCAATTCGGTCAGGATGTGTTCGCGGGACTCGTACTTCAACTCGAGGTAATGCCGATAAGGCGCGAGTTCAACAGCCGCGAGCATGGACTCCGCATTTGCCTCATCCAGGGCAGCCCATTCGACCTCAAAAAAAATCAGATGCTGTCCGATGCGGGTGTACGCTTCGCGAACGTGCTGAAGCAGCGCCCCACGAGCGGCATCCTCCGTCGCGGTTGACCAGTTGAGGTAGGAATACGTGTAGGCCCGCCCAACGGTATCGTGAAGCTTTCCCAGTTGCTCCATCGCAGAGGCAAACACGCCGGTATCGAGCGCGGCAACGCGGCCCCGGTATGTCTCGGCGAAGGCTTCCGCTTCACGTTCAGCCTTCGCGAGATTGGCATCGAGTGCTGCGCGATCCGGATAGAGATCGGCGAGGTTCCAGCGGACGTTTTCGGCACCGGTCGAAGCAGATTCGGCCATAGTTGAAGAGGATACGGAGACAGGTTTGGCGGGACCCGAGATTGCGCAAATCGCTTATCTTCTGGGCGTAGGCGACATATTGACGCCCGGTCAATTTACCGCCGTTGGCCTCTCTGTTTGCACCTCTCTCGTTCGAAGACGCTAGACCGCGTTACCGGGCACTTGAACTCTCTGATGACGTCCGCCCAACGCCCTTCCCTTGCATTTCTGCCAGTCCTGGCGCTTTTTTTCGCTCTTGGATGTGGCGGGGATAGATCGTCGAACTCCGATACAGCGCGCCGAGGTGGCGAGGCCGATGCAGCGCAGTCAGCGGATTCGCTGACGACTGTCGTACCTACGGATGATCTGGCGGACGCTGTTCCTGCCCACGATTTTTCGTTGCCCGGGCTCGCCGGTGAATTCTCCCTCTCCGATCACTATGGAGACGTGGTAGTGCTCAACTTTTGGGCGACGTGGAATGAGTTAAGCGTTGAGGGCATGGACGCCGTAAATGAGGTGCACGCAGATCTGGGCTCCGAGGGCATTGCCGTCGTCGGCATCGCACAGGACGAAGGCGGAATCGTCGTCGTCCGAGATTGGGCGGGAGAACATTCTATCTCGTATCCGCTCATCGCCGATGCCTCGCAGGCTGTTGCACGTCAGTTCGGCGAAATTGAACTGCTGCCAACCACGGTCATCATAGATCGGCAAGGTATGATTCGCGAGCAGCACACAGGCATTCTCACGCACGACGAGTTGCTTGATTTACTAGGCCCAATCCTCATCGAAGAGGAAGAACCGCTATCGAACCTCCCGATTTTGAAAGAGGGCGAGGGACCGCTGTTCCTCTCGCCCATTGACGTGCATGTGCTCGTTGCCGAAGGCGCGATGCTTGTGGACGTGCGTTCGCGCCGGGAAATCGAGGCCTCGGGCACGGCGTTGAACGCCGAGCACTATCCACTTCACTCACTGGCTCCACAAGACCTTCCCGCTAACTTTGGGGTCGCAGTCATTTTTATTGGAGATGAAGGTGGCGAGGAAGCTCGCAATGCCGCGAACCGGGCGATCGAATGGGGTTACCCGTCCGTCTATGTCGTTCGGGGCGGGCTCACCGCGTGGCAAGCTGCGGGATTGCCGACCGGGCCTTTGGCATCCGAACCGAGAGAGGTTCAGCCCGTCGTGCGTGCCCGATCGGTAATCGGTTGAGCGACGTAGTGGCACAGGTTCAGGCCCTCTAAAGTGTGCCGGGAACGGGAATCGAACCCGTAAGAGAGTTATCCTCTCGGCAGATTTTAAGTCTGCTGCGTTTACCTATTTCGCCATCCCGGCCGCAGTGGAAGCTACCCCGCCGCCCGACGCACAAGCAACCAGCGCCCGATGCCCGAAGACGTGTTCGAGTCCCTGATCCGTCTCGCCGACGAAGTGAGCACCAACGCGTACACGCCGTACTCAAACAAACCCGTCGGAGCGGTTGCCCTCCTGGCAGATGGAAGCTGGTTGCCCGGAGTTCGGGTTGAAAATGCGTCGTTCCCCTTGACGATTCCCGCGCTGACGTCCGCCTATTCGGCAGCGAGGTGTGCTGGACGGGATGACATCGTCGCCGTCGCTCAGTCCAGGCCTTTCCGAAGGAGCGACACGCTGTTTCTGTCGGAAGCTTTGGGTGGTACCTGGGAAATGGCTTTTCCGTCCGTATTGGCAAGAACTGATGTGTCTGACCTGCCTATCCCGGGTAATCGCTTTGATGTTTTTCCAACGGCTTTAGACCTTGCTGACGACGCCGAACTATTGCGTCTGGCGGATGGCGCAGCCCGGGGGGCCCACATCCCTGAATCGGGCTTCCCTGTTGGTTGCATTGTGGTGGCCGACGACGGGACAATCATCCCGGGTTGCAACGTTGAGCACTCCGACTGGACCCGCGGGCTTTGCGCTGAACGGATCGCACTGGCGACAGCCCGAGCCTACGGCCATCGCTCGTTTCAGCGGATCTACCTCTCGTGTCCCCACGAACCAACGGCCTCCCCGTGTGGAGCATGCAGGCAGGTTCTGTTCGAACTCGCGCCCGGCGTTCCCCTCGTGATGGCGCGAGGCACTAACCCGCCCGAAACCACGACGCCCGAGGCGCTGCTTCCCGGCGGTTTCCGGGGCGACGCGCTGCGCTCCTGATCGGCGAAATACAATCCGCACCGCTTCGGCGTTAGTGCTTCAACGCTCTCTATGGATCTGTCCCTTACGCATAGTCCCATCCTGCTTGCGGCGGCCCTCCTTGTGGCTGCCGCGCTTACGTGGTGGACGTACGGACGGACGACGCCATCGGTGCGGGGCTTCCGGCGCGTTGTGCTGGCCGCGCTGCGGTTCCTGACGCTCTTCATCGTGATCTTCCTTCTGTTCGAACCGATCTTCCGGAGGCTCGATTCGCGTAATGAACCGCCGCTTCTCGCTGTGCTCACGGATGTCAGCGAAAGTTTGAGCGTTGCCGAGGGTTCGGCACTCATCGGGGAAGCGCTGGCGGGCATGACCGAGGATGATATCCGGTTCTATTCCTTTGACGCCAACGCCCGCCGATTGCTCGAATTCAACCCCGACTCGCTTGCGTTCACGGGCGACCGGACGGACATCTCGACCGGCCTGAACCACGTCGGACGCGATCTTGACGGGCGAAATCTGCGCGGCGTGCTGCTGATTTCAGATGGGCGTTACAACACGGGGCGCAATCCGCTGTATCTGGCCGAGCGATTCAAGGTGCCCATCTACACAACCGTCGTAGGGGACACGAGCGCGCAGCGGGATGTCCGAATAACGCGCCTGGTCACAAACGAAGTGGCCTACGTGGGCGCGCAATTACCCGTCAGGATTGGCGTCAGCGCGTCGGGGTATGACGGGGAGCGCGTGACAATTTCGCTTTCGGATGGCGGCCGGACGGTGGATTCCGAAGCCATCACGCTGCAGGAGGACGGCGTGGAGGTGACCGTTGACTTGACGGTTACGCCAACCAGCGCGGGCATCCACCAATTGACGGGCTCCGTGAGTCGCTCGCCCGGCGAGGTGACATACCGCAACAACGCTGAGAGCGCTGCCGTGCGCGTCCTCGACACGAAGCGAAAAGTGCTGCTGTTGGCGGCCGCACCCGGCCCAGACCTCACAGCCTTGCGAACAGTGCTGGAAGCCGACGCAAACATTGAGCTCACCACACGAACCCAGCGCGCGCCGGGTTCGTTTTACGAGGGCACGCTTGCCGAAAACCTGAGCCAATATGACCTCGTTGTTCTGGCGGGCTATCCGGGTCGCGCGGCCGATCCATCCGTAGCGGCCCGTGTTGCCTCGGCAATTGACAATGGTCTTTCGGCACTGTTCATGCTAACCCAGCAGACCGATCTGAACCGCTTCAATACGGTTTTCGGCGAGGTCCTGCCCGTACGGCCCGAAGTAATAAGGCCGGGGTTCAGCGAATCGGGAATTGTGATTTCGCCAGCGGGATCTACGCACCCGGCTTTGCAGGTCCCGGACGTGGATCAGTCCTCGGTCAGCGGCCTCCCTCCCGTTCTTGTTAACGAGAGTCGATGGGCGGTTGCGCCGGATGGGCGGGTGTTGGCTACGCAACGACGTTCCGGCGTGGCGCTCAACGATCCGCTTCTCGTCGTACGGACCCGAGGCAACTCGCGGACCGCGGCATTTCTCGGCGCGGGCACATGGCGCTGGGCAAACGTCCCGCAAGACCTTGAAGCCGTTTCCGGGTTCTTTCCGGGATTGATGGAAAACCTGATGCAATGGGTTACGACCACCGCTGATCGGCGGAGGGTCCGCGTCCGACCAACGCACGCGCAGTTTGGCGAGAACGAAGTCGTGACGTTCGCGGGACAGGTTTACGACGAAAGCCTGAACCCCATTGAGGACGCCGATCTCCGTGTGACCATAACCGCGCCCGGTGGCACCCAAACACCCTTCACGATGCAACCGGTTGGGAATGGGCGCTACACGCTGAATGCGGGTGTGCTCGGGGCCGGCTCGTACACATTCAGCGCACGTGCAGAGCGCAGCGCAGAAAACCTCGGCGACGATGGCGGGGCCTTCTCCGTTGGCTCATTGGCTTTGGAATTCCGCGAACCCGGCGCCGATGCGGCGCTCATGCGGCAGCTTGCCATGCGCTCCGGCGGGCGTGTTGTGCCTATCTCCGACGTTCCTACCTTACGAGACCAACTGGCCTCTGAGGGACGCTTCGAACCCAATTCCATCGAACAGGAACGCGAAACGCCGTTGCTCCACCTCCCTATCCTGCTCGCCATTGCCATTGCTGCCCTTACGCTGGAGTGGTTCCTCAGAAAGCGCGCGGGGATGGTGTGATCATGGGATTCAAAAACCTTAAGATCCAACTCGGAATTGCGCGTTATCCATCCACCTTTGGAGCGCACTCGGCAAGCATTTCGTTAGTGGTATTCATCTTTCCCTTCATCGCGTGGTTTGGTTTCGCTAGTGCCGACCTCCGAAGTCAAGCCACGCATGAACAATCCCAGTAATTTCAATCCTACTCGTTTTCCGACGGAGTTGCCCACGTCTCGCTGACATCACCAATCTTATATGTCTCCGATTCTGAGTTCAGCGTCCGATATCATATCGAGAACTTGTCTGTAGATACTCTGCTTGTCTTCTCCGAACTCAGGATAGTCGAGAATCTAAACAGTACGATCCCAGTGCTGGGTGTCGACGCCGGAGGTCTCTACGAGGCGACGCTTGATATGCCAGTGGAGATGGTGCCAATCGCACCAAAAGAATCATTCGAGACAATCCTTTCAACGCATAGCCACCTCGCGGAAACACACTCATATGTTCACGTGCCCCTGAGCGTGGTTTATGCTACCATGTCTCAAATTCGTCGTTTTAGCAACCTCTCGCCATTAGAAATAGAGTCCTGTTACCAAAGGGCATTATGCGTGAGCTCACTCGTATAAGATGGATCGCTAACCAGATATGACCTTCCGGGTATCGGATTCTACAGTGAATAGTCATCGTCGCAGAACCATCTAGCCATTTCCGCACGGTACTCTACCCAATCCCCCTAAACACCCTGCTCCACCGCGGTCGCTTGGTCACCGAATCCCACGAGAAGTAGACCAACACCGCTTTGCCTACGAGGTGACTGGCGGGCACAAAGCCCCACGAACGGCTGTCGGCGGAGTCGTCGCGGTTGTCGCCCATCACGAAGAAGTAATCTTGCTGGAACGTGTACTGGTTGGTTAGCGCACCGGCGATTTCATAGCCACCGGCAACGTGTTGCGCAGTCGTTCCCTCGTATCGCGTGATGACCTCGCGGTAGAGGGGCCAGGTCCTGTTGTCCAGGCTAACCGTCGCGCCGAGCCGAGGCACCACAACAGGCCCATAGTCATCCAGGCTGAAATCTCCGCCCGATGGGAACGTCGCGCTGTGGTCTCCGCGCCAACGGACGTACGGCTCAACACTCAAGACGCCGTCAAACGCGCCGAAAGTCTCGGCCTGCTCTGTGGAGCCTTCAAAAAGCCACTCCCCCTGCCCGATTCGGTCCATGCGCCCCGAGAAACCCAGTGTGCCCAGCGTGTCGCGCGTAGGCATCGCGGCGTCATCCTCCGCCATCACACGCCAAAATTGCCGCATTTGTGTCGGACGAGTTAGCTCAACGCCGTTCACGATCACGTTCTTGTCAAAGATGCTCAACGTATCTCCCGGCAACCCAACGATGCGCTTGATGTACGGCATCCGGCGGTCGATGGGCGCGTAATCCGGCGGATAGTTGAACACGACAACATCCCCATGCTTGACGGATGAGAATCCCGGCAGGCGCACCGCGGGTAGTTCAACACCCTTCAAGTACCACCCCGTGAACGGAATGCCGACCGTGATCGGCGTGCGGGCACCGTAGTGCAGCTTCGAGACAAAAAGAAAGTCGCCGACGAGCAGCGTGTCCTCCATCGACGCCGACGGGATGCGGAACGCTTCGAACGCAAACATGCGAAGGATCAGCGCCGCCACGAGCGCGATGAAAACAACCTTGCCCCATGTTTTCAACCGACTGGATTTCCCCTTTTCGGATTCCGGCGGGGCAACAGAATCGGTCTCCTCACGTCGCACCTCACCCCCCTCGGTAGAGGCTGTACGAGACTCCTCCGAAGGCGGCAAAACAGGCACGAGGGAATCGTCGGACATGGGGCACGTCGGTCGGCGTCACAGTTGGTCTTCCTCAAACGCGCCAACCTTGCGGGTATTTCCCGTTAGTGGATGCCTCGGAAGAAGCGGTTCAGGCGCGGAATAGGCGGTATCCACTTGCTGAAAGAGATGAAGATGAACTGCGCTTTGCCGACCATATGATCGAAGGGAACGAAGCCCCAGTAGCGGCCATCAACCGAATTGTCGCGGCTGTCACCCATCACGAAGTAGTAGTCCTGCCGAGGTGTAAACGTGGTGGCAGGCGTGCCGTCGATGACAAATACGCTGTCGCCGATTGCCTGTGCCTCGTGCCCCTCGTGGCGCGTGATGAGTTCTCTCAACATAGGCCATGTTTCGGGATTCAGCCGCACTTCCGTGCCTGCTTGGGGCACGACGATGGGCGGGAACTGGTCCGGGTTTGAGCCACTGCTCGGTGGAAATTGCAATTCATCCAGCGCGGGTCCGCCAACCGGACGGACAAACGGATCAACGCTCGCGACGTCCATTCGAAGGCGGAGCGCTGCAGCCTCTTCCAACGTTGCCGTAACCACATACTGGCGGGGCGACGTCGGTCGACCATCGCGTTCAGGAATGTCGCCCATCAGCTGGGCACCTTCATCAAGGAGCGCTTGAGCGCCGGGTCGTGTATCCCCAGTAGAAGTAACCCGCCAATGCTGCGCCTGGGTCGGCCGCAGGGTTTGCGGCTCGCCGTTCAAATAAACCACCTTGTCGACGATCGCTATAGAATCGCCTGGAATCCCTACAACGCGCTTGATGTACGGGTCGCGCCGTTCGATTGGTACTGAGCTGGGAATCTGCCCACGGACTACATCAACGGCTGCTGGATAGTTGAAGACCACCACATCACCCCGTTGAACCTCGGAGAACCCTGGGAGCCGTTTTTGTGGAAACTGGAGACCCGGCAAATAGAACGGCGTGAGCGGAATGCCCAGCGTTCCGGGCGTACGAGCACCATAATGCAGCTTGGAGACGATCAGGAAGTCACCAACGAGCAGCGTGTCCTCCATCGACTCAGATGGAATGCGGTACGGCTCGAAAAAGAACGCGCGGATGAACGAGATAACGAGAATCGCGATCACCCAGAAGCGGACGGTTTCTTTCCAGCCGGTCAGCTTTTGCTTTTCGGGTTTGTCGCTTCCGTTTTGGGAAAGGTTCTCGGCACCCTGACGGGAATTCCTGGCGCGTTGCTTGTCGCGGTCTTTACGTCGTTGTTGTCTAGTTGCCACGTAGGCTGGTCTTTTAAGGGAGCGATGAAGCTACGGATGTGCGCCAAGCATGATGCGTTGCAGGCATGGAGACCCTGTTGCTCAGCGGAATATCCGCCATTTCTCTTCCCGTGAACGCCTGTTGGCCCAGCGAGGGCGGCGCGTTTCGCGGACGAAATATTCGGTTCCGTCAAATCCTGTTCGGTACCACTGGTCTCGCTCAAGCGAATTGTAGTAGTCGGCGAAAGGCACCGGCGAGCTGTCAAGAATGCGCTCGATCAGATCATCTTTGAGAACGGGGAAATCATCGATAAACGCTTCGTCTGAGGCGATAAGAAGACCGCGACCGAAAGGACCGTCCAGATCAAGCACCAAGACAGGAATCGAGTCATTTGCGATCAGCCAGTATTCAAACTGAACGTAGTCGCTTCCTGCGTAGCCCTCCTGTTCCATGGCCGCTGCATTTCGCGTGGGGGCACCAAACACGTTGTTCAGGCGCGCACGGAAATGCGACGTCGCCAATGTATCGCTTGGGTGGGGAGTTCCGATCGCACGCCAGAACACCTCTTTGTAGTGTTCGAGGAAGACGCCCTGTTCTTCAGCTGCAAATTTGCGCCACTGGATAGGATTCATTCCAAGAGCTTGCGCCGCCGCAATCACCTGAGCTTCCGCCGCTCGCAGACTGTCTGCGTGGGCCGCCCGGCGAGCCATATTGTGATCAAACCATAGCCAGTACGAGTTGAGCTCGCCCATCCAGATATGCGGACGTGGGACGGCGTGGCCGCCTAGTTCCTCCAGCAACTCTGCAACTCTGGCTTCCGATCGTTGGCTTACGAGGAGGTCAACAACGTCGCTGGCCTGCGCGTTGGCCAGGTTAGGTAGCGTGAGCGCGAGAAGAGCGGAAACAATGGAGATCAAAATGACCGACCGAAGAAGCCCGGATCTATTGCGCCCAAATCCCAACTCCAAAATCCGAAATCCCATCAGTCGTCCCCCATCGCCAAAACCGCGAGGAACGCCTCCTGAGGGACTTCCACTGAACCAACCTGCTTCATTCGTTTCTTTCCGGCCTTTTGCTTTTCGAGGAGCTTTCGCTTCCGCGAAATGTCGCCACCGTAGCACCGCGCCGTCACATCTTTCCGCAGCGG
>JBBKWZ010000061.1:0-4069 GCA_037969195.1 Rubricoccaceae bacterium | reverse complement strand
GCTTCAACCAGGGATGTACCAAGGGCCTTGCCCTGTCCGGCCATAAACGTGTACGCCATCGCGCCTCCAATAAGCAGCCGATCGACCTTTTCAAGCAGGGCTTCAATGACGCCCATCTTGTCGGAGACTTTTGCACCACCCAGAACTGCGACGAACGGATGTTCGGGATTTGTCATGGCCTTCGAGAGGAAGTTCACCTCGCGCTCGATCAGGAGCCCGGCAGCCTTCTCCGAAGTGAACTCGGCTACGCCCGCCGTGGAAGCATGCGCTCGATGAACGGCTCCGAACGCGTCGGAGACGAACACGTCTGACATGCTCGCCAGTTGCTTGGATAGTTCGGGTTCGTTGGTAGTCTCGCCGGGGAGAAACCGTGTGTTCTCCAGTAGCACAACCGCTCCATCGGGAGCTTCTTCAATACAACGTTCAGCATCCGGGCCAACGGTTGAATCGCAGAAAACAACCGGCGCGTCGATCAGTGTATCCAGGTGTCCGGCGACTGGGCGGAGGCTAAACGCCAAATCCACTTCGCCTTTCGGACGGCCGAGATGGCTCATCAATACGGGACGACCACCTGCGGCAAGTATCGCAGCAATGGTGGGGATGGCGCCCCGAATGCGCGTGTCGTCGGCTACGATGCCGTCCTCGAGTGGAACGTTGAAATCCACCCGTACGAGCACGCGCTTGCCGGAAAGGGAGAGTTCGGCGAGTGATCTCAAGATCTACCCAGCCAGCTTCTTGACGATGTCCGCGGTCCGATTCGAGTAGCCCCACTCGTTGTCGTACCAGCCAACCACCTTCACCATATTGCCATCGGCCATCGTGGAGAGGCTATCAAAGATGCACGAATGCGGATTGTGCACGATGTCGGCTGAAACAAGCGGGTCAGTGCTGTACTCTACTATTCCTTTGAGCTGTCCATTAGCCGCCGAATGAAACGCGGCGTTGACTTCCTCAACAGAGGGTGTTCCACGTAAAATCGCCGTCAAGTCTGTAATCGACCCGTCTGGGATTGGGACGCGAAGAGCAAAGCCGTCGAGTTTCCCGGCGAGATGTGGCAACACTAGCCCTACGGCTTTTGCAGCACCCGTTGTCGTGGGGATGATCGAGGCCGCTGCTGCGCGGGCACGGCGAAGATCCTTATGAGGACCGTCCTGGAGATTCTGGTCGGATGTGTAGGCGTGGACCGTTGTCATGAAACCCTTCTCCACGCCAAACGCGTCGTCGAGGATTTTGACCATTGGGGCGAGGCAATTCGTTGTACAGCTCGCGTTGGAAACCACTTCCTCCGAACCCGTCAGCACATCGTCGTTCACGCCGAGTACCACAGTCGCGTCGACATCGCCGCTTGCCGGGGCGGAGATCACAACCTTTCTGGCGCCTGCCTGAATGTGCATCGCTGCCTTCTCGCGGGTTCTGAAGAACCCAGTTGATTCCACAACGACGTCCACACCGAGCTCGCCCCATGGAAGCTGCGACGGGTCGCGTTCCGAGAGCACCTTGAAACGATCGCCGTTTACAACCAGCGAATCGCCGTCAACGGAAACCTCGCCAGGAAACCGACCATGGACAGAATCAAACTTGAACAAGTGGGCCAGCGTCGCCGCGTCCGTGAGGTCGTTGACAGCGACAATGTCAAAGTCGTTGTCGCCGCGTTCGAGGATGGAGCGAAAGACGAGACGCCCAATGCGCCCAAAACCGTTGATCCCAATCTTGATTGCCATGCGGGTGAAAGCTTGAGGGTGAGGGATAGCGAGACGAGCATCGGACTGAGCCGGGTCCCGCGCACATTACGTCCGCGCCTTCAGGCGGTTCGGTGAAATCCGGGCCAAGAGGCCGAAGGGCCGGAGGTTAGGCCAATTCTCCATCCGTTCTCAGATTGCCCGTCGCACAAGCAGAACGGTATCTTTGCGGCTGTCTGTGCGCAAATCGCGCATGCCCCGATTCACATTGATCACCCCGGCACCCACCCTCGCCGTCTGCCCATGTCCATGCTCAACGCACCCCGCACCAGCCGCCGCCATCAGCTGCGCGAGGACCAGTTAGCATCGGCTGCAGCTGCGTCTGTGGGATTTTACGAGGAGCATCGCAATCTGCTGATTGGCCTCGCCATTGGGTTGCTTGTCCTCATCATCGCTGTGGTGGGGTATCGCTTCTGGCAGAATGGACGCGATACGCAAGCAGCCGAGATGCTCGGTGGCGTGCTCACCACGTACGAGCAGGGGAATCTTGCCGAAGCTCTCGATGGCACGGCCGACGCGCCTGGTTTGCTTGAAATCGCCGATCAGTACGGCTCAACGGCAACCGGCAACCTCGCGACGTTCTATGCCGCTGACGCTTTGTATCAGTTAGAGCGCTACGACGAGGCGATGGAGTTCTTTAAAAAGTATGACGCGAGCGGAGATATCCTGGGTGCGAGCGCGTTGGCTGGGCAGGCCGCCATTCACGAGCAGCAAGGAGAGAACGCGGAAGCCGCAAGTCTTTTCCGTCGGGCAGCTGATGCTTACGATTCCCCGGCGACGACGCCGGACTATTTGATGTCCGCGGGGCGCAACTACGAAGCCGCCGGTGACGCATCGGACGCGTCCGAAGTGTATCAGCGCTACCTGGACGATTACGGCGACACGCCAACTGCGGCATTGGTAGAAGCTCTGATGGCGCAGGCTGAGGCAAAGGTCAGCGAGTAAGCTTCTCTTCTCCTGAGGAGAATTCTCTCGACTTTAGCGGAGCACCCCGCGCACCTCGCGGGCAGGGGATCCGCAATCGATGGTTGCCTGCTTGGCGCACCGATGTGGGATTAGCTTCCCACCCTATCTCAGTCGCACACGATCTCCTATGCCCCACATCCTCATTGCCGACGACGAAGCCAGCATCCGTCGTTCCATCCGCAACATCCTTGAAGACGACACGATCTTTGAAGACATGAGCGTGGAGGTGGATGAAGCGGAAGACGGTGACGTGGCGCTGGAAAAGATCCGCACGGGCTCCTACGACTTGGTCTTGCTGGATATCAAAATGCCCAAGCGAGATGGCATGGAGGTGATGCAGGCACTGAACGATGCGGAGATCAATACGCCGGTCGTGATGATCTCGGGGCACGGAACGGTGGAGACGGCAGTCGAGGCCACGCGGCTCGGCGCCATCGATTTTCTGGAGAAGCCGTTCGACTTGAACCGCCTCGTCGTCACCGTTCGCGGTGCGATGGATCGCGGAAAGCTCGTTGTGGAAAACCGGCGAATGAAGCAGACGATCTCGGATACGAGCGTGGCCGAATTAACGCCCATCGTTGGCGAGAGCGCACCTATCGAGCGAATCAAGGCAACCATTGAACGCGTTGCACCGACCGAGGCGCGCGTTCTCATTACCGGAGAAGCGGGCACCGGGAAAGAACTTGTTGCCCGTTGGGTGCACCATCAATCCGACCGCAAAGGGGGGCCGATTGTCGAAGTCAACTGCGCGGCAATTCCGTCCGAGCTAATCGAAAGCGAGCTTTTTGGGCACGAAAAAGGTTCGTTCACGGGCGCGACGAAGCAGCGCATCGGCAAGTTTGAACAAGCCGACGGCGGAACGCTCTTCCTTGATGAAATCGGTGACATGAGCCTTGACGCGCAGGCCAAAGTTCTTCGCGCGTTACAAGAGAACCGAATCACGCGAGTCGGCGGCGACCGAGCCATCCCTGTCGATGTCCGCGTCATCGCTGCCACGAACAAAGATTTGATCGGACAGATCGATGGGCACATGTTCCGCGAGGACCTCTACCATCGACTCTCCGTCATCCTGATTCATGTTCCGCCGCTTCGGGAACGCCGCAGCGACATCCCCGCCATCGCCCAATTTGTCCTTGGCGAAGTGAGCCGGCGAAACGGCATGGAAGCAAAAGCCTTTGCCGCCGATGCCCTGGAACGGATGCAAAAACTCGACTGGCGTGGCAACGTGCGCGAGCTCCGCAACGTGGTGGAGCGCCTCTTGATTCTTTCCGACGGAGAGGAAATTGCCGGAAGCGATGTTGATCGTTACGTGCGGCCTGGCGGAGCTGGCGGTGACCCGATCGCGGCGCTGTTGGACCAATTCG
>JBBKWZ010000060.1:0-4503 GCA_037969195.1 Rubricoccaceae bacterium | reverse complement strand
CCGCCGAGCCAGATAAGCTGACGAAAGTTCGGGGTATCGGGCCGAAGTTCTCGGCGCTTCTCAACGAGCACGGAATCACAACGTTTGCGCAACTCGCAGCTATAGAGCTGGAAGCGCTCCGAGCTATTGTCAACGAAAGTGGGATCAGCGCAGCCAACGCCAATGAGGAATCATGGGCACAGCAGGCTACGTTCCTCGCCGCTGACGACAAGGATGGCCTCAAGGCGTTCATCGCGGAGCTCAAGAAGGCATAGCTCGCCTAGGCGGTTTTGGGAACGAGAGCGAGAGGGTTTTCATCGCCCTCTCGATCTTTCCGCACTTCACAAGCCCACATCATGTCAGAATCTCTCATCCTGATGGGGTACTTCGGGCGCGCCCATGGCGTAGCCGGCGAGGTCAAAGTCTTCCCGGAAACGGATGACCCTGAGCGTTTTCTGGCGTTTGAGCGTGTTTTCGTTGGAAAGACCAGCGAGAGCGTACGTGAGTATGCAGTTGAGGGCGTCCGTATTCAGATGCTGAAAGGACGGGCGATAGTCTTACTAAAATTGGAAGGCTTCGAGTCTCCTGAGGAAGCGGAAACGCTCAGCCGTACAGGCGTTTTTGCTCGGGTGGATGACCTCCCACCTCTCGAAGACGGCGAGGTGTTCATCCATGACATGATCGGGATGGAGGTCGTTGAGCAAACGTCTGGTGAGTTGATAGGCACGCTCAAGGACGTGTTGGAAGGCGCCCAATACCTCCTCGTCGTTGGTCGCGACGGTCGACCAGATGTGCTCATTCCCGATGTCCCCGAGATCGTTGTTGACGTAGATATCGAATCAAGGCGAATCACTCTGGCGCCTCCCGACGGGCTGATCGAATAGACTCTTAAATGCGCATCGATCTCATCACGGTTCTGCCAGAACTCGTCCGCAGCCCGCTGGATCATTCGATCCTCAAGCGTTCGCAGGACAAGGGTCTCGTAGCGGTCCACGTACATGATCTGCGTAATTGGGGCCTTGGTAATTATCGACAGATTGATGACATGCCGTATGGCGGTGGTGGTGGGATGGTCCTCAGGCCCGAACCACTCTTCGACTGCATTGAGGCGCTGCAAAGCGACCTTGGCGAACCCTACGATGAAATCATCTACCTCACACCCGACGGAGAAACACTCGATCAGCCACTTGCCAACAGGTTGTCCTTAAGTAATAATCTGTTGTTGATCGCTGGTCACTACAAGGGCATCGACCAGCGTGTGAGGGATTCCTTGGTGACTCGCGAGATTTCAATCGGCGACTACGTGCTGTCCGGCGGCGAGCTTCCCGCGCTCGTCCTTATCGATGCGATCGCAAGGCTTATTCCGGGCGTCCTTGGGGATTCGAATTCCGCCCTTTCGGATTCTTTTCAGGATGGTCTGTTGGATGCGCCGGCCTACACGCGACCGCCGGAATTCAAGGGGATGAGCGTTCCTCCGGTTCTTACTTCCGGCGATCACAACGCCATCCTTTCCTGGCGTGAAGAGCAGCGCTTTGAAAAGACCCGATTGCTCCGTCCCGACTTACTCCCGCCCGAAGACGAAGAATCCGTCGAATAAGCTGCGAAGCGACCCCTCCATATAGCCGTATCCGTACCTTAAAGGCTACGTGTCCGCGCCTGCGCTCCGCAGATCCCCAACTCCAGCACTTTCAATTGAGTAATACCATGGCAACCGACCTGATGAACCTCGTTGAGGCCACGCAGCTCCGCGACGATATTCCAGATTTCGCACCCGGAGATTCGGTCAGCGTACACGTCCGCGTTATTGAGGGCGAGAAAGAGCGTATCCAGAAGTTCGACGGCGTCGTCATTGGCATCAAGGGTTCTGGTTCCTCGAAAACCTTCATGGTTCGCAAAGTGTCGAACGGTGTGGGTGTCGAGCGCATCTTTCCGTTTCATTCTCCGCGAATCGCCAAAATCGAGCGAATCCGTGAAGGACGTGTTCGGCGCGCCAAGTTGTATTACCTCCGCGGTCGTCGTGGCAAGGCCGCGCGTATTCAGGAGAAGCGCCGCGATTCGGCCAGGTAGCGAAACGAAGGCGTACTTCAGTTCACGTGGGTCCCGTGAAGTTGTCGGACTTGGTCTGTCGCTATGATTCTTGCAACGTGGCCATCTCCGGCAGCTCGGGCATTCGCAGAAACTATCGCGGGATCGGTAGGCATTCGCGAAGTCGTTGAAGTAGCACCCTACGATTCTCAGAAAGCGCTTCTGGAAGGCAGGGTTGATCTAGCCCTAATTCCAGCCTTCGACGCCCTTCGTACTGAGGAACCGATTGATCTCATTCCCGGCGTCGGTTTGGTTGGAGCGCACAGCCCGACTCAGGTCCTTGCTGTATCATCGCCTCTGGATCAGATTACCTCCGTCGGATTCGATCCCCGCTTCGCACAGGAGGTGCTGCTTGCACAGATCCTGCTGAGGGAAAATTATCAAGGGAAACCCACTTTCGCGGTCGCCGATCCATCGCTGACGGTATCCAAGGGGCTTTCACAGCACGATGCCGTGCTCATCTCTCCCGAAGATGCGCCTGCCGGCGCGACGATACTCGACCTAGGGCAAGAGTGGTTAGAGCTAACCCTTCGCCCAATGGTTTGGGGATTGCTGGCAGGGCGTGGCGGCGAGATCGAAATCGACACGGCGCGTGCGATTCGGGACCGTGTGCGGGAAGCGTCCGTCCACCTGAGCAAAGTCGAAGGTGGACACTCGTTTCAGTTCACACTGGACGGCTACGCGCAGGATGGACTTGAGGAGTTGCTCCAACTCATGTACTACCACGGTTCATTGCTCGACTTCCCAGAACTACCGTTCATCCGCATACCTGACGAACAAAACGAGTCTGCCTAGGCAATTGTAGAAGGGCTATCCTTCGCATTCATTCTGCTCCCGACCACGTTGTCCGAACCGTCCGGCATAAAAATCGTTGCCACCAATCGCAAGGCACGGCACGAGTATGCGCTGGAGAAGCCAATTGAGGCCGGCATGGTATTGACGGGTTCGGAGGTTAAATCGCTACGGGATGGCAAGGTGAGCCTTCAGGAGGCGTACGTGGCCGTATATCCGGAGGGCGTTGAGTTGCTCAATGCCCACATCAACCCGTACACAATGGGTGGCTATTCGAATCATGAGCCCACGCGACCCCGGCGTTTGTTGCTCCATAGAAAAGAGATCGACAAGCTTAGGAAGGGCGTTGAACAAAAGGGGTATACCATCGTGCCCTTAAAAATATACTTCAGCGAAGGCAGGGCGAAGATCGAGATCGCACTCGGGCGCGGCAAGAAGATGCACGACAAGCGCCACGACATTGCGGACCGGGAGTCGCAGCGACGGCTGGATCGTGTGCTGAAGGAACGCTAGTACGCGACTGCTGAACGCTGAAAGATGAATGCTGAAAGAGAATGTGGGGCAGTGTGCCTGATTGATCGTCGGCAGAATTAACATGGGGGATTCAACCCTCCTTATCGACAACACCTTCAACAGTTACACTTCAGCATCAGCGTGCTATGTCTTTTCCGTCCGTCGAAGAACAACTCCAACACATCCGCCGTGGCGTTGCGGAGATCCTTCCAGAGGACGCGCTCGTTGAGAAGCTGAAGAAGTCGGCGGCAGAGGGGCGGCAGCTCACCGTTAAACTGGGTTGCGACCCGTCTCGGCCTGACCTCCACCTTGGGCATGCAGTCGTGCTGCGAAAGCTTCGACAGTTTCAGGACCTCGGGCACAAAGCCGTGCTCATCGTTGGCGATTTCACGGCAATGATTGGCGACCCTTCCGGGAAAAGCAAAACACGGCCGTCGCTGACGTTTGAGGAGACACGTGAGAACGGCAAGTCGTATTTTGAACAAGCCACTAAAATCCTCGATTCCGATCCGCAGAAGCTAGAAATTCGCTACAACGGCGAATGGTTGAACACGATGTCCTTCGCCGATGTGGTCCGTTTGGCCAGCAATTACACGGTTGCCCGGATGCTTGAGCGGGACGAATTTGAGAACCGGTATAAGGCGGGTGAGCCCATTTCCATCCACGAGTTCCTCTATCCGCTCGCGCAGGCGCAGGACTCCGTTGAGCTCGAGGCCGACATTGAACTTGGAGGGACGGATCAGAAGTTCAACTTGCTCGTTGGGCGGAGCATTCAGGAGGCCGTCGGGCAGGAGCCCCAAGTGTGTATCACGCTCCCGATTCTCGAAGGCACTGACGGCATCCAAAAGATGTCAAAGTCGCTCGATAATTACATCGGCATTTCCGAGCCTCCTGAAGAAATGTACGGGAAGGCACTCTCGATTCCGGATGCGCTCATCTACCGCTATGTGGAATTAGCAACGGACATCCCGACCGACGACCTCAATGAGTGGAAAGAGTACGCCGAGTCCAATCCTCGCGACGCGAAACATGACCTCGCACTCGCTATCGTAACGATGTATCACGGAGAGAGCTTGGCGGCGGAAGCGCGCGAGTATTTCAAACGCACGGTTATCAACAAGGATATCCCTGAGG
>JBBKWZ010000059.1:0-5096 GCA_037969195.1 Rubricoccaceae bacterium | reverse complement strand
TCGTTTCCGAGAGCCGCCCCGATTCCACCCTGAGCCGCGCCCGTATGGCTTCGAAGCGGGTGCAGCTTGGAGACAACAGCCACGTCCGCGCCACCCTCGGCTGCGTAAAGAGCGGCCATCAGGCCAGCCCCGCCGGCACCAACAATGACGATGTCGTGAGAGAAGGTCATGAAATAGAAAATGGATGATGGTCCAAGGAGGCGGTCAGGCGCGGGTCCATCGGTGCAATCGAATGACTAGACGTTCAGACCTGCGACGATAACGGAGTACGAACCGATCAGAAACAAGACAAGTGCGAACGTCCAGGTCAGAGACACGGCGCCCACTCGCACCATGTCGTTGCGGATGTAATCCGACAAGATGTTCGTAACGCCGTAAAAACCGTGATGCAGTGCGAAGAGTAGGAAAAGGAGGTTGAAGCCCTTCCAAAGAACCGCGTACACAGGATCCGCCAGCCGGAGCATCAGCACGTCATACGGTGTTGCCTCGGTTCCAGTTGGCTGCAGAGACACGTCATCGGCGGGCACAACCGGATTTCGACCGCCAGCGCCCTGATTCAGCCGCCGTTGCTGCACCGCTTCATTCGCTGCGTCTGTGTAATCCGGCATGACGCCAGCCTCGGCATCGGCACTCGTGATTACCGAGTGCGAGATGCTCGCTGTGGTCCTGTCGTAGTGCTGCACCCAGAAGTGGGTGATCAGCAAAAAGATGAGAAAGGTCCCCGTAATCCTATGCGTGAACCACTGGAGCGCGCTGCTCTTTGCTGTACGGCCGTACTTCTTAGACATGCAACGACGGGGTCAGGAGCTGAGGAATTCGACGAGCGCTGCGATGCTGGGATAGCCACCAACAATAAAGAGCACGGCAGCGACGGCTCCGAGCGTCCAGAACAGCTTCTTCTGTTTCGGGCTCCACCCCACAAAATCAATGAGCACAATCCGCAGGCCATTTAGTGCGTGGTAAATCACCGCACCGAGAAGGAAGAACTCGCCCAGTTTGAAGAGAGGGCCGTGGTACTTCGTAATTAGGTGATTGTAGGCATCCGGGTCCGACATCGACTTGAGCCCCCACACGTGGAGGATCAAATAGCCGACGAGGGCAAGGCCCGTGAGGCGGTGGAGTATCCACGCGAACATCCCCGTACGCACGCGGTAACGCGTCAGAGGTTGGGGTTGGACGTCCTGAACTACCGAGGACATAAACTGGATCGAAAACGTCAGATTGAGACGATCAAGTTAACCCCCGAGCAGATTGGGCGCACAAGTGACGAGAGGTTATGCGGCGGGGTCTGAGGGCAGATCATCAAAAGGAAAGGGCGGCCCCGAATCAAATCGGGACCGCCCAAGAAATTGGTTTTGGACGTTCTAGGGGCGGTCGCTTATCGGTGTGACCGACTTGTCGCGCGGCCCGATGTAGCCCGCGCGCGGACGAATCAACCGGTTCTCCGACCACTGCTCAAGCAAATGGGCTGTCCAGCCGGTCATGCGGCTAACCGCAAAGATTGGCGTGTAGAGGTCGCGCTGAATGCCGAGCAGGTGGTAGACCGCTGCCGAAAAGAAATCGACGTTGGCATTGAGCCCTTTGGCTTCTTTGACGGCCGTGGCAATTGTGTCGGACATTTCGAGCCACTTGCGCTCGCCTTTTTCATCCGAAAGGCCTTCCAACATTCCGTGGAGAATCGTGGCGCGGGGGTCAATCGTCTTGTAGACGCGGTGGCCCATCCCCATGATGCGTTCCCCTGCCGCCAGCTTTCGTGCGATATAAGCCGACACATCCTCGCCGCTCGCATCAAGCTCCAACAGCATTTCCATCACCTTAATGTTTGCGCCGCCATGAAGTGGGCCCTTAAGTGCACCCATTGCGCCCGTGATGGCGGAGTACATGTCGGAAAGCGTCGAGCCGATGACACGCGCCGTAAAAGTAGACGCATTCAAGCCATGCTCAGCGTGAAGGACGAGAGCGGCATCCATGATCCCTTCTGCCGCTGGCCCTGGTTCCTCTCCATTGAGCATGTAGAGGAAGTCAAACGCGGTTGAGCCTTGCTGTTTCGGTGCAACGGGTTCGAGGCCTTTGCGGATGCGATCGAATGCAGCAACAAGCGTTGGGAGCTTGGCGGTCAGGCGGATCGACTTCCGCATGTTTGCTTCCGGACTGTCATCCTCCGCCTCATCATCGAAGAGGCCCAGCATGGAAATGACCGTACGCAGGGCGGCCATCGGATTGGCGTCGTTCGGCGTGTGGTGGCGCAGATGGTCGATGATGTCCGGATGGACCGTCCGTGATGCGCGGAGTTGGCCGCTCAGTTCGTCGAGTTGGCTTTGATTGGGTAGCTCGCCGTTCCACAGCAAGTACGCAACCTCTTCAAACGAAGCGTTCTTCGCGAGATCGCTGATCTCGTAGCCGCGATAAACCAGGATTCCTTCCTGACCATCAATGAAAGAGAGTTCTGTTTCGAGTGCGAGAACGCCCTCGAGGCCTTTCACTAACGTCGGGGCCTCGCCATTGGCCGTTTGCGAAGAAGCGGGAGTTGACATGGTAGGAATGGATAGATGCGGCGCGTGAATTGCGCGATTAGAACGTTGAGTATAGCAATCCAACTCAAGCTTTGAGGATGGGTTCGGGCGGACTTCGTGCGAAACTTGCGAAGGTTATAGGGAGTCCTATGGAGGAAGCCAACGAGCGGGTGCCGCCCATTGCGGCAGAGAGGCGCATATCGTAGCTTGTCAAGGGCATTTTCTGCCCCTTCAAACCATGTTTGTCCGCTTTTGACGGACACTCTTGCTACAGGGTAAATAGAGCCCAAGGCACCATTTTTCGCGCTTCCGCGCCGTTTTGCAGCGCCCACGGTTTCTGGCGACGCCTTTTCGCCTCCCGTCGGGCACGCTTCTCAATTGATGCAATTCATTTCGTTCCTGTTTCAAGCGCTTGTCGGCTGGCTATCTCCGCCTCCAGATCTATTGCTGGTGGCTACCACGCCTATGCAAGCGCGCTTTGCTGCGCCCGCTGCTTCCTCGCAGCGTGACGTTCCGGTATTAGGCTGCGTGACTGATTTTCGCGCCACCGGAGTATCTGCGCACTTGCGTCCAACCATCCCTCATGAAGAAAGAAATTATCGTCAACGCGAGCAAGGATCGCTCGCGTATTGCCATCGTGGAGGATGGCGAACTCGTAGAACTCTACGTAGAACATCCTGACAATATCCGAACCCTCGGCAACATCTACCTCGCGCGCGTTCGCAAGGTGATGCCAGCCATTCGGGCCGCATTTGTTGATATCGGCCAGAAGCAGGACGCGTTTCTCCACTTTTCGGATCTCACGGACAACCTGGGCGAGTTGCTTGTTCTCGCGGGTGAACAAGTTCCTGGTCTAAAAGCACGGGTATTATCGCACGCGCCGCAAAAACGAGTTGCGGATGACGAGAATGAACCAGATGTTGAGGAGACCCTGGAGCTTGAACCGGCTGAGGATTCCGAGGACTCTCAGACTTCTCGCAGCCGTCGATCGAGCCGTTCGCGGAGCCGGAATCGAAGCAGAGGCCGTAGAGGCGGGCGCTCCGAGGCCGAAGAGGAAGAAGAGCAGGAAGAGGCTACGGAGTCGCTTGCGAGCTCGCCATTCGTGATCGACCTGACGGCCAAGCCTGTACGAGCGGTTAAACCATCTGAGTCGGTTCGTTCGAGCGAGCCTAAGGAAGATCCTGACGTGGATGATGCAACGCTGGACACAGTGTCCGGCGAGGCAGAGACCGAGCGCAACGGCGACGATACGGAGTCAGAACGAGAACCAAACAGCCACGTTGGGCAAATAGACCTGACGACCTCCGGCCGCTCATCGTCACGATCGTCTTCAAAAGAGTCCAGTCAAAAACCCGAATCCGAGCCTGAACCAACTTTCCGCATCGGACAGATTGACTTGACAAAAGCGGCGACCTCGTCCCGAGCCGCGTCTTCCTCGCCAAAATCGTCCGGTAAGATGTCCGACGCTGAGGACGATGACGCAGACTCCGTGGGAAGGGACGGCGACGTAGAAGATTCCAATGATGACCGTCCGCGTCGTCGAGGCCGCCGAGGTGGGAGACGTCGCAGTCCGTCAGATGGTGATGTCTCAGAGAATGACATTGATGAAGCAGACGCCGGAATTGACGCTTCCGACGAGGATGCGGAAGGCGCCTCATCAAAGGGACGGAGGTCGTCTACCAGCCGCCGGTCATCTGGGCGCCAAAGCTCCTCGTCGAACAGGAGAGGGTCCCGACAGGAGAACGACTCTAATCAGTCTACAGACGACGAATCGGACGATGAGGCGAAAAGCGAGCGTCAATCCTCGCGTGGTGATCGTGGGCAGCGCGAGAAGTCCGGAAGAGACTCGGGTCGAGGACGCGGGCAGTCCGGGCGTTCGTCGTCGCAGCGTGACCACCGATCGTCTAACGACGGGCCCAGCGTACGGCCAGAAGAATTGCTGAAGCGCGACCAGCGCATCCTCGTCAAAGTGACCAAGGAGCCGATTTCGAGCAAGGGTAGCCGCGTTTCGACGGATATCTCGTTTGCGGGGCGTTTCCTTGTTCTCGTTCCCGCCGCCGACTATGTAGCTGTCTCCAAGAAGATCGAGTCGGGACGTGAACGCAGGCGCCTTCGCACGCTCGCCACGAGCCTCCGGCCCGATGGATTCGGAGTGATTGTGCGCACCGTCGCGGACGGGCGGGATGCAAAAACGCTTGACACCGATATGCGGCTTCTCGTTGAGAAGTGGAATAAGATCGAGAAGCAACTTGAGGACAAGCCCTCGCAGGCCACGCTGCTTTACGAAGATGTCAACATGATCTCATCGATCATCCGCGACCTGTTCACAGAGGACTTCGACCGCATTCTGGTAGACGATCCCAAACTGCACCGCAACATCAAAGCGTACGTCGGTGCTGTGGCTCCGCACATGGCCGATCGTGTAAAACTGCACCGGTCAAATGCACCGCTTTTCCGTGCAGTTGGGATTGAGCGAGCCGTTGAGCAAGTGTTTTCTAGCCGCGTTCCGCTTCCGTCGGGAGGCTACTTGTTCATTGAGCACACGGAGGCCATGCACGTCGTAGACGTGAACTCGGGCCGAGC
>JBBKWZ010000058.1:0-8586 GCA_037969195.1 Rubricoccaceae bacterium | reverse complement strand
GAGAATCATGACGGTGAATACGCTGCCGACGATCGCATAGAGCGGCCCGGGACATGCGCCGGTCAGCGCCCATCCGAACCCAAAAAGTAAACCACCCAAGCTGACGTTGATGCCACGGTTCATCTCTTTTGGCTCAACTGAGATAGTGCGATGGTGGATATCTCGCGCGCCAACGTGCTTCATGATGAAGATCGACACCGCGGCAACGACCACGGCCGACCCCAGCACACCATACATATGGAACGCCTGAAAGCGAAACATCTCCTGAATCCTGAACCAGGAAACAACCTCGGACTTGATGAGCGTGATGCCGAAGACCACACCAATCAATCCATACATGACGTAGTGGATTGGCCTAATTCGCGGCGATGAAGAGTCCAAGGTTGACATTAAAGGAGGTGCGGAAGAACGAAATATGTAATGAGCATTCCGCCCACGAAGAAGCCAATGACGGCGATAGCCGATGGCAGTTGAAGATTGGCTAGCCCAGAGATCGCGTGTCCGGATGTACATCCTCCGGCGTAACGCGCGCCAAAACCGACAAGGAATCCTCCCAAGACCATGCAAATGATTCCCGGAAGAGTCCCCAGCGCCGACCACGATAGAAGTTCTACTGGGATGTAGCCCGAGAAGTCCGTGATGCCGATTGAGGAGAGATCTGCTCGCGTAGCCTCTGAAATGGCAACGGATTCGCCGCCGCCCAGGAAGGATCCCGCGATGATCCCACCCAGAAAAATGCCGACGACGAATACGAGATTCCAGCCACCCACTTTCTTCCAGTCATAGGTGAAGTACTCGGCGCCCCCGGGGAAAATCGCAGCACACATATGCTGCAGGCTCGTTGAAACGCCGAGAGGCTTGCCCACGACGTACAAAAGCGCGGGAACTGACAAGCCGATGATGGGCCCGGCCACGTACCACGGCCATGGTTGGCTGATAAACTCGATCATTCAGGGTTTCAGATATTTATTGTGCGCCTACTAAGCACGCTACCAAACGGCGAGTGTGTTGCGGATTCTTGGGAAAGTCTGGGGACTTAGGAGGGCGCGACGCTATGGAAGATCACCCTACTGCGTCGGCCGAATTCCGCCTTGTTCGCCGAGGCAAGGATGGTTCTCAGCGCTGCTTAAAATCCCTCCTCGCAAACCGAAGCAACCCACTCTGCAACATCTCCTTCTGGGCCGGTGTCGATCCGATGCATGTATACCAAATCTGTGACAGTGAATTCACGGGAGTAGGCTCCAAGATGCCCATACTGGCCCAGTTCTGTTTTGTCGCCTTCAACCCGCACTAGCACGTACGGGCCGCGACTTCCCCGTGACTCCGTTGCAGGATCGATCATCGCGCTGTACCGCTCGGAGAACTCCGCGTTCATGCCCATCCACCACTGCTCGCCCGGCTCATCGCACGGGTGCAACGCGGATGCCTCAAAGCCGCTGACGTAGATGCCAATCGTCTCATCGGAGTCCTCCGGTACGATCACGTCTTCGACGGATTCCTGATTTTCTTCGATGACGGACTCATCCTGCGCCATAGCGCATGCGGAAAAAACCAGAAGGGAGAGGAGCAACGCGGAGCTTTTCATATGGTGTCGACCAATCCTGATACTAAATCGCTCCGATGATGCGGATTCTTTGAGAACGACGGGTTGAGAGCAAAAGCTATCCACGCTATTACATGGCGCCAAGCCTCTCAGCCTATAGGGTTAATCCAAATGGCTCACTTCATCATATGACACGTGCGTGGTTGATCCATTTTTCTCGATTCGAAATCCATCGACAAACGCGTTTTTCAGGAATGGGAGGACAACGGATCCTTGGTTCCCTTGAAAAAGAACGCGCTTCTCGATATCAGATACGTCCTCCACCGCCACGCTCAGATACGCACCTCTCCAGAAATCATCCATGTAGAAAACATGACCGTCGAATGCCTGTAGCTCGTCAAACGGGACACCCCGTAGCTCTTCCATCTTTGCCTCACAAAACTGAATGAACCTTTCTCTTGCTCGCACAATAGCGGGGGTTCTCTCCGTTGTCTAAAGCGAAAAAGACTCCCCGCAGGCGCAGGTCCGCGACGCCTGGGGGTTGTTGAAATGGAAGCCCTTTCCTTCCAGGCCATCAGAAAAATCGAGCGTGGTGCCTTCCACATAAAGAAAGCTCTTGCGGTCCATGATGACCCGCAAGCCCTGCTCTTCCAGTTCTGAATCGGCCTCGCCCTTCACAGTGTCCCAGCCGAGGTCATACGTGAGGCCCGAGCATCCGCCTTCCACAACAGCGACGCGGAGGTAGGTATCGGCAGGATCAACGTTTTCCCTGCCTGCCACCTCACGAAGGCGGTGGGCGGCGGCCTCAGTTATTTGTAGAACGGGCGTTGTGGTTTCCATGTGCGAGAGTTTGAGAAAAACTTAACCGGCCGTCAGCCGGAGTTTAGATCGAGTCTTCATAACATGCAGAAGCGGCATCGGTTTCCGCGCCCGTGAAGGCTTCATGGACACTCAAAACAGGGGAACCGCACTGCCCGCGTAGGGTATCGCCCTACACTCCCGTTTGCGCCTGTACCTATGCCAACCTACACCGAGCACGACTTCTTCGAGGACGTCGCACAGGAAGGTTACAAGTATGGCTTTGTAACCGACATCGAATCCACGAAGGCCCCGAAGGGCCTCTCGGAGGATACAATTCGGTATATCTCTGCGCAGAAGAACGAGCCCGACTGGCTCCTCGAGAGCCGACTGAAGGCCTACCACCAGTTCGTAAGGATGCTGGACGAGGGCGGTATCCCTGATTGGGCGCACCTGAAGTTGCCCGAGTTAGACTTTCAGGATGCCTACTACTTCTCAGCACCGGGCAAGAAGGCGAAGTACGATTCAATTGACGATGTGCCACCAGAGATCCTCGCCGATTTTGAGCGCCTCGGCATTCCACTTGGTGAGCAAGCGGTTCTCGCCGGCGTTGCCGTGGACGCAGTCATGGACTCCGTTTCCGTTGCCACGACGTTCAAAGAGGAGCTCGGCAAGCAAGGCATCATCTTTTGTTCGTTCTCGGATGCCGTTGAGAACCACCCGGAGCTTGTCAAGAAATACATGGGCTCGGTTGTGCCGTACACGGACAACCTCTTTGCCGCGTTGAACTCCGCTGTGTTCTCGGATGGCAGCTTTTGTTACATCCCCCCTGGCGTGCGCTGCCCAATGGAGTTGAGCACGTATTTCCGCATCAACGAGGCAAACACAGGCCAGTTTGAACGAACGCTGCTGATTTGCGATGAGGGTGGGTACGTCTCCTATATGGAAGGCTGCACCGCGCCGATGCGCGATGAGAATCAGCTTCACGCGGCCATTGTTGAAATCATTGCGCACAAGGACGCGGAGGTCAAGTACTCGACGGTCCAGAACTGGTATCCGGGCAACGAGGAGGGCGTCGGCGGCATCTTTAACTTTGTAACGAAACGCGGGCTTTGCGAAGGCGCGCGGTCCAAGATCACGTGGACGCAGCTAGAAACGGGCTCTGCGATCACGTGGAAGTATCCCTCCTGCATCCTCAAGGGCGACTACTCCGTTGGCGAGTTCTACTCCGTGGCGTTCACCAAGGACTACCAGCAGGCCGACACGGGCACGAAGATGGTTCACCTCGGGAAAAGCACCCGTAGCACTATCATCTCGAAAGGCATCTCGGCCGGCCATTCAGACAACTCCTACCGCGGATTAGTCCGGGTAAACAAGAAGGCTACAGGCGCGCGGAATTTCTCGCAGTGCGATTCACTCCTGATCGGAGATAAATGCGGAGCCCACACGTTCCCCTACATCGAAATCCACAACTCCACGGCGAAAGTTGAACACGAAGCGACCACGTCAAAGGTGGGCGAAGATCAGATGTTCTATTGTAAGCAACGTGGGATTTCGGAGCAGGACGCGCTCAATCTGATTGTGAACGGCTACGCTAAAGAGATCCTCGCTCAACTGCCCATGGAATTTGCGGTCGAAGCCCAGAAGCTGCTTTCCGTGCAACTGGAAGGATCCGTCGGCTAGGCACAAATTGTATTGGCGCATAGCGACGCCCTGCACCCCCAATCTCCTGATAAACGAATGCTCAACATTAACAACTTGCACGCCTCGGTCGAGGACAATGAGATCCTGAAAGGCCTTTCGCTTGAGGTTCTGCCCGGCGAAGTCCACGCCATTATGGGCCCGAACGGCTCTGGAAAATCCACGCTGGCGGGTGTTCTGGCTGGCAAGGAAGATTACGAGATCTCGGAGGGAACGATCACCTTCAAAGGGGTTGACCTGACCGAGATGGCTCCAGAGGAGCGCGCCCGAGAAGGCCTCTTTCTCGCGTTCCAGTACCCTGTAGAGCTTCCGGGCGTCAGCACGATGCAGTTCATGAAGACGGCCGTCAATTCAATGCGCGTGCATCGCGGATTGCCTGAGATGAACGTCGCGGAATTCATCAAGCAGATGCGCGAGAAAGCGGACTTCGTCCATCTCGACCATGACCTAATGCGCCGCGCAGTCAACGAGGGATTCTCCGGCGGTGAGAAGAAGCGCGCTGAAATCTTTCAGATGGCCATGCTCGACCCACAGTTGGCCGTCCTCGACGAAACCGATTCCGGCCTCGACATTGATGCACTCCGCATTGTCGCCGATGGCGTTAACAAGCTCCGCGACGAGGAGCGGTCCTTCGTCATCATCACCCACTACCAGCGGCTGCTCAACTTCATTGTCCCCGACTACGTCCACATCCTCCTTGACGGCCGCATCGTGAAGTCGGGTGGACCGGAGTTGGCGCTTGAAATGGAAGACAAGGGCTACGATTGGATCAAGGAAGAAAACGGGGCTGAACTCGTCGCATGAGCATGATTTCATCGGAAAAAACGCCGGACCTCTACAATAACGCACTTGAGGAATACGATCGCGTCTTCAGTGGCGATGGCGCTCCGCGCCCGTTCGCAGAGTTGCGGCGACGTGGACGCGATGCGTTCGAGTTGCTCGGCATTCCGACCAAAAAGCACGAGTCCTGGAAGTACACAGATATCAGGAAAGTGCTGCCGAGCGGGGCGACTTTTGAGGGCCAAACTGATCTTCGCATCACACCGGAAGATGTTGCTACCCACGCCATTCCCCGACTTGACACACGCACCATTGTTGTCGTCAACGGCGTCTTTCGCCCGTCACTTTCAAATCTGACTGACCTTGGAAACGTCATCATAACGAGTCTGCGCAACGCCAAGGACTCGCATGCCGACAAGTTGAAGGAGCACTTCGGCCGCTATGCCGACGTAAATGAAAGCTCGTTCGTCGCACTCAACTCGGCTTTCGATCTGGACGGCGTGTTTTTGTGCGTTCCTGATGGCGCCATCGTCGAGCGGCCGATCCGCATCCTCCATGTTGTTGACGCTGAAACAGAATCAGTAATCCAAGGACGACACTTGTTTGTTTTTGGGAAGAACAGCCAGGCGCGCATCATTGAATCGCATGAAGCTCGTTCAGGAGACGTGAACACTTTTGGCAACCATGTCACGGAGATCGTGGTTGGGCAAGACGCGGTCATCGACCATTACCGTATTGAGAACGAAGGTGACAACGCTGCGCAGGTCAACACCACACAGGTGATCCAAAAGGACCGCTCCGTGTTCTCCACTGTCACGTTCACATTCGCGTCCGGTCTAATCCGGAACGACGTCACTGTGGTTGCGGACGGCGAGTTTTGCGAATCCAATCTTGGTGGACTCTACATCGCGCGCGGCGGCCAGCATGTTGACAATCACACACTCGTTGATCACGTAAAGCCCGGCTGCAACTCTAACGAACTGTACAAGGGTGTCATCTACGACCAGGCGACGGGCGTCTTCAACGGCAAGGTGATGGTGCGCCGTGAAGCTCAGCAGACCAACGCTTACCAACAGAGCCAAGGCGTAGTTCTGTCGGATGATGCGGACCACTACTCCAAGCCAGAACTGGAGATCTACGCCGACGACGTGAAGTGCTCGCACGGTTCGACCACGGGCGAAATTGACCCGGATGCGTTGTTTTACTGCCGTGCGCGTGGCATCTCTCTCGACGATGCGCGTTCAATACTGCTATACGCTTTCGCCCACGACGTCGTGGAGCAAGTGAAGTTGGAGCCCCTGCGCGATTGGCTCGATGCGCGGATCGGCGAGCGGCTGGATTAGGCTTCGTCGCTACCCGCGGCTTGCGAACGAAACGCCTGCGGAAGCGGCCCACGCCCTCGCGGCAATTGCGTGCCTCGGCTTCGGCGTTCCGTCAATATCCAGGATTTGAACGGCGAGGTTCGCCCCACAATCCTCGAGAGTCTCCGCGAGTTTGTAATTCGCAGTGAGGTAGAAGGGGTCGTAGTCGTGGTCACCTAGACCAATCATCGCGAAAGACACACCCGATAGATCCGGTCGCACGCTTGTGAGGGCATCGTAGAAATCCACGGCGTTGTCTGGGAAGGTGCCTTCCGCCCAGGTGCACATCACCACAATGAGTTGGTGGTACTCCACCAGCATCTCTGGGTACGCCTCGGCCATATCCACAATATGACAGGTGAAACCCAGGTCGCCTAGTGTGTCAGCCGCGACCTCCGTAATCGCCTCCGAATTCCCCGTCTGCGTACCGACGAGGATCAGGATGTCCGGGTGAGCGATTTTGAGATCCATTGGCTGGACAGTTCCGCTTTCCTTCAGGAGGCACAAAGGGTGAACGACCTCCGAGTCGGGGGGCCGCATCGAATCTACCCCCTTCCGCTTCGCGGACTCCCTGCGATGCCGGAGAGTGCATCATCGGAATCAGTCCTCCGGATTGAGAATATCCTGGATACGAACCAGCGCATCCTCAAGGTGGAGGCGCGTTGTTCGGTCGCTGCGGTAGCGCGGAAGGGCGCGGGTGATTGCGCGTTCCAGATCCTGCAGCTCTCCACGAACCAGTGGGCGGATATCGGACTGACTTACATCAATGTCTGTAATCCCTATGTAGTATCTGTAGAATCCGGACGCTGACGGCTGTGCGTCCTCTTCCATCAAGTACTGGAGCCGCTCGATGTGTCCACGCTGCAAATTTCGGCGGAAAGGTCCAATCTCAGCTCCGCGGGTTAGCTCACTCCACAATCCGGTGCGAACATCAGACAACATCTCAGACGCGGTGAAGGCATCATCGCCGTCCACTGCTTCTGCCTCCAACAATCGCGCGATGCGGCTAGGATCCAGAAGCCGGTTCAAGATGGACACTTGCCGCGAGCGAATGCGGTCTACATATCCCGCCGCTTCGATTCGCCGAAGAACATCCTGATTGAGGAGCCAGCCCGGTTCCTGCATGCCTTGCTCCAGGACAAAGTTCAACGCATTCTGCTGGCGCTCACGTTCAACCACGGAGTAGACCGGCCCTGGCTCATCCGCAGTCTTATAGTCGATGAAAACTCCTCCCACGTTGCTGCCGGCGTGGTTGATATAGCGCACCCACTGGCCGACGACGTTGTTATAAAGTTCGTCCAGGTCGTCATAGGGCTCGAATTGCTCTGTTCCCCACGTAAGGAGGCGCTCCATGATGCGCTGAAGGTTGGCGATGCCGTATTGGCCGGCCAATACAGGATCGTCACCAAGATCTTCGTTCTGGGCTCGTGGATCTGTTGCGACAACCGCTTCCATCACAAAGCGAAGTCGCGGGTCGGTCACAGCACGCCTCGCAATTCGGCTCGTCATCGGCTTTTCAGACTCGACGTCCGTGCCAGGGAATCGTCGATAGCCCCACTCGATAGCATGGATATCGTATTCGCCAATATCGGGAGTGAAACGACGCACACCGTCACCCGGCTGGGCGACGTAGTTAAACCGCGCGTAATCCATGATGGAGGGCGCCGTGCCATGCGTGTCCGTGTAGGTTCGCGAGCGCAGCGAATCGACAGGCACAGAACTCGACGAGTAGAAATTGTGACGAAGTCCGATGGTATGTCCTATCTCGTGCGCCGACACGAAGCGCATGAGCTCGCCCATCACGTCTTCGTCGAATTCAACGCCACGCGCTTCCGGGTTCGCAGCCGCTGTCTGGACGAAGTACCAATTCCGCAACAGGTTCATGATGTTGTGGTACCAGTTGATGTCGCTTTCGAGGATTTCGCCGCTGCGCGGATCGTGCACGTGAGGCCCACTGGCATTCTGGACATCTGAGGCGAAATAGCGAATAACCGAATAGCGGACGTCTTCTGGGCTGAACTCGGGATCCTCTTCTGGCGTCGGCGCATCCCGCGCGATGATTGCGTTGCTAAACCCGGCGGCCTCGAACGCAGGCTGCCAATCCTCTATTCCCTGTTTGAGGTACTCACGCCAGTGCTCTGGCGTTGCAGCATCGATGTAGTAAACAATAGGCTTGACCGGATCGACGACCTCCCCTCTCGCGTAGGCGTCGGGATCACTCGGTTCGAGCCGCCAACGCGTGATGTAGGTGCGGACGTCAGCTTGTTGGGCGTTCGATCCATAATCCGTTTGACTTAACGCGAAAAACCCGACACGCTGATCAAAAAGGCGGGCCTGCATGGGTTCCTCCGGCAGAAGGATCATGGAGTGGCTCATTTCTACAGATATCGTCCCCGTCGAACT
>JBBKWZ010000057.1:0-7144 GCA_037969195.1 Rubricoccaceae bacterium | reverse complement strand
GTCCGGGAAGCTGTCCACAAACTGGATTTTGTAATCCGGGAAGCTGTCCACAAACTCCCATAACGCCACGTCATCGGCGAAACTCGTAACCACCTTGACGCGCATGTCCTCAAAGCTCTCCACGATCTTGACCTTGCAATCGGGGAAGCTGTCTACAACCTGAATACGTCCATAAACCAGGCAGAGGTCGTCCGGGCATTCTTCCGTTTGCACGGCTTTACCTGGTTTGTCTTTGGCAATAGAAGACGTTGGAGAAGAGTGTCCGGCAAAGAAGCCGAGTGACAGGGTCAAGACGACAAGCAGTTTCATCGGTCCAACGGCGAGTAGTTGAGGGCGTAACCTACTCCTCTGTCGCGCGTTCGGGCGCGAGAGTAACTATCTCACCGTTGACCAAGCGGTCATGCCGCCATTGCGCGAGGATACATCGGCTGTAGGAATGTCTCTACGCGAGGAAGCCAGGCGTTGAGGGCCTCATCGAGAGCGTTGGCGTGCAACTCCGAGGACGCGAAGCACAACATGTCTTCAATGGCCACGCGACGGCGGAACGAATAGCGATGCCGGTTCTTCTCAAACGACGCCTGAAGTGCTTCTAGGCGATCGTTGATGTTAGAAACTGTGCTGGATGGGGAAGCGAGTGTGAGCCGTTTCATGGGTTTTACCATGGCTGGTTGTGTGTTGAAGCCACGATACAGCAAGGTGCATGACAGGTGACTGTCACACATTTATTCCACTGGCACGGCTTCATCGGTCACATTCTTGCGACCACGACTAATTCGGCTCGGCAGGACAAACAAGAATTGACCCAATGCAAGCGCAAACTCCAATACCCGTCTTGCGTCTTCTTCTTTAGGCGACATCGCCATTTCATCGGCATGACGCTGGTCATTTGCATCCAATCGGATTTCGTGTGCCCATAACGCCATCTCTAACGTAATCAGGTGGTCTTCTGCCGCTCTATCTATTCTACTGTATAGGTTGCCCTTAGTGTATCCCTTCGCTTTCAGCATGGCGTCAACGGAACTTGCTGCAAGCATTACAGCGCCAGCAGGTGCATGCAAACTCTCCATTGTCTGTGATAGATAGCTCGCCGCTGGGTTGGGTATTGATATGTCTACAATCTGCCCAATGGGATACATCTCGCTGACTAGACCGCCATTCGTCTCGGCAGCTGCGGTAACTACTCCTCCGCAACGACCACATTCATAAAATTGCCACCAGCGTCGACCCTGCCCCGTTTGACTTTCGGTAATAATAAGATGACGCTTATCTAGATTCGGGCTACTTACGCCGCAATGTGGACAGCGCGTCAGCTCAAGCTGTTGAGTGAGCAATGGAGGTTCCATCGTAATAAACCAGCCAATTCAATAACTGAACGAAATGGGAATCTATCAAAAGAAGTACGGCGTCGTCGCTACGGCACATCGTTTCAATACCGAATCGAAACTTAGTTCGAAAAGTGCTTCCTGTCGGAGTCACTCTTCTCAGCACTACAGTTCCGCTTCCCTCCACCTCAACACTGTGAGCTGCCCAGTCTGGTCGCTGGCGTAGATGTAGCCACCGGGGGAGGGTAGCGTAGCTCCCCAGTTACCGTCCATCGCCACATCGTCGTTGCGCTCGTACGTGTCATGGTGGGCTAGTTCAGTTGGATGTTCGATATCCGAGATGTCCAGCACGTACACGCCAGACGTGTAGTGCGCAACCACAGCGCGGTTGCCTTTAATCAGAACGTTGTGGGCCAATCGGCTAACACCCAGCCACTCGCCTACGAGTGTCGGGTTTGAGAGGTCCTCCATATTCCAGACCTTGATCGACTTGTAGGCGGTCTCTTCTGTTGTGAGGACGTAGCGTCCATCGTCGGTTGGCCAGATGTTGTGCACGTAACCACTCGCAGGAATCGTGACGCGCGACAGCAACTCGGGATTGGATTTATCCGCCGTATTCCAGACCGTAAATGTTGGTTGGCGGCCTTCGGCCACGTAAACCGTATCGCCCCTTGCGAATACGTCGTGGACATCGCCTACCGTAAGCCCGCCTACAATGGCTGGCTCGGTTGGATTGGCAAGACTTACAATCTCCACCATAGATCCGTTCGAGTTGAGGACGTAGGCGAAGCCCGTTTCCGTATCGATTGAGAGGTTGTGCGACGAAACGAGTTCGTCGTTCTCTCCCCTATAGACCGCGACTTCTTCGGCGTGCGCTGGCAATCCACTAAGGTCGATGATCTGGAGACCCTCACTCTGTCCGTACGCTTCACTGACGACGTAGGCATAGTGGCCATAGGTCTTGATATCGCGCCAGTATGCCCGCGCCCGAAGCGTTGGACCCGGAATGCGAGCTACAACTTCCAGCGACGGCACGGCCACAATCGTAACGCCCTCGATCTCGCCCATTATTGCATACTCCGAGCCGTCCGGCGCTACATAGCCCCAAACATCTGAACCACCAGTTTCGAGCGAGTCGGTGTCGATGGCAGGCAGATCAACCGTACCGATGACGTCGAGGTGCTGCGCTTGCGCGGGGGCTGATATGCTGCCACAGAAAACGAGAATTGTAGCGAGTAGAACGCGACACATGGCGAGGCCTGGTTGGCTAGGTAGACCTCAACATAGTGTCCGGCGCTCTCTCCTCAAACAAATCAGAGCGGCCTCTTCGGTCGTGCCCTCGGCAAGATTCGAACTTGCGACAACCGGTTTAGGAAACCGATGCTCTATCCCCTGAGCTACGAGGGCAACGGGTTGACGATGCCGGGGTTTGGTACCTCGCGAAAGATACCCAGCGCCGCTCGCGTGTTTGCGGCATCGGTCCTACCTTCGGGCGTTCTTATCCATCCCGCATGGCAGCCCCTTCCACCCCCCGCACACTCGACAAGAAAGCCATATTCGGCTGGGCGATGTTCGACTTCGCCAACTCGTCGTTCACTACGCTCGTCGTCACGTTCGTCTACGGCACGTTCTTCACAGGGTACATGGTGCTCACACCGGATGCTGCGGGCACGATGGTGCCCGACGCAGGTGCGGGCACTGTCCTCTGGTCGCGGGCTGTCACGCTTACGGCGATTCTGGTTGCCCTCCTCTCCCCTTTTATGGGAGCTCTCGCTGACCGCGGCGGCGTACGCAAGCGCTTCCTGTTGACAACGACTGTGCTTTGTGTGCTGGGATCTGTCGGGATGTTCTTTGCTGAGCCGGGTCAGGCCATGCAAGCCCTCATCTGGTTCGTGATCGCCAACGTTGCGTTCGAGATGGGGATGGTGTTCTACAACGCGTACCTGCCCGATATCACTCCGCAAGAACACATCGGGAAGGTCTCTGGCTACGGTTGGGCGCTCGGCTATATCGGCGGGCTGATCTGCCTCGCCATCGCACTGTTCGTGCTGGTTCAGGTGGAGGTCCCGCCATTCGGACTCGATAAGTCCACGGGAGAACACGTGCGCGCGACCAACCTCCTGGTTGCCGGGTGGTTTGCACTTTTCAGCATCCCCACCTTTCTGTTCTTGAAGGAAGTCAAGGTGGAAAACAAACCGGGAATGGGTGAGCTGATTCGATCCAGTTTCGGCCAGCTGATAGACACGGGACGCGAAATCGGCCGCTACAAGGAAATCGTTCGGCTCCTGATCGCGCGACTTTTCTACAACGACGGGCTCGTAACCCTGATTGCTTTCGGTGGGATCTACGCCCAGGGAACGCTTGGTTTCACGATCCCGGAAGTGCTGATGTTCGGCATCGTCCTGAATTTGATGGCTGGTCTTGGTGCATTCACCCTTGGTTTCCTTGACGACAGGATCGGTGGCAAGAAGGTGATTCTCATTTCTCTTGTATTGCTGACCGTTGCGGCCGTTCTCGCGGTCGTGACGACGGACAAAACAGTCTTCTGGATTTCCGGCATCTTAGTGGGCCTTGCAATTGGCCCGAACCAGGCGTCCAGCCGATCATTGCTTGGGCGCTTCGTGCCGGACGACAAGGAGGCCGAGTTCTACGGTTTCTTCGCGTTCTCTGGCAAGGCCACCGCATTCATCGGTCCGTTCATGCTTGGCGTGCTCACAGCCGCGTTCAACACGCAACGAGCTGGCGTTTCCATCGTGATCGTGCTTTTTCTCCTCGGTGGAATCGTGCTGTGGAAGTTGACCGAGGCCGAAGGCATTCCTTTGTCGGGCCGGGCAGCTATCGACCCCAGCGTTGCCGACGAGTTGCGCGATCTGGAAGGAGACCGTTGAGAATGCCCACTGTCCGCGAAATAGCACTTGCTCTGGAGGAATGGGCACCGCCCGCCTCCAAATTCGACTACGACAATGTTGGATTGCAGGTCGGTCACTCAGATCGCCAAGTCCAAAACGTCCTCGTGGCCTTCGACCTCACTTCCGCTGTCATCGACGAAGCCGAAACACGGGGCGCCGAACTAATCGTCACGCACCACCCGCTCTTCTTCAAGGCGCAAAAACGGCTTGTCGGAGACGATCTGATCGGCGCTCTGGCATTGCGCCTCGCTGAGAAAGGCACTGCCTACTACGCCATCCACACGAACCTCGATGTGGCGCACGGCGGCGTCTCGTTCGGACTGGCGGAAAAACTTGGTCTCGAGAACATTCGATTCCTCAAACTGGAAGAAGGCACGCTGGTCAAGCTTGTCGTTTTCGTCCCGGAAACACATGCCGAAGCGGTTCGCAATGCAGCGGCAGACGCAGGCGCAGGGCAGATCGGCGAGTATTCTTCGTGTTCGTTCGAGACGCGTGGGACAGGACGTTTCCGTCCAGGAATAGCAGCCGATCCTCACATCGGAGAAACTGGAGGACCAGTCGAATCGGTGGAGGAAGTAAGACTGGAGGTTGAGGTGCTGCGTTGGGATCTGAACCGAGTTCTGGCGTCCGTTCGCTTGGTACATCCTTACGAGGAGGTGGCGTACGACGTATTCCCGATGGAAAACACCGCCAGTCGAATAGGCTCCGGGGCGATCGGAACGCTTGCATCGACCGTCTCCTTATCGACGTTTCTCGAAACGGTCGCGAAGCGCCTAGACGCTGCGTCCATTCGGTACAGCGGTGACCCGGATCGCTCAATCAGCACTGTCGCTGTTTGTGGTGGTTCTGGTTCGAGTCTAATCGGCGTAGCCATGTCGCAGGGTGCTGACGCCTTCGTCACGGGCGACGTAGGCTACCACCGTTTCTTCGAGGCGCTCGACGCCGAGCACAAGCAGCGCATGGCCCTCATTGACCCGGGCCATTTTGAGACGGAACGACACACAGAGCAGCAGATTGTTGACTATCTCAAGCCCCGTTTTGGCAGTGTGACCATCCACCGAACGAAGGTGCGAACGTCCGAGATGAAGACGTTTTCGCGAGGCTGAGCGCCGCCTAGCCCAATGCGTCTGCCGCCGAAAGCAAGCGACGTACGCAGGCATCTTTCCCGATCAGGACAAGGGTTTCGAACATCCCCGCACCAGCCGTTGTGCCGGTAGTGGCGAGACGAACGGGGTGAATGAGTTGCCCAAATCCGACGCCCTGCGATTCAACGAGATCACGCATCGAGGCTTCCGTGGAGGCCTCGGTGAACTCGTCCCCGGCCTCAAGCACGTGAGCGTATAGACGAACCAGTTCCGCGGAGTCCTCTTTCCAGCGCTTCTTTACACCAGCCTCGTCGTAGCTCACAGGGTCTTTGAAGAAGTACGTCGAATCCGCAAGATCGTGGGCAAACGTCAGGCGCTCGCGCATCAGTTCTGCAACGGCGAGCAACTGTTTTTCACTAATCGGCCCTACTGTCTTTTCCACGGCCTCGCGTGCCCGGGAGGCAATCTCATCCGCTGAGAGCTTGCGGACGAACTGCCCATTGTACCAGTTCAACTTGTCGATGTTGAACTGAACGCCCGACTGCCCCGTCCGCTCAACTGTGTAGGCCTCGATCAACTCGTCCATCGAGAACACCTCTTGCTCCGTACCCGGATTCCATCCGAGAAACGCCAGGAAGTTGACGAGTGCTTCCGGCTCGTAACCCGCATCGCGGTACTGCTGCACGTTTACGGGTATGCCCAGTTTGTCTGCCGAACGCTTGGAAAGCTTTCCACCGGTCGGTGACATGATGAGTGGCAAATGCGCCATCTTGGGCGGCTCGAAACCGAGGTATTTGTACAACAGAATGTGCTTCGGCACGCTTGAAAGCCACTCCTCGCCACGGATTACATGCGTTATCTCCATTTCGTGATCGTCCACCACATTAGCCAAATGGTACGTCGGCATGCCGTCACTCTTGACGAGAATCTGGTCGTCGACTTCGGCTGAATCGAACGCCACATCGCCACGCACGAGGTCTTGAACATGAATGGTCTCCCCTTCAGGAACGAGCAAGCGGACAACATGCGGCTCGCCGGCATCCAGCCGTGTCTGGACTTCGCCTTCCGACAGCGTCAGCGAGTTCGTCATGCTGGCGCGCGTGCCAAGGTCGTACTTCGGGTTTGGGTTCTCCTTCGTCGTCAGACGCTTGCGCATCGCCTCGATGTCCTCGGGCGTATCGAACGCGACATAGGCGTGAACGCCAGCAAGTAGTTGCTCGGCGGCTTCCTTGTAGAGGTCGCCGCGTTCGCTCTGGTAGTACGGCGCATGCGGACCGCCCTTGCCCGGCCCCTCGTCGAAGTCCATCCCGGCCCACCGCAGGCTGTCGATAATGTCCTGCTCAGCCTCCGCGACGTAGCGCGCACGATCTGTGTCCTCGATGCGGAGAATGAACGTGCCGCCGTGTTTGCGCGCGAGAAGGAAATTGTAGAGCGCCGTCCGTAGTCCGCCTATGTGGAGGAGACCGGTGGGACTTGGGGCGAAACGAACGCGCATGGAACGATGAATGCTGAAGGATGAAAGCCGAAAGAAGCTACATCGGTCATCCCTTCCTTGGCGTTCAATCTGCGTTCATGCGTGTCCGCACGATCGCGCGGTCGAAAACGCTCAGGATATTTCAGCAGTATGCCCCAACGCACGGTATGCCTCGTTCTTTGGCAACCTGCCGAAGAATGGCACGGCATCCCGCCGCTTTTCGATCGTTCAAATCCTCGGTAAACCGAAAGTCATTTGGACCGCCGTCGGGTTCAATTTCCATCTGCGCATACCAGAAATCGGGGGAATACACGAAGGCATTCCCGTACCCACCAATGTTGCCATCAAGAATGG
>JBBKWZ010000056.1:0-2684 GCA_037969195.1 Rubricoccaceae bacterium | reverse complement strand
GGCTACGCTGTTGACCCGGCAACCTACAATCCGGGTTACACGATCAGGCCCCGAGAGGATGGCTCGGGCTATCGCGATGGGCGTAATCTGGACAGGCGGAGAGATCAGCGAGGTTACGGGATTAACAGCGGTGGATTCGTTGAGGGATACGGAAGCCCTTATCTGGATAGCGACTATGGCCGCATTGATGAGAGCGGGACTTTTGAAGCTCGGGGGCGCACTGTCGAGTCGTTTGTCGGCCGTGGGCCGAAGAACTACCGGCCCTCGCCAGAGCGGATGAGAGAAGATGTCAGCGAGCGGCTCCTGTGGAATGAGGAGCTTGACGCCTCCGAGATCGAGGTCAAATCAGAGAATGGCGAGGTCACCCTCGAAGGCATCGTAGACAGCCGTCGGGCCAAACGTTTGGCTGAGGATCTCGCCGAGTCCGTTCTGGGCGTGCGCGACGTACACAATCGCTTGCGGATCAAAAAGAGGAACAGCGAAACCGAAAACGACTTGGCCGCCAATCAGCCGACGGGCGCGCCGACTACACCGGAGATAAGTGCACAGGACACTCCGGATGAGAGTGCATCGAAGGGTAAAAAGAGCGGTTGACGCCGTGGTGGGCTGCCTGTTCTTCCTTCTCGACGATACGTCGGCACTCCTGGACGAGCACCACCTCCCGTGGGGGAGGTGGTGCTCTATTTCGCGGGCTTGGCCCAGCGGTCTGTCGAATCCCACAGTACCGCACAAACAACGTCTCGCCGATTATCCCCAGTAGTCATGGTCGCGTTCTTATCCGGCAATCTGCTTTCGCATCTTGAGAGGAGCCTCGATGGTATCGATGCGATGCTGGAACTAGTGTCCGAGATGTTTGTGACGGCAACGGCCAAAGTCGTTGGCGACGAGGCGCCGCAAGAGCATCTCGCCTTGCATCTAGCGCAACTGAATATGTACGAACGCGTGATCCGAAAAATGGCTCTCGTGATTTATTCCGAGAACGTGGATGCCGGGCCTTCACCAGACCCCTTGATCTCCGTTGCGAGGGCGTTGGAATGTTGTGGCATGCTAACGACAGAAATTGCCTCGATCACTTCGTCCATGGAAAGCTCGGACAATCGCCCTCTATACGACTGCATCCGGATCATCCGCGACGGTGTCTATTCTCTCTTCCCCCGCGCCCGAACGGCTTTCCTCATGGCCGACGAGGCCCGGGGCATGGAAGTATTGGAAGCGCACCTTCGATTGCGATGCCAGTGCGCCCTCTTCATAAATGCACTGGCATCATCACGGACTCCTCCCGCGAACCAGGCCATTCTACTTGCGAGGACCACGCGACTGATGCTCCAGACTTCCCGCCATCTTTCAGGAATCGCCGCGCATGCGACGACCGCTTATGCTCAGATGCGCAATGCCCAACTGAATGAATCGATTCTCTTCGACGGAATGGGCTCCTAGGGGTTTTTCGGGAACTGTTCTACTGCCCGTGGTTCACCCAGAACCAGAGACGCCTACCTTCTCGGGCATCGCATATGGCACTGATCGGCCCTGGCGTTTCAGGATTCGAACACCTCGGCCAAAGCTTTTTCCAGGATCTCCAACCCTTCGTCGATGCCTTCGGGTGTGATACACAGCGACGGACGGAAACGAATGGCCCGCTCGCCGCAACCCAGAATTATGGCTCCGTGGTCGTAGGCTTTCTGGACGACAGCGTTTCGCGTGTCGCGGTCAGGTACGTCGAAAGCACACATGAGTCCCGTTCCGCGCGGATTTTCAACGCCCTCGAAACGCTCTGCGAAACCGTCCAACCGTCTTTTTAGATAGGAACCCGTTACGGCGGCGTTGGCGACCAAGTCCTCTTCCTCGATGACCTCCAGAATCCGGTCGAACCGGACCATGTCCACAAGATTGCCGCCCCACGTTGAGTTGATGCGGCTCGACTTCGCGAACACGTTGTCGTCCACTTCATCTACGCGCGGCCCGGCGAGGATGCCACAAACCTGCGTCTTTTTTCCGAAGGCGATGATGTCCGGTGTCACGCCTAGGCCCTGATACGCCCAGAACGCGCCGGTGAGCCCAACGCCCGTCTGAACCTCGTCGAAGATGAGCAGAGATTCGTTCTCGTCGGCAAGGTCGCGGAGGGCCTGATGGAACTGCGGTCGGAAGTGGTTATCACCGCCTTCACCCTGGATCGGTTCAATGATGATGCCCGCGATGTCATCCTTGTTGGTGTGGAAGAACGTCTTCGCTTGCGTCAGCGCCATCTCCTCGCGCTCCTCAACGTCCTCGAGGTCGGCGGGGCCATTGCAGTGCGGATTCACTACCCGCGGCCAATCAAACTTGGGATAGTAGAGCACCTTGTTTGGGTCGGTGTTCGTGAGCGACATCGTGTAGCCGCTGCGCCCGTGAAAGGCCTGCTCGAAGTGTAGGATCTGATGCCCGCGCTCAGTGGAATAGCCGTTCTGAAAGTTCTTCCGCACCTTCCAATCAAACGCTGTCTTCAGCGCGTTTTCCACGGCCAGCGCTCCGCCAGATACAAAAAAGGCGTGCGGCAGTTCTCCCGGAATCCCGACACGATCGAAGGTCTCGATGAAGCGCGCGAAGTGGCGCGTGTAGATATCGGAGTTCGCCACCTTGTTGAGCGCGGCATCCAGAAGGCGCGTCTTGAACGGCTCGTCATTACGCAGCTTGGGGTGGTTCATCCC
>JBBKWZ010000055.1:0-5276 GCA_037969195.1 Rubricoccaceae bacterium | reverse complement strand
GTGTGTTGTCAATCACTTCGATGGATATTCCCTACCTTAACCTCCCATATCAAGGAGGTACTCGAATGAAACTCAACGTCAAAGCATTTGCACTGACCTGCGGAATATGCTGGGGCCTTGGTCTCTTCTTTCTGACCTGGTGGATCATCGCTTTTGAAGGGGCGACTGGTGCATCTACTTTTATTGGACATCTTTATCGGGGCTTCTCCATATCTCCAGCCGGCAGTTTCATTGGATTGATGTGGGCGTTTGCGGATGGTTTGATAGGGGGCGCAATTTTCGCTTGGCTCTACAATTTGATTTCTACTCGCCTGGCAGTCAGGGAATCATAATTCCCATCATCGAGGCAGCTCCGAAGGAACCTGGCTCGGCTGGCCGAGCTTGAAATCCTTCTGCTTGCTGCGAATCGTACGGGACTTGAATTCTGAGATCGTGTGGCGCAAACATTTGCACACGCAGACTTTGGGGTTCAGCGATCTTTCAACTGTCCGTCCATAATATTCTCCGCTAACAATTATTTTCCAGCATCTTAGCGAGAAGTCCAATTAACCTTGCCAAGGTTGAGGTCGCCGGTTCGAGTCCGGTGTTCGGCTTATGCACAAGGGCTCCGTTTGCGCACGGGGCGGCAATTTCCAGGCGTGGAAGACTAGAGAGATGGACGAGGCAGCTCTCGAATCGACTACACTCTACGACCCACAACGGTCAAGTTGGCGCTGGAGCTGGTCCCGTGCATTCCAGCACTGGGCCCTGACCAATGGATTTTGTTCGATCGGGCAGGTCTGGTTATACCGTGCTATATCTCTGGTCAACGTAGCCCTATCGCAAGACGGCGCATCCTGCGGTGGGTCTTCGCGCACCGGTGGGTCTTCGCGCACCGGTGGGTCGTTCCGTACTGGTGGGTCTTCGCGCACCGGTGGGTCATTGCGCACCTGCGGCTCTGTTCGAACAGGCGGCTCCGTGCGGATGGGCGGCTGGGTGCGGATAGGTCCCAAATCCACGGGCAGCAATTCGGCAAGAAGCGAGTCCGTCTGTCCGGGCATCACGCCCGTTTGCTGCCAGGCTTGATAACCTGCACGCTCCACGCGCACGTTCAGTGGCCCTATCCCGACGCTATTCAGGCTAAGCGGTGTTAGTCCGCGAGGCTCTCCATCTATAAACACTCTGGATCTTGGTGGGACCGAGTCCACAAAGAAGTCCGCGACCGGTTGCGGCGGTCTCGGAGTGGTAAGGCTTCGGAGAACCAAGGAAACCGTTACGGGCTCTTCGCCGAACACGAGGAACGTATCCTCTCTAGCATAGCCTTCGCGTGTTATCCGGAGGCGGGCCTCGGCGATGTCAATTGTCCGAACCTCTAGAGGCGTCACGCCTAATTCCTCTTCGTTGAGCATGACCATGGCCCCCGATGGCTCCGATACTACCGTAAGGTCAGGAGGAGAACCGAAGCCGCGCGGAATGAACCACCACGCTAGCAGAACAAACGCAACGATCCCGAGCGCACCACCAAGGGCATACAGCACTCGACGAATCGGAAACGGTTTTCGAGGAGGTTTGGCAGGAGTGTAGGCCTCCCCCTCTACCACAGTCCCGGCTTCGGTACGCTGTTTCGACGGTCCGCCGTTTGACTTGAAAGCTCCAGGGATGGCCTTGAGAGCACCAGGAATCGCTTTGAAGGCCTCCTGAATTGCTTTGATGGCGGCTGGCGTTTCCCTTTTGACGTCAGACGTTTCGCTTTCGCTAGCTGGACCGACGTCGTCCGCGGCTTTCGACTTCGTCTTACGAGATTTCTTTACCGACGCCGCTTTGTCTGCCGGAATTGCCTTAAATGCGATGCGCATGGCCTCGGCGTCTGCGAAGCGGTGTTCTGGCGCCTTGGCAAGTGTCCGCGTTACCGCTGCCTCTAAACCCTTCGGCAGCTTTTTGGCGAAGCGCGATAATGGGAAAAACTCGCCTTCTACGATCGTCCGCATGGTCGCGAACTCTCCCCCGCCGGATTCAAAAGGAAGACGTCCCGTGAGCATCTCATAGATTGTTACGCCCAGCGCGTACAGGTCCGTCCGCCCATCCAGGTCTTGCGCACCCTGCACTTGTTCGGGCGACATGTAGTGCAACGTCCCCGAAACAGCACGAGTCACCGTTGCCGTTGGGTCAGCTTCGTACAGCTTCGCCAGCCCAAAATCGGTCACTTTCACCGCACCGCGACCGGTGAGCATGATATTGCCGGGCTTGATGTCGCGATGAATGACTCCGACACTATGTGCATCATGCAGGGCTGCAAGGGCCTGAAGGACGAACGGCTTGGCCTCGGCCCACGACATCGGGCCATTCTCCAGGCGGTCACGAAGGCTACCCCCCCCTACGTACTCCATCACGATGAAAAACCCCACGTCCGTGCGACGAAGAGTATAAATCCCGGTGATATGTGCGCTACTTACACGAGCGAGAGCTCTCGCCTCACGCTGAAATTTCTCCGCAAACGACTCCTGACCCGCGAGGCCGTGCGCGATCATCTTGATAGCAACAGTCCGGGCGAGCGCTACTTCCTCAGCTTTGTAAACCACGCCCATGCCACCGCGTCCAAGTTCCTCCAGGATGTGGTAGCCATCAATCTCTTGACCGATGAGCGGGTCGACGTGCATGACGAGCGAAATGGCGTTTGAGAATGGAGCTCCTGCGGTGCAATCACTGCAACGCGGCAACAGTGGGCGTGCTCAGGAATAGTGTCAGCAAGATGTCGAATTCTATACCATTGGCCGTGGTTTGCCCCCAGACATGGCGGCGATAATATAAAGGTCACGGCCCGTACTCCATCCTCGGATCCGGCGCTGGATTTTAGTGGTAGGCGGCTGACAACGTCGCTCTCCAACGCAGATATAAGAGGCAAGGGACTGGTATTGTCGGATATATTTGGATCATAGATTGATCAGGTCGGTCCAACCCTCCGCTTCCTGCTCCAGTTATTTGGGGACGCGGCATTCAACAGCCAATCAATTCTACCAAAGGCGCAAGGGGATTGAACCGCTATTCTGATCCCCGCACATTATGTCCTCCAACATTTCCTTACGCACAATGAATCGGTGCCTCCTACTTCTCCTAATCGCATTCGTATTCATCGGGTCGCCTGTTTTCGCGCAGGGCGAGTCACCCGACGAAATCCTTGACATCCTCGCCGATAGACCGGGCAGTTTTTCGCTCGTGGTTTATTCGCTGGATGACCCGGGAAGCGGCATCTACCACCGGGCCAACGTGATGCGACCACTTGCCACAACGGTAAAGGTCTTGGTTCTTACGGAATATGCGCGACGGGTAGCAAGTGGGGCGCTGGACCCTGACGAGATCGTCCCACTAGATTCCGTCGAAGCCTACTATTTCTCAGGGACTGATCGCGGTGCCCACGACGAGGCGGTGACTGCCTTAAGGAGCGCGGGGCGTCTGGAAAACAACAGGCTTACCGTGTCGGAAATTGCGGACGCAATGATTCGGTACAACGACAACGCCGCCGCCGACTACCTCATGGTCCGGTTCGGAAGGGCGGCCATGGATGCATTGCCAGAAGTGGTGGGGTTGCGCTATACGACGGCACCGGTGCCCATCAGCGGTATCTACCTCAATTGGGATCTGCCGTTTCGCCTCGGTGACGATGTAGCAAATTCCTACACACAGGAAGAGGACAGAGCGTGGTATATCGCTAAGCGGCTTCGTTCGGGAGAGGATTTTTCTAACGAGATGCAGACGTGGATGGAGGGGATGAACACGCGAATGAGCTATGGTGAATTGTCCGCCGCGGCGCTTGCTTTCCCGGCAGGATCTGCACGAGCCTATGCGAGCCTGATGGCAAGCGCTTTCCAGGGAGAATTGATTTCCGATCGGGTGTCGGAAATCATGGCGGATGTCCTCGATTATGAGATGGACGATCCTGGCATCCGCTTTTTGTTTAATCGGATTCTGGCAACAAAAAGTGGCTCACTGGCCGGCGTACTAACCGATACCTACGTCGCGGACGGAAAGCCCGCTTTTGAGGGTGGACCGGATGCTCCTCCCGCTGTCCTCGCGCTGTTCATGGAGTCACTGGACGAAGAGTTGTTTGAGCAGATGTTGGGCTCCGAAGCCCTCACCATCTTTGAACTCCGCCTACTTACGGATCCGGAATACAGAGAGACTGTGCGTGATCGATTGGCAGACTGACAGGAAACCGTTCGGCCGCAGAGCGCGCGTTCAACCCTCGATCTGAGGAGGGCACGATCTACGAGTTTGGCGTGAACTCCGCAATTCGGATGCCTACGCGCTCGTCGGAACGACGACGCTGAGTATTTCTCCAGTCTTCTGGATGAGACAGGTTTCAGGATCCGCCCTCGACCGCACTTCTTGCCATGTATGGCTCAAGCGGATTGTCGAAGTTGAATCCAAACAAGCGCGGGTTCTGCCCGATTACAGCTGCAGACACGATGTAAAAGACGTACTTCTTCGTCTCTACCGGCATTCGATCTCCGTACTCGTTAAGAAAGCGCCAGTAGCTGCGTTGCTGCGGGTTTTGCGGGATTCCCGCAAACGGATCCTCTTGTTGTTCCGCAGTCACCCCTCGCAGGCGAGGCAATCTGGGGATAATATTCCCTTCTCCCCAATTGTAGGAAGCCATGGCCAAGAGGCCAGACGCTTCCGTCAATCTCGTATAAATATCTAGGATGTAATGCGCCGAAGCATCTGCAGCCCTTACGTAGTCGTGCCGATCATCGCCCGGGTCGCACACGTGCGTTCCGTCGCTTACGAGCGGACCTGTTTGAAGGCCATACCGGCGGCCCGTTTCCGGGATAAACTGCCACATACCTTTTGCGTAACCGTAGCGAGTTGATGGGCCCACTGCGCATTCATTGAAGTTGCTCTCTTGAAGCCCCAAATAGAAAAACTCCGGCGGTAGTCCGTATCGTTCGAATGTCTCCACGATAACCGGAGTATACCCGTTGGTCTCGGCCAACCGGACGGCGTTTTCAAACCGATTCGTGCTCTGCCAATAGCGGATGTACCTCTTTACTTCTTCCACGTATCCGGCTGGGATGGTGAACTCGCTCTCATTAAAAATGCGCGCAACTCGATAGATAAGAACTTCCTCATCCGAAAGTCCCCGATAGAGTCCCGCTTGAGTAACGAACCCTTCGTATTGCTCTGCAGTAGCGCGCCGACGTTCCTCCAGAGCTGACAGTTGCGCGTCCAGAGAGGCGCCACCAGCGATCCAAGTCTCCGATCGCTCGGATCCCGACGAGTCAACCCCGGCAGCCCGGAGC
>JBBKWZ010000054.1:0-2861 GCA_037969195.1 Rubricoccaceae bacterium | reverse complement strand
TTACAGGCGCGCATCCTCGGCGAGATCATGGCCGGACTTCTGCGGCAAAGGGGGCATCTGGTTCTTCACGCCTGCGCGGTCGAAAAGGACGGGGCGGCCATTGCATTCGTCGGAGAGTCCGGCTGGGGGAAGTCCACGCTCGCGGAGTTTCTTTGCCAGAACGGGTATCGCTTGCTCACCGACGATGTGATGGCTCTTGATGATTTCAACGTCATTCCGTCCTATCCCCAGATCAGACTTCGCTCTGACTCCGCTAACCATCTTGGCCCAAGTTCGGACAGGCCCTTCGAGGCGATCGCGCGAAACGGGCCGAAGCACGCTCACAACGGTATGGAAATGCCGGACTCAGAGGTGCCTTTGCGAGCGCTCTACTTTCTAGAGCCGACATACGGTGACGAGACGACGACGTTGGATATGCCCTCAGGACAGGCGCTTATGCATCTTGTCGCGCATACGCGCGCGAAGACGCTAGTTCAGACAAACGCTCCGGACCTGTTGAGAAGGCATCTCGCCCATTGCGCAGATCTCGTCCGAGCGGTGCCGCCAAGAATCTTGCGCCGCACACGTTCGCTTGAACGCCTTCCTGAAATCCAGGAGCTGATAGAATCCGACACGGAGTCGAAGCGAGCTGACTTTGCAGCCAAGTCAGGTCCGATTTACGTATGATCGAAAGCGCATCCCACCGCCTTCGAACGCTCAGTGGGCGGCTCGAGTGGATTGGTTGGACTAGAGCAGCATTTGTATTTATTTGGCGGGCGGCTCCCGGTTGGACCACCGCCTGGGCCGCTCTGCTTGTTCTGCAGGGTGTGCTCCCCGCTGCTGTGGTGGCCCTCACCAAGTGGCTTGTTGACAGCATTTCTGCTGCAGTTGGCGCGGGTATTAGTGGGGAGGCTGCCGCAGCCGTCCTTCCACCCGCAGCCCTCATGGGCGTCATCCTGCTTTTCCAGCGAATAGCGGGTGGCGTGTCCGAGTGGGTGTCCGCCGGCCAGTCTGAGCACGTGGGCGACTACGTGAAAGGCCTGCTACATGCGAAGGCTGCGTCCGTCGACTACGCCTTCTATGAGGCCTCAGCGTACCACGATCTACTGGAACAGGCGAACACGCAGGCGGCGGGCAGGATTCTCCAGTTGCTTTCAAACGCCGGAGTTCTGGGTCGGTCTGGAATCACCTTCCTGTCGATAGTGGTTCTGCTGATGACGTATGGACTCTGGATTCCCTTCGTACTGCTTGTGGGGGCCATTCCGGCCCTGATCGTCGTGCTTCGGCACAACCGCATCTATCACGAGTGGTGGAAGGGCTCTACTGCTCGTCGCCGGATGGCGCAGTACTACGATCTGATGCTGACCTTCTCCCAGTTCGCAGCGGAGGTCCGAATCAACCAGGTCGGCGACAAGTTTCGGAACGACTACGCCGACATCCGGACGGAATTACGAACGGAGAGCCTCGATTTGCTGCGGCGGCAAATTCTGGGACGCTTGCTTGCAGCCACGTCTGCCTTGGTCGTAACGGGCGGTGTGATGGCCTGGATTGCTCTAAGGGCCTTCCGTGGACAAGCGACACTTGGGGATGTCGCGTTTTTCTACGGCGCTTTTACCCAAGGGCAGACGCTAGTCGGATCGCTACTCCAGAACGTGGGGGCGATCTACACGAATGCTTTGTTTATGGACCATCTGATCCGGTTCCTTGGGCTGGAGAACAAAACGCTGGATCCCGACACTCCGACCGAGTTTCCAGCGCGCCTTCAGACAGGATTGCGATTTGAGAACGTCACGTTCCGCTATCCGGAGCAAGAGCGCGTGGCTCTCGACGGATTCTCGCTCGACGTCCCTGCCGGTAAAATCGTGGCCATCGTCGGGGAGAACGGCGCCGGAAAGAGTACGTTCATCAAGCTCCTGTGCCGTTTCTACGATCCAGACGAAGGACGCGTCACGGTTGACGGCACGGACCTACGCGAGTTTGCCCAAAACGATCTCCGCCGCAGGGTGTCCGTGCTTTTCCAGTTCCCGATGCAGTATCAAATGAGCCTGCAGGACAACGTCGGCATCGGAAACATCAATCGCGACCCATCAGTCCCGAACTTGAACGAGGCCATGCGTGGGGCGGGTGCAGAGCATCTCGTCGAGAAGCTGCCGGACGGGTACGACACGATCCTTGGCCGATGGTTCGCAACCGGTACCGAGTTGAGCGGAGGCGAGTGGCAGCGCGTGGCACTCGCTAGGGCATTCTTCCGCGAGGCCCCGGTGGTCATCCTGGATGAGCCAACCAGCTTCATGGACTCTTGGGCCGAGAACGAATGGCTTGGGCGTTTTCGGCGCATGGTCGAGGGTCGGACCGCCCTAATCATCACGCATCGGTTCACGACCGCGATGCAAGCTGATATCATCCATGTGATGGAGAAGGGCCGCGTGGTGGAGTCGGGCAGTCATGACGAACTCGTGGCGCTCGGCGGGCGATATGCAACCTCTTGGTCGGCTCAAATGCGCCAGGCAACCGGAGGCAGCGATGATGGGACAGAAATAAGTGAACCTGTTTCCTTGAACTAGTCCCACCTAGGTGTCCCCCGTTCCTGATCTCTCGTCGCCTTCCGCCGAGCGGGCCTCGTCTGCCCTGCGACCCATGCGGCGGTATCGTGGCCGAGACGCCAAATCACCGAACCGCCCGCGGAGTCGACGCTGGTTGGGCTGGTTGGTGAGGGCGACGCTGGTTGGCACGAACAGCGCGCTTGTATTTGGGTTCGTGTCTGGCTACGCTGCTCGTTATGTCCACCCGCTCACAGCTTGGTGGACTCAAGCTGTGGCACTTGCGCTTCCTGGACTTGCCATCGCGGTTGTGGGTGCTGGAACCGTCTGGCTGCTATTAGT
>JBBKWZ010000053.1:0-4060 GCA_037969195.1 Rubricoccaceae bacterium | reverse complement strand
TCGATGGGATGCCCACCACGCTCGCAGTGAACGGCGAGATCAAGTTGATCTCCGAGCCCGAATCCGATAACTGGGTACGATGGGCTGCCAGCGCGCTGAGCTACTTGAAGTTTGAGATGGCGCTTGTCTGAGCCGACAGCGGTTGGCTTTCCTACCACTTTCAGGTCCTCGCCCAAGAACGTCGGTCGATGGTTCTCTGGGCCAAACGGGCCAAACTGATTTAGAATGCGCCAAAAGCGTGCATCGATATTGGAGAGGTCGAGGTTTGCGTCCAGGTCGATTTCGGGGACTAACGTGTCTTCGTCGGCTACCTTCGCAATGATGGATTGTAAGCGATCTCGCAGCTCCGGGATGCTGTCAACGGAGAGCGTGAGGCCGGCGGCAAAATCGTGTCCTCCGAAGCGGGTCAGCAGATCCGAACACTCGGCAAGCGCGTTGTAAATCGATAGGCCTTTAATGGATCGGGCGGAGCCTTTCGCATCGCCATTCGAATCAGTCGTGAGCAAGACAGCCGGGCGGTGAAAATGCTCAGCAACTCTGCTTGCCGTGATGCCGATAACGCCCGGGTGCCAGTCGGGATGGTGAAGCACGAGAGCCAACGGGCTATCGGCCATAAACCTTTCGGCCATCGATAGCGCCTGATCACGCGTTGTAGCGTCTAGATCGCGTCGTTTGATGTTCAGCTCCTCGATTTCGGCTGCAAGCCTCGCGGCTTCGGCCGGATCATCGGAGATCATGAGTTCAACCGCAAGCGAGGCATCCGCCAACCGGCCCGCGGCGTTGATGCGCGGCCCCAGGCTGAAAACGATCTGAGACGACGAGCACGCCTCCAGATCAACGCCTGCCTGTTCTGCGAGAGCCACAAGGCCCAAACGTGGAGATTCACATAGTTGCTCAAGGCCAGCTCGCATTAGCAGGCGGTTCTCATCGAACAACGGTACGATGTCGCTGGCTGTGGAAACAGCAACCAGATCGAGGTAAGGCCACGCGTCTTCGGCAGGAAGCTCCAACTTTTGCAGGCAAGCCTGAATCAGTTTGAACCCTACACCACAACCCGACAAACCTTTGAATGGATATGCGCAGTCGGGCCGCTTCGGGTCAAGGACGGCCGTCGCATCGGGCAAAATGTCGCCCGCCGTATGGTGGTCGCAGATAATCAGTTCCAGCCCCTTGGCTTTGGCATAGGTTGCCTCCTCTATGGCCGTAATTCCACAATCGAGGGCCACAATCAGGCTGGCTTCGCGTTCCAACGCCAGATCAATCCCAACCTTGGACAATCCGTACCCATGAACAAACCGGTTGGGGACGAAAAAGATGGCGTCGACTCCAAGTGACCGGAGGAATAGAACCATGAGGGCCGTGGAGGTTGTCCCATCCACGTCATAGTCGCCATAAACAAGAACTCGCTCACCGGTCTCCACCGCCTGCACCAACCGTTCAGCGGCTTCTTCCATATCCTTCATCAGGAACGGATCGTGCAGCTCATCCAGACCTCCGCGGAAGAACTGCTCGGCTGCGTCGTACGTGTCGATGCCCCTCAGAATCAGCGCACGAGCAAGAGGTTCGGGGAGGTCGTTCAACTCGGCGGCAAGCGCGCTAACCAACGCTTCGTCCTCAACGGAGCACATCGTCCAACGCGACCTTGACTGGGTAATGGCTTCCATGTGCGGGGCGATCGACGCCTTTCCAACTGGTTGGCGCGCAATATAACGGGAGCGTCGAAATCCGCTTTGTTCGAAAGAGTTGGCTTCTACCGCCTTCGAAACCGATTTCTGAGTGCCCGGCTGGGTTCGCCAAGGAGGCTGCTTCCCTCGAAGGCTACGCGCCGCGCCAGAATTATAGAAGCCCCAGGCTCGGCAACAATCTCAGCGCCAGCGCCGCCCAATACACCCCGCTCAACGCTGATCTCGGCCTCCGGCCCGACAACAAGGCGGGCGCCAGCTTCCATCCGCAACCCACGTTCAAAGGCGATCCGCACGGCCCCAAGCGAAGCATGCCGACCTGCGGGACTTTCGGAAAGCACGTTGTCGGCGCCGATGTACAACGTGGCGCCGCGTTCAACTAGCACCTCATCCGCAAACACGATTTCGTCGGATTCCACTCCCATCCACGAATCCACGCGGATGACTGGCCACGGGCTGCCCACGGCCAGATACTGCGGGCGATGCCGGATATCCGCAACGAAATCGAACAGCATGGTCGAATCCGGCTCATCGGGCTTGTATCGGATTCTGTCAATCGCAAACCAATGACGCAGACCCTCGGGCGGGACGAGGTCCGCTCGTCTCAGGCCGCTCGAGTTCGGGCGAGTCCACGGCGTGAGCTGATCTACCCACTCCGGCCCGAATAGATCACCGTCGTAGCTATGCAAACCAATGCAGTCGGGAAATGCGCCGGTGCATCGGCTCCGCGCGGTGTATGTGCCATCGGCGGGGAGAAATCCGTAGCGATAGGCCCCTGCCTGGTCGGACGGGTCGCCATCACTTAAAGAAATGTGGAGGCCGTGCGTCGCCATACCTTTGTACACGTAATCGTAGTCGGGGTGCAGACTGGGAACCGCTCGTTGGTGGTCGAAGAAGCTGAGCCGCTGGCGGTTTGCAATCATCATTGTATCAGCCACCGCGTTATCACCGAGTGGAATGAGAACGGCCTCTCCCGAGGCGTATAGATCACGGAGTTCCACACCTTCCACGTCGCCTTCCGATGGTCTGATGACACGCGGATTTAACCAACCCATGCGCCGTCGCTCATGTGCCGATAGTGTGATCGTTGCGATGTCGTAGGTGGTAGGAACACCGCACATTCGTGCATAGGCACAGATCGCTGGTTGGCCGGGTACGGGCTCTTCGTACCTCAAGGTGGGGAGATGGCCGCCAAGATTCATGATGCGATGGCCGTACTCGTGCACGAACAACCGCAGATCTACGTCGGCTGCAAAGTTCTGTGATCCGGAATGTGCCCAGTCGACGAGCACGCTGTCCTGTCTTCCCTCACTCCAGTATCGGAGTTCATCAGGCCGTCGATTCCCGTCGACGTCAGGCGTCCCTCCGGCGTCGTAGTATCCCGACAGCGTGGCCCAGCCCTTCCCCATGTAGAGGCTGTCGCGCCGAAAGATCATCATGATGTGATCTACCACACCGTCACGATCGTGATCGTATTTGCCGGGATCTAGACCGCGATTAACAAGATTGTCCAAAAGTTCCTTTGTGAGGTAGCCAAATCCCGAACGCCTCCTTACGGTTGTTCCGAGACTATCGCGACGATTGTAGTAGGCCCGGTTCGCGCGCTCGGTAACGTAGACTTCTGGCCACACATCTCCATAAACGATGTGCGGCCCGGACGGGCCCGCCGCGGATTGCCAGAAGTAATACGCCGAAAGCGATGAGTCCTGCAACGTCAAATCGTCTTCGTTGATACGTTCTGGATCACGCACCAATAGCGTTGACGCCCAATCAGGCAGTTGCGTCCGAGGGATGTCATCTCCCGAACCGAAAAAATCCGTGTGCGGCCAGCGTTCAAGATGGCACCACCAGTAGCCGCAGTCCCCCCAATTGTCATCCTGAAATCGAACTAAAACCACGAGCATGGCCACGGTGTCCTGATAGGCAATCCCGTCGAATCGGGAAGGCGGTTGACGTCGTACAACCGGTTGGGTCTGCGGCGTCGCTAGTGCTCGCGTTGAATCTCGCACGACCTCGGCGCCGACACCCCGCACTCGCTGTGACTCAATCTGCGCCGCACTTGGAAGTGCAACGGCGAAAAGAAACGCGAATAAGAGCAATCTTGGGGAGATGATCTTCATGCTAGCTGGCCATGCCTGACTGACGCGCATCGCGGCGGCCTATAAAGCCGAACATCCTTCCCGTCGTTCCCTGTTCAGCCCTGTACGAGTAAAAACGGTCGAGTTCGGATGCCGTGCATGCCGGGTCGATTTCAACGTTTCCCTCCGATATCCCTTCGCTGAGGATTTGCCGGAGGAGCTCCGCTCTCAGATCGACATGGGGCTTTGGCCACGAAGGCCTTCGGAGCACAACGGACGCATCAAATCGCACGGCCACCT
>JBBKWZ010000052.1:0-6775 GCA_037969195.1 Rubricoccaceae bacterium | reverse complement strand
ACGAACATCTTGTCGGATTACATCCGAAACGACATGGTGCGAGTGGGTGCCGTGTCTCTGACCTGGACATTCGCACTTGTCCTTTTTCTGATCGGTTCGTACTCCGTTATCGTCGCAGGTCTGAACCTCTAGTCATTCGATTGCATCGATGGACCCACGCCTGAACGCCTCATTGGGCCATCATCCATTCTCTATTTCATGACCTACTCTCACGACATCGTCATTGTTGGCGCCGGCGGGGCTGGCCTGATGGCCGCCCTTTACGCAGCCGAGGGTGGCGCGGACGTGGCTGTTGTCTCCAAGCTGCACCCGCTTCGAAGCCATACGGGCGCGGCTCAGGGTGGAATCGGGGCGGCTCTCGGAAACGAAGAGGAAGACAGCTGGCTCTGGCATGCCTTCGACACAGTCAAGGGATCGGACTATCTCGGTGATCAAGACGCGATCGAACAGATGTGCAAGGATGCGCCGCGGACAATCGTTGAGCTGGAGCACTACGGCGTGCCGTTCAGTCGCACAAAGGAAGGAAAGATTGCCCAGCGCCGTTTTGGGGGCCACACACGCAACTTTGGCGAAGCGCCTGTTCGTCGTGCGTGTTACGCAGCCGACCGGACGGGCCACGTCATCCTGCACACACTGTACGAACAGTGCGTAAAGAAGCAGGTTCGCTTCTACGATGAATACCAGGTGCTGGACCTCATCATGACGGACGAGGCAGTTTGTTGTGGCGTCGTGGCCTACGAGATACTCACGGGCGATGTGTGCACCTTCCACGCGAAAGCCGTGTGCTTCGCCACGGGTGGCTACGGGAGGGCCTTCGCAACGACGTCCAATGCGCACGCAGGCACTGGCGATGGACTGGGTATGGTTCTCCGAGCCGGATTGCCCCTTGAGGACATGGAATTCGTCCAGTTCCACCCGACAGGACTTTATCGACTCGGCATCCTCATCACCGAAGGCGCTCGTGGGGAAGGCGGGATCCTCCGTAACTCCGACGGCGAACGCTTCATGGAGCGCTACGCGCCGACTGTGAAAGACCTCGCACCACGCGACATGGTATCGCAGTGTATCTACAAGGAGATCCGGGAAGGCCGAGGCATCAACGGCAAACCATACGTCCACCTCGATATGACGCACGTGGGCAAGGAAGTTCTTGAGCACAAGTTGCCCGAGATTTCTACGTTCAGCCGCGTCTACCTCGGCATTGACCCTGTGAAAGAGCCTATCCCCGTCGCGCCGACATGCCATTATGCGATGGGCGGAATTCCGACCAGCGTGGATGGGCAAGTCTCGTACAACAGTGACCGGGGCGACCTTGTACCGGGGTTTTATGCTTGTGGAGAATGCGCCTGCGTCTCCGTCCACGGCGCCAACCGGCTCGGCACAAATTCGCTCCTCGACCTCGTCGTTTTCGGTCGCAGAACGGGCATGGCGATGGCGGAAGCCATCAAAGCGGACAACAAGAAAGCTGCGCTTCCCGAGAACCCGGAAAAGGCAACCCGGGAGATGCTTGAGGAAATCCTCGCCCGCAACGAGGGTGAAAAGGCCGTTTCCATCCGGACCGAGTTGCAGAAGACGATGATGGATAACGTCTCCGTTTTCCGCACCGATGAGACGCTTGGTGACGCGCTTTCAGATCTCCAGAAACTTCGCCAGCGAGCACGAACGGTCACCGTAGAAGACAAAGGCAAAAAGTTTAATACCGACCTCATGGATGCCGTCGAGATCGGATTCATGCTTGACTACGCGGAGGCCATTGCGGCGTGCGCCAAGAACCGAACAGAGAGCCGGGGAGCGCATTTGCGCGAGGATTACACATCGCGCGATGACGAGAACTGGCTTAAGCACACGCTACTCTTTGGCACCGGCGAGAATGGACATCGCATCGAGTACAAAGACGTCGCTATCACGCGCTTCCAGCCCAAAGAACGCAAGTACTAGCCGCTATGAACATTACCGTCAAAATCAAACGGTTCGATCCAGAGAAGGATCAAGCCCCGCGGTGGGAAAGCTTTGACATGGAGGCCGACACCATGGATCGAGCGCTTGACGTCCTAATGGACATCAAGTGGCACCGCGACGGCTCGCTAACGTTTCGCAAGAGTTGTGCGCATGGTGTATGCGGATCCGACGCGATGAAGATCAATGGGGAAAACAAACTGGCTTGCTCCGTGCTCCTCAAGGACCTGGTGAAGGACGGAGGAACGCTAACCTTCGAGCCGTTGCCAACGGCCGTCGTAATCAAGGACCTCGTCGTTGATCAGAGCGGTTTCTTCGATAAGTACCGAGCGGTAATGCCGTGGCTAATCAACGATGAGCCCCCGCCTGCGAAAGAGCGCTATCAAAGCCCGGAAGATCACGAGATCATCGAGGAAGCGACGAAGTGCATTATGTGCGGCGCGTGTACCCACTCATGTCCATCAACCTGGGCGGATCCGGATTACCTAGGGCCGGCCGCCATGTTAAAGGCCTACCGCTACGTTTTCGATAGCCGCGACACGGAATCGGAGGAGCGCCTCAAAGTTGTGGATTCACCCAACGGCCTCTGGAAATGCTACACGATCTTCAATTGCGTCCAGGCGTGCCCAAAGGAGATAGACATCACGAGATGGCTCTCGGCTTTGAAGCGCAAGGCCGTAACGACGCGGCACTAGATCAGCCTCCCATTACTCGCGCCGTCGCGATGAATTTGGCGACGTAAGTGCGTGTCTCCGAAGGAAGGTGGGGTGCGATGTCCCAGAAAGTAGGCTGGCGCCCCAGTTGACTGCGGGCCTGCCGCACCGCCGCGAGCACTCTTCCATCTCCACCGTTATAGGCAGCCAGGGCAAGCTGCCAGTCACCGTCAAACATTACGCCCAGACGCTCCAAATGGAGAGCCGCCGCGACGGTGGATCTGGACGGGCTTCGCAAATCCTCTTCCGTCAGCCCATACATCGCACCTGTGTCAGGCATAAACTGCCAGAGGCCGATGGCTCCAGCACCACTTTCGGCGTTCGGATCGAGACTGCTTTCTATGACCGCGATGTACTTCAGCTCCTCCGGCAAACCAAGCCGCCGCAATGCGCGCGTGATCATCGGGAAATAGGATCGGCCAACCCGTTGCATCCCACGCAATCCGCCCTGTCGATGGATCATGTGCTGCTCTTGAGCCGCGACTGCTCGTTCTTCGGAATCAGGAACGGAGAGCACGGTGAGCAGAGTTGCTTCCGGGTCTACTTCGGCATCGGGTTCCAGGACGGTGGGACGTGGCTCCTCGTCGGGTAGTGGCGAAATGTCGTACGCCGCAAGCGCTGCAAACTGCGTCTCCCGTAACTCTGTCAGTTCGGCTTGTGTCAGCGCGATCGGCGCGACGGTGCCGTAATGCTGCTCATACAATCGATGAGCATCCAGATACATCGACCGAACTACTGGGCTTTCCGCCAATCCTGGCGTTTTGGCCAATCGCTGCGCATCCGCAAAAGCGAGAGACACAAGTCGAGGGACATCAGCGTCGGTTGAGTGAGCGTTGACGTGCTCCAACGTGCTGTGCAAACGGACTAATCGTCCAACCCACGACAGCTCACCGGTAGTATCGGGCCGTGCCGTTGCTTCGCTAGGCGTTCTGGTCGCGAAACTCTCCGCATGAACAGCCCCTCCCACGCCGCCGGCGAGGACCAAACACAAGACAAATCGGCGAAGGATTAACAAGGGAGCTTGATTGAAACCGTACAGTCCCCGCATACGCAAACGGGGAATCAGCATACGATAAAACAGCAGCACGATCAATAACGGCCTAACTCTGTGCCCGGCGCGCCATCGCCCCTTGGAAGCCTCGTGTGACGACGACTACTTTACAAAACGTTAACCATCCGGAGGGCCGTTGGAGGCCGCATTAAAAATCCTCTTCGTCGATGACGAGCCAGACTTGGCTCCGCTCATCCGCCAGAAATTCCGGCGGCATGTTCGTGACGGTCTGCTCTTGCTGGAGTTTGCTGGAGATGGAATCGAGGCGCTGGAAAAGCTGGACGGCGATCCTGAAATCGAGATCATCGTCACCGATATCAACATGCCCCGCATGGACGGCCTGACATTACTTGGCCGACTAAAGGAACGAGACCACTTGCAAAAAGCCATTGTCGTAACGGCCTACGGCGACATGGAGAACATCCGGATCGCCATGAACCAGGGTGCCTTCGACTTCCTGACTAAACCGATTGATCTCGCGGATCTTGAGGTGACGCTGAACAACGCACGCGAGGTTGTCGCGAGAGAACGCGAAGCCATTTTTGTCCGCCAGACCATTGGCCGGTACCTCTCCGTGGAGGTGGCCCAGGCTGTCCTCGCTGATACCGATGCGATTGCGCTTGGTGGTGAGCGGCGGGAAGTGAGCGTGCTCATGAGCGATCTAAACGGCTTTTCGGCGATGTCAGAGCGGCTTGAGCCAGAGCGCGTTGTAGAGCTCCTCAACGTGTACCTCGGCAAGATGACAGACATCATCGATGACTATGGCGGCACGATTGACGAGTTCATTGGAGACGCGATCCTGGTCATTTTTGGCGCCCCAATCAAGCGTGCCGACCACGCCGAACGGGCTGTTGCCTGCGCTGTTGCCATGCAATGCGCCATGAGCGACGTAAACCTGGAGATGGAGCGCCGAGGCCTTCCGGCGCTCGAAATGGGGGTTGCCGTTAACACAGGCGAGGTTGTCGTGGGCAACATCGGCTCTGAGAAACGTGCGAAATATGGCGTCGTTGGAAGCCCCGTAAACCTGACCAGCCGAATTCAGGCGTTGGCCGCCGCGGGCGAGGTAGTTATTTCCACGACAACCAAGGAAACGGTTGGAAAAAGCTTGCGATTGGGCACATCCCAGGAAGTAGCAATGAAAGGATTTGTGGAGCGTATTCAGGTTCACTTTGTGGCTGGCGTCGACGGCGAGTACAATTTGACGCTCCCCGAATCGAATGTAGACGCGTTGACGGCGCTGACCGTGCCTTTGCCTTGCACTTACGCCGTGCTCGACGGAAAAGAAATTGGCACAGCTAATCTCAAGGCAGAAATGGTCCGACTCTCGACAACACAGGCTGTGGTATTGACAGCAAAGCCGGTAGCAGATCGAGCCGACATTAAGCTGTCGCTCCCAATTGGAGCTGATAAAGCCACCGAAGATGTCTACGCTAAGGTGGTGGTTGCGGAGACGACAAGCGTCGGTGGCCCGATGCTCACCGTCCGCTTCACCTCCGTCTCGGATGAGGCTGCCGAAGAGCTTGCGCGCCTTCGTTCTTCAGGCGCGGCCAAAGCAGCCGCGTCGGCCTGATCCCACGGCAATGCGCATCGGACGACTTCCGCCACTTGCCAGCCTCACGGTGCTCCTAGCGATTTTGTTTGGGGTTGTCGGCCTCAACTCGGCAGCGGCGCAAACGATCTCGTTCCAACACCTCTCTGTTGACGACGGGCTTTCGGAAGAAAAGATCAACGCGCTCCTGCAGGACCAGCGCGGTTTCATCTGGATCGGCACACTGGATGGTCTCGATCGATTCGACGGCTACTCGGTTACAGAATTCCGACGCGTTGCGGACGACAGCACGACGATTTCGGCCAATGGAATTATCTCCCTCCTGGAAGATCGCGATGGATACATCTGGGTCGGAACCTCGGATGGCGGCCTCAATCGTTTCGATCCCGCAACAGAGGTGTTCACTCATTTCCGCCATAGACCGGACGATCCCGGCAGTATCGCCAATGACGATATCAACGCCCTTGTTCAAGGAGTGGACGGGACATTGTGGGCAGGCACGGATGAAGGACTCTGCCGGTTGGACCCGGAAACGGGAACGTTCATCACCTATTTGAACGGCGAAGGAAATGCCTCGTCGCTTAGCCATGACAGGATTCTCGCGCTGCACATGGACGGCGAAGGATCATTGTGGGTTGGCACGGATGGTGGAGGCCTCAACCGGTTCGACGACGAAACAGAAAGCTTTGCAAGCTATCAGGTTGTGGATGATCCACCCGGAAATATCGTCTCGGCTATTTCCGCCCGAGAACGCGGAGGGTTGTGGATTGGCACATTCGGCGGAGGGGTAAGAAGCTTCGATCCTACCTCCTCCGCTTTCCAACCCCTCATCTTGGAAGGCGGCGTCGGCGCTTCGATTATTACGTCACTGTACGAGGACTCAGACGGAAGCCTTTGGATAGGCACAGCTGGAGGAGGCTTACACAAGGTGGACGCAGATGACCAACAGTCCGCATATCTGCCGGCCGAGAACCGTTCCGACGCACTAAGTCACAACTTCGTCCGCACGATTATTAGCGACCGACAGGGAGTCCTTTGGGTTGGCACCTACGGCGGCCTCAATTGGTTTGACCGCGCCCGCAGTTCCTTCCAGATCTACACCCATGACAATGACCAGGCGCAAAGCCTGAGTAGCAATACGATCCTTTCAGTAACGCAAACTGCGGATAGCACCCTTTGGGTAGGCACGGACGCAGGATTGAATCGGCGCGTCGTGGCAAATGGCACGTTCGAGCGGATAATGCTGCCCGATGCGCTTGATCGTGGCCATCAGTTCATCACTGCGCTGCGTGAGAGTCGCTCTGGACAGTTCTGGGTGGGCACGCGCGGGGGGTTGTGGGAGTACAACCGAGCGGCGCGATCGTTCAGATTTGTTCTTCTCGATGGGTTTGTTGTTTCCGACATCCTCGAGGAATCCTCGGGAGACCTTCTGGTGGGGAGTCTGGGGAACGGACTGGTCGTGTTCGATCCTTCAACGAGAGAAGCCCAAACGATCGAGAATGATCC
>JBBKWZ010000051.1:0-5873 GCA_037969195.1 Rubricoccaceae bacterium | reverse complement strand
CCGGTGACCGCTACGATCGGCCCTTTGCAGAGCCAACTGGCGACTTCGATCTCCGAGTAGACGGGGATACTTGCGGTAAGCGCGTTCTGAACGAGATCGGCATTGGTCGGAACGCCTGGTGAGAGCACGAGGAAGTCGGCAAGAAGTGCGCGGTCGGAGTGGCCTCCGAACTCAAACTGGATGCCTTCCGCATTGAGACCTTCGGAGACACCCACGACCGCTGAGCCGCTTTCCGTGAGGAAAACTGTTGCGCCTTTGCGGCGCAGCAGCTTCGCGGCGGCCAAGCCACTCCGTGCAGCGCCCACGACGGTGATCTTCTTGCCAGCGATCTCCTTGTCAATCATCGAATCCGCAGGAGGAAGAGGGTCAGAATCACGAGGAGGGCCGTCACGATCCAGAATCGGACGACGATCTTGTTTTCGTGGATGCCAAGGGCTTCGTAGTGATGATGCAGCGGGGCCATCCGAAAGATGCGCCGTCCTTCACCGTAACGCTTTCGTGTGTACTTGAAGTAGCTCGTTTGGATAATCACCGACACAGTCTCGGCCACAAAAATGGCGCAGAGGACGGGCAGGTAGAGTTCCTTCTTTATCAGTATTGCCAGCGTACCGATCGCGGCTCCCAGAGCGAGGCTCCCGGTGTCGCCCATAAAGACTTGAGCAGGGTAGCCGTTGTACCAGAGGAAACCAAAGCATGCAGCCGCAAGCGAAGCGGCGAAGATGGTCAGCTCGCCAGAGTCTCGGATGTAGAGATCGTTTACAAATTCGGCGAGGATCGAATTGCCCGTGATGTAGATCAACACGATTAGCCCGAGTGCGACGAACGCTGCGGTACCTGTCGTCAGGCCATCGAGGCCATCGGTGAGATTCACTGCGTTCGAGACGCCTGCGAGAATGAACGTGATGACTGGTATGTAGATCAGCCAACCGAGTTCAACGCCGAAGTAGGGAGTCAGAAAATCGTATTCGACGATGCCATCTGTGAGGAAAGGCATGCTCGTGACGGTGTGGATACCATCAAGCGCGTTCCAGTTCATCAGGAATATGCCAAGCGCCAACCCGAGACTGATTTGGCCCGTCAGTTTGACTCGCCCGGCCAGTCCTTTCTTGTTCTTCTTCACGACTTTGATGTAGTCGTCTGCGAATCCAAAAGCGCCCATCCAAAGCGTGGAGATCAGCGCGAGCCAGACGTACACGTTTGTCAGATCAGCCCAGAGAAGAGTTGCACCCGATAATGCTAGAAGGATGATCAGACCGCCCATTGTTGGCGTGCCGGACTTGTGGGCGTGACTCACGACCCCGGCGTCTTCTCCCTCTCTGATCGTCTCTCCAATTTGCTGTCGCCTGAGCCAGCGAATGATCTTCTTGCCAGCGAAAAGCCCTATGAGCAGGGCCGTCCCAGCCGCCAGGGATGCACGAACCGTCGTGAATTCGAAGACCTGAAAGCCTGGAGGCTCAAAGGTTTTTTCTAGCCAAACAAGGAAGTGATAAAGCATGAGTTTCAGGGTGACCGCAGACGGTGGACCGAGGTCAGTAAGCGGGAGTCGATTGTGTTGGCTTGAGGTACATGGCGGTCATTCGTTAGCGTTCGGCGGTCTATTGGCGAGGGCTTCCGTCACAAGAACCCGGTCGTCAAACGGCCTTTTCTCGGTTCCGATGATCTGGTAGTCTTCATGGCCTTTGCCTGCCACCACCACCACATCTTGGGGCGCAGCCTCAGAAATGGCGGTTCGGATAGCTTCGGTTCGATCGGGAAGAGTGATTGCCGTAGAAGGGTTTTGAAGTCCGACTCTGATCTCTTCGAGAATCGTCAGCGGGCTCTCCGTTCTTGGATTGTCGTTGGTGAGGATGACGCGGTCGGCGTAGGACTCAGCGACTCGGGCCATCTTTGGACGTTTTGTCCGGTCTCGATCACCCCCGCATCCGAAAACAACGTGGAGCCTTCCACTTCCCATCATCTGCTTCGCGGTTCGGAGAACATTGTCGAGGGCATCGGGCGTGTGGGCGTAATCCACAATGCCGAGGACGCCATCGTTAGAACTGAACGTCTCGAATCGACCAGGGACGCCGGGCGCCGTCGCCAGGACATTGATCAATGCCTTTTGAGCGTATCCGAGTTCGCGGCCCACCGCGTACGCCGCAGCGAGGTTCAGCGCGTTGAAGCGCCCCGCGAGCCGGAATTTTTGTTCGGCACCATCGAGCCGAAGAAGCAAGCCATCCAGCGCGTTATCGAGCACTTCAACTCGAATCTCCGCGTCGGCGGCAGTTCCAAATGTGACGATGCGCGCGTTCGTGTCGGCAACCATCCGTTCAAATGCTGGGTCGTCGCAATTGACGATGGCAGTGGAATCGGGGCGGAGGCCATCAAACAGCTTCTTCTTTGCCGCTTTGTACGCCTCAGCCGAGCCATGGAAATCGAGGTGATCGTGTGTCAGGTTTGTAAAAACACCGACGCGGAACTGAAGTCCGCGAACTCGATCTAGCGCCAATCCGTGTGAGGAGACTTCCATCGCACAGGTGGTGCAGTTCGCATCGACCATTGCACGAAGAACTTTGTTCAACTCAATGGGCTCGGGTGTCGTGTAGTTCGTCACGATCGCCTGGTTGCCAATCCGGTTCTCAATCGTTCCGACGAGGCCCGTCTTTTCTCCTAATTCCATCATCAGATGATGGAGCAAGAACGCGGTAGTCGTCTTGCCGTTTGTACCAGTAACCCCGAGGATGTCTAGCGAAGAGCCAGGATGCTCGTAAAACGAAATCGCGACCTCCGCCAGCGCGGCCCTCGTATCCGTAACAGGAACGAAGACCGCGCTGGGGAGGCGCTCACCCTTCCCCAAGGGACTCGTTGCAGGCGATGCCTCGCCTGCGGACGCCGTCGCGTCGAGGAGCCAATCGGCATCCACGATGGCGGCGACGGCGCCTTGTTGCACAGCCTTTTCAAGGAACAGGTGCCCGTCGCTGTGGTCGCCTTTTCGGGCGATGAAAAGCGTGTCGGGCCCGACATCGCGGCTGTCGTCCGCAAGTCGGTTAATCAAAACCCCCTCGGCCTCCCGAACGTCAGCGACCAGCAGGCCTGCCGCGCGCAACGGCGCGAGCAGGCCGGCCAGCGGCTGCGGGGGGACGACTGGGTCAGTAAGCAAAGAGCGAGAAGCGCCCACGACGATCAACGCAAGGTCAGAGCGGCGTGTGAGGCCAAAGAGGCCCCGGCTTCAGGTAGTTGTTCGGTCACAACGCCGTAGCCTTGAACACGGGCTTCCACACCGAGAGACGCGAGCCATGAGACGGCCCTGCGAGCGGAAAGCCCGCTGAGATCGGGCATTGTTCTGGTTTCGGATGGCGAATCAGCCGATGCCATAACCAAGGGATTTCGATTCGATTCCGCCCTCCGAGAAGGTGTGGTACTCAGGCGGATGGCGTTTCTGAGCCGCGTCGTCTCACCACTATTAGGGCGCTGGGCGGAGACAATCTCCCACGCGGCATCACGCGCAAGGCGTACGGGAAATCCATTCGTGCGAAGGCGTCCGGCGGCCAGGACGGCAGGCATTCCGCCTATATCCGGCACTCGAGCTTCCGTTCGTTCAGGTAAGGGCTGAGCAGGAGCAACCTGGGCAGCGATGCTTGGGAACGTTCCAACCCAGCGACGTGCGATCTCTCTAAAGATGGGAGCAGCAACGGCACCTCCGTATGAGCCATTCCTGGGGTTGTTAACCACGATAATCATCGCTACTTCAGGATTATTCGCGGGGAAGAATCCGACAAATGATGCGCGGTATCGACGTGCATACCCACCCCCGGACGCGGTCTGCGCCGTTCCGGTCTTTCCTGCAATCCGAAGACCTTCCACCGCGGCAGCCCGACCCGTTCCCTCACTGGAAACGACGCGTTCGAACCACGGAATCAGCTGCTCGGCTGTTTCTGCTCTAAAGGCTCGGCGGATGGAATCTTGATGTGCCGTCCACGTCACACGCCCATGAACATCACGTCTCTCGGCAACGATGTAGGGATGCACCAGTAGCCCACCATTCGCTAGTGCGCTGTACGCTGTGAGAATTTGCAGCGGTGTGGCTTCAACCTCGTAACCAGTGCTCATCCAAGGCAGAGTTAGTCCGCTCCACGTTTCGGGCCGTTTGAGGCTCCCTGCTACTTCGCCGGGAAGATCGATGAGCGTGGGCTGACCAAAGCCGAAGGCCCGGGCGTACTGGTAGAACGTTCCCCGCTCCATCCGGCTCGCCGTTCGGGCCATTCCAACATTCGAAGACTTTACAATTGCCTCACCAAACGGGATTCGACCGTAACCGTGGCTGTCACGCATCGTCCGTCCACTGAAGACAGCCCATCCCTGTCCAGTCTCTACAGAATCGTCGAGCGATATCGTGCCGCTTTCGACGGCTGCCACCGCTGTCACGAGCTTAAAGGTTGAGCCAGGCTCGATGTGGTCCGTGATCGCATGGTTTCGTTGCGCGGCGTCCGAGAAAGCCCCTGCGTTGTTCGGGTCAAAGTCGGGAACGTTTGCCATGGCTATGATGGCTCCCGTTCGAGGGTCCATCGCAATGGCGGTGCCCCATTCGGCGTCTGCGCTGTTCATGCCGAATGCGAGCTCTTCCTCTAAAATGGCCTGGCGGACGAGATCAATAGTTAACCCAAGGTTCTCTCCATTCCTTGGCTCCTCAACAGGCCCACCAACCAAAGCTTTTACGATGCCACGGCGATCTCGCTGGACCGCCTGGCGGCCGGGCTGTCCTTGCAGAAACTCGTCGTAGAGCAACTCAATACCGGCCTGCCCACGCAAATCCGTGTCAACGTGGCCGAGGATGTGGCTGGCGGTTCTTCCGTAGTTGTAGCGACGGGCAAACGAACCTGTCAGAAGAAGTCCGGGGATGTCGGCTGCGTCCAGTTCTTCTTTGGAAGCCTCGTCGAGCGAACGAACAAGAAGTACATACTGTCGGCTGGCCCGGTTTGTGACTCGGCTTCGGTAGTAGTTCGCAGGGCGCTCGGTGAGGCGACCGAGTAGCGCGTAGAGTTCTTCCTCTCGTCCTTCAAAGTTTGCGACAGTTGGATCCAGCGCCACTTCGTATTGTGCTGTGTTAACTACCAACGCACGCCCAGCCTGATCGTAGACGGATCCGCGAGTGGCAGGTAGCTCGACGAATGAGGACGCCTGCCTTTCACCTCGCTCGCGGAGTTCACCGCCGTCGCCTAGCTGGATGCTCACCATCTGCGCGAAGACGCCGACCGGTAGGATCAGCAAGAACGCCATCACGATGTAGAGGCGGGTCAGTATGGTGTCGCGAGCAGAAATTGTAGTAGCGTAAAACGAGGGTGGATTTAATTTCTGGTGATTATGACTGGGCCGTAGACCGCATCTTCCTCCAAACCAAGGCTTGCTGCTCTGTCCATCACTTGTCGTGGCCCCGTCATTCGGTCGAAGGCTCCGCTAAGGCGATCTTGCGTTAGGTGCAAACGGAGGTTTTCACGACGGGCACGTTGCAGCTCTGCCAGCGTCGATTGCGTGGAATACACGTGGCCGACGTAAAGTGTGACTGCTATGCACGCGACAAGCGTCCAGACCGCAAACTTTAGTGAGGGCGCGATATCTAGCACGCGCATTCGCGACCCTGAACGGGTTTTTGCACTGGTCTGAGATCCTCTCTTTTTGCGCCCGTTCGTCGTCCGTTCATTTCCTGCCTCGGATGATCCGAGATCATTCCAGCCCGGAAGGCCGGCCTGCGGTGTTCCAAGGCGAAAATGCTTCGAGCGACGGGTTACGGTCGTCTCGGCCGTGCGGCTCGACTTACGGGTCGAGCTGCGACCGGAGTTCCGCGATGTGCGCGTCGCAGACTTGGCGGGCATTGGTACTGATGGTGAGAGGTGAAA
>JBBKWZ010000050.1:0-12499 GCA_037969195.1 Rubricoccaceae bacterium | reverse complement strand
GCACAAGGCCGGCGAGAAGCTCGAGAACACGGTCATAGACCTGCCCGTTGAACTCGATCAGGAGATCGCGCAGATGAAGCTCGAAACGATGGGCCTCAGCCTCGACGTCCTCACGGACGAGCAAATCGTCTACGCAACGGACTACTCTGCTGGTACCTGATCCGAAAGACAACCGTATCTGAACGAAGAGAGCCGCACCCCACATTCGGGCGCGGCTCTCTCTGTTTAAGGACGGTCCAGTTTCGATCGCGAGCGCTGAGTTGGTCTACGAGGTCGCTACCCTGTCTCTTTTTCGTGAGCCAGGGCTTAAGCGGACTCTTTGCTCTCCGCGCGCCGTCTTCCGCGCTTCCATTTCCTGGTTACGCGAGGAGACGCATCGGCTGGCTTGGTATGTACGGCTACGCGGTCAACCAACTCCGAACTACGCCGGTTGAGGCCCACGATCTCAGCGTCAACGCCTCGGTTTCGGAAGCGCAGCACCGCCTTGTCGATAGCGCCGACTGCGGAGGCATCCCACACATGCGAGCTAGTCAAGTCCACGACGACGCGGTCCACATCCTCTTGAAAGTCAAAGCGGTCGAGGAAACCAGTCACGGTCACGAAGAAGAGGTTACCCGTGACGGAATAAGTACGGGTACGGCCACCGTCCGACAGCGTATCGTCCATGCGGGCGGTGTGGGCGACCGTCCGTGCAAAGAGGAGCGCGCTTAGAAGGATGCCTACGAACACACCCATCGCAAGGTCATGCGTTATGATGACTGTGCTGACGGTGACCATCATCACGAGGGTCTCGCCGAACGGCATGACTGTGAGCGTACGAAGCGACGACCAGTCGAACGTACCGATGGAGACCATGATCATCACGGCTACGAGCGCACCCATGGGGATAAGCACGAGCCAGTCTGCGAGCACGAGAATAAAGAAGAGCAGGAACGCCCCTGCAGCGAAGGTCGAGAGTCGCCCGCGACCGCCTGACTTCACGTTGATCACCGACTGACCGATCATGGCACAGCCCGCCATCCCGCCAAAGAACCCAGTAACGATGTTAGCGATACCCTGTCCGCGCGCCTCACGGTTCTTATCGCTCGGTGTGTCCGTCATTTCATCCACGATGGAAGCGGTCAGCAGCGACTCGATGAGTCCAACCAGCGCAAGAGCCAGGGCAACAGGGGCGATTATCTGAAAGGTTGCGAGCGAGAACGGTACGGAGGGAATCCCGAATATGGGCAGCGTCGAGGGCAGTGCGCCCATGTCGCCCACGCGCATTAGCCCGTCACCCGTCATCAGTGAGGCAATCGTAAGCACTACGATGGCAACGAGCGGCGACGGTACGGCCTTAGTAAGGAGCGGCAGGCCGTAGATGATGGCGAGGCCAATGCCCACAACGGCGAAGACCATCCAGCCTGTGCCGATCAACAACGGGAGTTGCGCTATGAAGATCAGGATGGCGAGCGCATTCACGAACCCAACCATAACCGAGCGCGGCACGAAGCGCATGTACCGTCCGAGCTTGAAGAGGCCGAACAGGATTTGGATCACGCCGGTCAGTAACGTCGCCGCAAAAAGGTAGTCGAGGCCGTAGTCGCGCACGAGCGTGATCATGACGAGTGCCATCGCGCCGGTCGCGGCCGAGATCATACCCGGGCGTCCACCAACAAAAGAGGTTACAACAGCGATACTGAACGACGCATAGAGGCCGACCTTGGGGTCCACGCCTGCGATGATGGAGAACGCGATGGCCTCAGGTATAAGCGCCAGCGCGACCACGATGCCTGCAAGCAGATCGCCCCGAACATTCGAGAACCACTGCTCCTTGACGGTTCGCGTACTGGGAAGGGAGAGGCCGTAGCGACGGTCTCTGAAAATGGCACTGATGTTCAATGGACTGCGTTTGATGGCGAGAGGGGCCCCGATGCGGGGGCTCTCAGAACGAAGGGGCGCCAACTGAGTCAGTTGCTCGACCCCAAAAAAGGAGGACCCAGCCCGAGCCGGAGTCCATGCGTGGTGCTAGCCATACACCTCTCGGTCGACGCATCCGTAGATCTGCGAGAAAGTGTCGGCCAGAGACCCGGCACTATGAAGCTTTGTTCGATGGTTATGCCGGAAATACGCCCTCTTCGCCAAATCCGAACCGTGCGGGCGCGGGTCCTTCGCACTCGGCGCGATCGTCAGTCCTGATGGAGATCGTCGAAATGAAACTCGAAACCATAGGCTTCAGCCTCCATGTCCTCGCGGACGAGCAGATCGTTTACGCGACGGACTAGTCGGCTGGGACGTAATTCGGATTCGCCGGAAGTGAGAAGCTGGAAATTCGAAAGGCCCGCGTCGATTGTTCGGCGCGGGTCTTCTACATTGGGGTTGTACCATAGATTTCCGACAACAAGTTTGACGCGCATGTACAAAACTCTTTCGCTTCTCCTTCTCATCGCGCCGATCCTCTTCGTCGGTGCGAACGCGCTGGCTCAGAGTCCTCCACCACGTCCACCGTGCCCTGTCGAGGAGTCTACTGTCGTCGAGCTTCAAAGGGAGATGGCAGAAGGACATTGTTCGGCCCGGAATCTCGTGGGGTCCTACTTGTTACGTATTGGAAATTTAGATGCGACGGGGCCGTCCCTGCGTTCGGTATTGGTTACGAATCCAGATGCCTTCGCCATCGCAGCTGTTCTTGATGCAGAACGAGCCGCCGGACGCTTCCGTGGCCCTCTCCACGGAATCCCCGTCCTTTTGAAGGACAATATTGGGACGGCTGACCAAATGCCGACAACGGCAGGCTCACTTGCCCTGGAAGGTGTGATTGCACCTGCAGATGCCTTTATTGTGCGGCGACTTCGCGAAGCCGGCGCAATCATTCTTGGCAAGACTAACCTGAGCGAGTGGGCCAATTTCCGCTCAACAAACTCATCATCCGGTTGGAGTGGAGTCGGGGGGCAGACGCTCAATCCGTACGTGTTGGACCGCTCGCCCTGTGGCTCCAGCGCAGGCACCGGCACAGCGATCGCGGCGAGTCTCGCCACCGTTGGCGTAGGGACAGAGACTGACGGGTCGGTGGTTTGCCCGTCCTCGGCTACAGGACTTGTGGGAATCAAGCCGACCGTTGGCCTCGTGAGTCGATCGGGCATCGTACCGCTCTCGCACAGCCAGGACACGGCCGGACCGATGGCCCGAACGGTTGCCGATGCTGCTGTGCTGCTCACCGTGATGGCTGGACTTGATCCAGCCGACAGTGCGACGAGCGCTGCCATCGGGCACATTGAAGCCGACTACACAATCTTCCTTGAAGCGGACGCACTGCGCGGAGCGAGGATCGGCGTCCTTCATGCTTCGCACTTTGGCAGGAGCCCAGACGCTGACCGATTGACCAATGAAGCTGCTGCAGTCATGCGCTCGGCGGGCGCGGTGTTCGTGGATTCGCTCGCACTGAGCGAGGGCTACGACGATGACGAGTTTAACGTCCTCCTCTATGATTTCAAGGCCGACCTCGACGCTTACCTAGGAGCGCACCCCAACTCCCAAGTCCGCTCCCTCGCGGATGTGATCACTTTCAATGTGGCAAACGCCGACGTGTCAATGCCGTGGTTTGGCCAGGAAATTTTGGAGATGGCGCAAGCGAAAGGCCCACTAACGGATCCGGAATACACGGCCGCGCTGGACCGAAGCCGCCGTCTTGCCAGAGCCAGCATCGACAGTTTGATGGACGCTCACAATCTCGACGCTCTCCTGGCTCCGACGGGAAGCCCCGCCTGGAATATTGACCTGGTCAACGGGGATCACTTCGTGACGGGCAGTTCACAGGCCGCCGCAGTCTCTGGCTATCCAAGCATAACGGTTCCGGCTGGTTTCGCCCATGGCTTGCCAGTAGGGATTTCGTTCATCGGGCGGCAATGGAGCGAGCCGGTACTCATTCGCCTCGCTTACGCGTATGAACAGGCTTCACAACGCAGAGAGCCGCCGCGGTTTCTCCCGACCCTTCCAGTCAACGAAGAATAGAGATCGTCAGCGTCCTGGATGTTCGCTAGGAGATTAGGAGCACTGGCAGGCATACATACCTTCCGCCACACTTCCCCCAATCCCATGCACCTCCGCTACGCTCTTCTTTTTTCGGCTCTCATCGCTGCTCCAGCCTTCGCCCAGCCCGCTGGTGAATGCCCGTATCCGATCATTTTCATGCACGGCTACACGGGGAGCCAGTTCAGCTGGGAGCCGTTCGCCAACCATCTGGATGTGAACGCGATCTGGGGGCCGTGGGCGGACACGTACCACGCCGTGCTCAATGCGTATGAGAACGAGGAGCGAATCGCGGGGCCGGACGGCATCCTTAACACCAACGACGACGATGTGATGGTGTCGTTCTCCAACGAGACGAACACGCTCGCGCCGGGCTGCATCTACACGTACAATTTTGAGAACTTCTGGAACGAGAACCCCGGCGATCCGCAGATCAACATCCAGAGCGGAGACTCGCCGGGTGGGACGTTTGCAAGCGAGTCGGATTCAAACGAGGAAGCCGCGTTCAAGCAGGGCTATGTGTTGGGGCGCATGATCGAAGCCGTCCTTGCTGCGAACCCGGGCAAGCGGCAGGTCATTCTGGTGGGGCACTCCATGGGTGGACTTGTTGGGCGGGAGTATCTCCAACGGCTCGATGGCAACGGAAACCCGCGCTGGTGGGTGAATCCGAACGGATCGCGTGGGCATCGTGTGGCGAAGCTTATCACCGTCGCAACGCCTCATCGTGGCAGCAACTTGTTCGGCAACCCCTTCCGGCCGTCCGAGCCCCAACGCGACGGCGTCCCGGACATCAACAGTTCGGCCACGCGCGACCTGCGCTACAACTATTTCTGCGCATTTTGTTCAAGTCCCGGGCCGTACCTCTTCGGCGGGAACGAAGGCAACGGATTCGGCTGGCACACGGACGATATAAACGTCGACGGCGACGAGAACGACTTCATTCAGGGCATCAACATCGACGGCGAGGACCAGGGATTCGACGATCCGTGGGATGGTACCGTCGACAACCCAGCCTTTCCTCTCCCGAAAACTGTTAGCTACACGTGGATCACGAGCAACAATGGCGGTAGCGACGATGATGTGGTGGATCTTGCGCGGCAATGGATCTACAATAACGACGGGCCGGTTCCTTCGGATGGCGTCCCTTATCGGTTAACCGACACATTGCTCACGGATCGTTTCCACCTCGATTTGCAGGAGGATACCGATACCGTAATTCGTGGGTTAGACGAGCCCGACTTCCGCAACAGGGCTTACACCGTCGACGCAGGAATTACGTACGCGGGCACGGCCACAGTGCGCTCGGCGCAGGCACCCGACGGTCGTCCCAACACTGACCCGGACTGGTACAAGTTCAGCTCGAACGGGGGAGAGGTGACGGTTGACTTCACTCCGACGCCAGGGCTCGGCGGCCGACTGGACATTCTGGTACCAAGCTCGGCGTCGATCGACTCGGTCGCGTCGCTCGGCGGTTTTGATTTCGAAGGAGATTCGCCCATCATCCGAACGCCATCCCTGACGCTTGGAGGCGGGACGTACTACATCCGGGTGCGGCACAAGCGTGTGACGCGGCAAAGCTGGCAGCAACCGTACACGTTCACGATCAATGACGTGCCTGCGAGCATCGTCGCGACATCGGCCGCAGCTGGGGCAACGGAAAACCTCTCGTTGGATGCCAACTACCCCAACCCGTTCAATCCCGAAACGGTTATTCCGTTTACGATTCAACGAGACGGCCACGTTACGCTCTCCGTCTATGACGTGATGGGCCGCCGCATCGCTTTGCTGTTGGATGCTGAGCTCTCGTCAGGCTCGCACACGGTTCGTTGGAATGCGAATACCGCGGATGCTCCGCTTGCCAGCGGTGTGTATCTAGTGCGGCTTGAAGGAGACGGAGCGTCTGCATCCCGTCAAATCCTGCTCATGAAATAGTGGCTAGGGGTGAGCGTCCTCACCCTCATCCGCGACAAGGAAGCCATTCTCCTCGATAGCGTAGCGCGCGTCTGAGTCGGGCCACAAGGCTGGATTCGTATGGTTCTCTTGCCGCAGCTTTGGCATATCCGATGTGGCTTCGAACAGCCACAACTCCCCGGAAACTGGGTCAACAAGCGCGAGACCTACGACAAGTCGCATTGGCGTTGAATCGCCGTGGAGGACGTCGTTGCCTGCGTGAAGGGTGTCGGTCCTTCTATCTACAAGACGTTTCTGATAATAGGTTGGGCTAGAACAGTTTTTATTGTCATGCTCAGGCCCTACCTTCGAAGAAGTGGTTAGGAACGCGGCTTGGCAAGCCCGGCCTCCCGATCACTGACACCTCTACCGATCCTGGTGCGAGGTTCTCTCAACCCAACCGAAATCCTCAAAACCATGATTCCTTGTTCCTACACTTTCCGCATCGTCGCGCTCCTGGTCGCGATGGTGTTACTGGCTCCGGCTAATGCGCTGGCCCAAGACAACTCCGTGACCGACGGATACGACGGCCCCGTTGCGCGAAACAGCAGCCCGCAGATGTCAGGAGTCGTTTCGGTGCCGTCCAATAGCAGTGGCACGCTTTTCAACGACAACTTGCTTCAGAGTCAAAGCATCCCTTTTGCTGCTACGACAGGGGCAGCCACTAACGTTGGTGCTGAGGCGGAAGCCACCAATAACCCATCGGCATCGTGCACTTTTGGCAGCCCAGATAATGATGGCGACAACTCGGTGTGGTGGTGGTTCACCCCATCGTCAAACGGAAGCGTCACGATCGATTTGGACGGATCCGACTTCGATACGATCGTCACCATCTTGGATGGCGCCGTAAATGAGGTAGCCTGCAACGACGACGACCCGGGCAACCCGGCAGGCGACTTTACATCCCGCATCGAAGACTTTGCGGTCACCGCCGGCTCCCCCTATTTCGTCCGTATCACCGGATACCAAGGCGACGAAGGGAACTACACTTTTTCCTTCACGGGTCCAGTTACCGGGCCACCCAACGACGAAATCGCGCTGCGCGTTACACAGGACTTCGCAACTTATCCTGGGGACAATAGAGGCGCCACGGGCCCCACGGGGAGCGAAACGGCTGCATCGTGCTCAACCGATGGCAACAACTCGGTCTGGCGCTTTTTCAATGCGCCGTTCGATGGTACCCTCACGGTCGACCTTAGTGGATCCACCTTCGACACGATCCTAACAATTATGGATGATACTCGCGGCGGCGAGTTAGCCTGCGACGACGACGGTGGCGACGGCCTGACCTCCCGCGTCGAGAATGTCCCGATGGCGAATGGCGTCCTGTACTACATTCGGGTAACGGGTTTCCTCGGAGCTGAGGGCATTATTAACTACAATGTGAGCTTTGAAAATCCGACAGCTATCGAGCCCGATCCGAACGGCCTTCCAGGTACGCACAACTTGAGTTCGGTATACCCGAACCCGTTCAACCCACAGGCGCGGTTCACGCTTGAAATTGCAGAGCAACAGAATGTCCGCCTTGCGGTCTACGATGCTCTTGGTCGTGAAGTAGCTACGCTTTTCAATGGCTCACTCACTGCAGGCATCGCACACGAGTTCGACATCGATGGCGCTGGTCTGCCTTCCGGTGTTTACATGGTTCGCGCAACAGGCGAGCAGTTCACGGATGTGCGCCAAGTAACCTTGCTCAAGTGATCGATTAAATATTCCTTCAGGAGTGTTTATACGTCGAAGCCCGCCCCTGCTACATTGTGGGGGCGGGCTTTTTGTTAGTTGTCGCGGTGATACAGTCGGAGCACACGCCAGTGCGCCAGTGCGCCTTGTAGTAGAGGACGCCGATTAGATGTCGAGGGCGTCGGGATTTGGCTCAACCAAGCCTACCATCGAACGGCGAGTAGCACTTGATTAGAGTTCAACGACCTCGCCTTCCTCCGCCACGCGAAATCCGTTTTGCTCGATAGCCTGTCGGGCGTCTGTGTCAGGCCACAAAGCCGGGTTGGTATGGTTCAGGTGGATGAAACGGATCTTGCCCTTCTCTGAATCAGGAAGGCTTGAAAACCGCTCCATGCTATTCGTGATGAAAGGGTGGGGGAAGCCACTCATGTCACGGCCAGGGATCTCGCCGTTCGCGTAGAATGTTGCGTCCAGGTAGGCGACGTCAACGCGGGCAATCTCGCTTTCAATACGCGTGCCAGCGGAATCCCACTCTTCCCAACTGTCGATGTCGGGGATGAAGAGGACGGAACGGTTCGGCCCTTCAACCCGAAACCCCACAACTTCAGAGAACTCCTGCCGATGTGGAACGAGCAACGGCGTAACGGAAATGCGCTCGTTCAAAACGACTGGCTCGCCTGCAGCCAGTTCGCGAAGGGCTATGTTCTCGAGAGCCACGAGCTGGCTCCAGGGGCCGCTTGACGTCAGGAAGTCGGCCATTCGAGACATCGCGTAAACTGGAACGCCTGGCGCGCCCATTACTTCGTGGCCGAGAAACATCAACCCAGCGTAGTGGCCAATGTGGGCGTGCGTGAGAAAAATGCCGTCGAGTCCGGGTTTGTCGTCTCGCGGGGCGAGGCGATTCAGGTGTCTCAGCTGTCTCGGAAAATCTGGCGTGGCTTCGAACAGCCACCGTTCACCGGAAATTGGGTCAACTAGTCCGAGGCTTACAACGAGCCGCGTTCTCGTTGAGTCGCCTTGAAAGAAGTCGTTGCCCGCCTGCGGAACGCCGCCATCCTGCGCGATTCCCAGGACGACCAGATATGGACTTTGGTCGCCGTTCTGCGCCCACGCCTCCGAGTCCATCCCCCAAAAAGCCAACGCAAAAAGGCCAGCCAGGAGAACGGATTTCAGGTTCACTCGGCGCCTTCCCACGTAAGAATGTCTTCCTCCGACTTCTCTTTTTCTTTCCACTCCTCTGCGTCTGGCAACGGGTCTTTCTTCTCCGTGATGTTGTAGCCAAGCCCTTGCCATTGCTCGGCCAGGTGCGCATTCCATTCCGTGTAATGCGTCATATTTTCAGGCAACTCGTCGTCGGCGTAAATGGCCTCTACGGGGCAAACGGGCACACATGCGTTGCAATCGATACACTCGTCAGGGTGGATAACGAGGAAGTTCGGCCCCTCGTAAAAGCAGTCCACAGGGCAGACTTCAACACAATCCGTATGCTTGCAGTTGATGCAGGCTTCAGTGACGACGTAGGGCATAGAGCTCGCTTCGTATTCCGAGTTTACGTTACCGCGGAGACGGCTTGGGCGGCTAATATACCGTCCGCATCTTTGCCTCCGCCGACCAAACTCACCCCGATGTTTACTCTGTCCGCTCGCGCATTCTTCTTCGTCGCCGTCGGGTTGATAGCCGTCGCAGTCTCAGGTTGCGGCGCTTCGAATCGCCTCCACGAGATTGATTTGAATGGAAAAGGCGTGGCAGTCGTCGCTGCCATTCCGCCCCATCCACGGGTGCAGGGCGGACACCCCGGCGAGGGTGCCGTCGACCCGTACGATCCCATTGGTTCGGCCATCAGGTTAGGAACCGCGGCCGCGAAGTATGAAGAGGCCCGTCAGGCGCAGGCTCGTCTCGACAGTGTCGTTGCGCGCATCGACATCGCGGATCAGATCGCTCGCAAAGTGTTGCTAGACAGCGCCGAACTTCTGCGATTCGTTCCACAAAACCACCCGGACGACGCCGATTACATCATTGATCTCCGTGTCTATGACTATAGCCTCGTCGCCGATTCCTTTGAAGGCGCAACGTTTTTTGTACTGGAAGGGGAAGTCCTTTTACTCGATCCTGTTCGCGGTGTTGAGTTGTGGCGGCGGAAGGTTCGGGAGCGGGAAGTGTTGAGCGGATCGCTGTTTGGCCTTCCGGCTGCGGCCGGAAATGTGATCACGGCGAGAGCGCTATCGCGTCTCTCCGAAGAAGACATGCAGCGTGGCCTCGACAACCTCGCAGACTATGTTGCGATAAAAGTTGTTGAGCGCCTTCGTGACGACTATTACGACGCGCACGACTAGAGGAAGAAGTTGGGAGTTTCGGGCTGCTACCGTATGTTCAGGGTCCACTCCACCTCCTGATTACCCTTCCCTACCATGGACCCGAAACAAGACAAAATCGACGCGCTAAAAGATCAAGTGGGCGACGCTGCGGAAGCCGCGCAAGATCAGGCTGGCGACGCCGCCGACGCCGTAAAGGAGAAAGCAGCGGATGCCGCTGCTGCAGCTGACGCCTCCGCTGAGAATGTCAAGGACAAGGCGAAGGGTGCTGCTGATGCCGTCGTTGACAAAGCTGAGGCAGGGAAGGACAAAACGATCGGCGCCGCGTCGGATGCGGTGAATCAAGCAAGCGATTCGGCGAGCGCTGCGAAGGACAAAGTTGCTGACGCAGCTGGAGCCGCAGCTGACAAAGCCGGCGACAAGGCTGCTGGAGCAAAAGGTGTAGCGGCGGGAGCTGCGAGTTCCGTGGCCGGAAAGGCTGGCGAGTTCGGGCACAAGGCAGCTGACATGGCAGGCGATTTGAAAAACAAGGTGGTGGATGCCGTACCGGAAGGCGTCAAGAAGACCGTGGGCGACGTCGCCCACAAAGCTGGCGATCTCGCCGACAAGGCAATGGATAAGGTCCCCGGAAACGTGAAAGAAAAGGCCGGCGAAGTCTTCGACAAGGCCGACGATCTTGCAGACAAGGCCATGGACGAGGCCAAGGAATTGGCGGGAGATGTCAAAGAAGCCGCAGGTGGTCTTTTCGGCAAGATCAAGAAGATGTTCGGCAGTTGACCGACGTATTGTCCGCTTTGTAAACGTAAGAAGGCCCCGGTTTGCGACGCAGACCGGGGCCTTCTTGTGTATGTCGGATTTCTTAGTTAGGCGGCCACGGGATGTTTGTGATGGCTGCACCGTGCGAACTCGCGCAGGAGAACGCCAAGCAATGCAGCTGAGGCAATTCCCAGGACGTATATCGGTTTGGGAGTAGGAAGTAGCAGGAGGGCGCCAATCGTTCCGGCGAGAAAGGCGATGCGCCACCAAAGTATTTGGCCTCCGGCAACGCGCCATGACGCCGTTCCTGATCCAACAAAGAGCAACAGGCCAACCGTGAAAGCGACAAGCGGGCCGATGTCGAGCGGATCTCCGGGATGAGCAACCATTGCTTCAATTCCAACGGCAACGCCGATCACTCCGCCGATCAATGGGAAATGAAGCAGACTGTAGGCGTCGCGTGCTAGAACGGATTGGGCGGCGCCCTCTCGGGCATGCAGAGCCTCTTCGAGATCATCCTTCAACCAGCCGAAATAGGACCACCACAGTAGGCAGGCGACCGTAACCGAACCGAGCGCCACAAGCATCAGCGATGTGGTCATCACCTGTCCGGATGCGGCAACGCCTGCTGCTACGAGCGATTCTCCGAGAGCAATAATTACGAAGAGGCCGTGGCGCTCTGCGAAATGGCCGGCGTTCAGCTCCCATCCGCCAGTCCTAGCCGCGAGCATAGCCGCGCCCATGTCAAGAAGAAGTGCGCCTAACCAAACCCAGACTCGGATCTCGGGCGCAAGGAATCCGCCGATGAGCGCCAGGGAGAGCCCACCCAACGACAGTAGCGTGAAGTGCCTCACAGCCTTCGCCATCTCCTTATGCTCCCGCGAGGCGACGTAGTAAAGACCAAGCCCAATCAATCTGCATGCGACGTACGAACCGGCAAAAAGAAGTCCGCTATCGCTGAAGGCATGGCCCACGCTCACAGCCATGATGAAGGCGACGCCTGTGGCGACAAGAGTCCATAGCCTGACAGAAGAAAGGTCCGTGTTGATCGGGTTGAGCGCCCAGGTGAACTGGGTCCATCCCCACCAAATCATCCAGAAGACGAGCACGGCCTTGCCGATGCCCTCCATAGTAAGATCGTGATGGATAAGGGCGGTGACCTGGGTAATCGCGAACACGAAGACGAGGTCGAAGAAGAGTTCTACGAACGTCGCGCCTTGATCTTCGTCGATGGTGAAGGAAGGGAAAGCAGCGGTGGCCATTAATCCGGGTAGTTGTTAGTCGCGGAATTCTAGTCCACAAAATAAAACCCCATTTACCGCAAGGAAATCGGGGCTCGAGGTAGCGCGGACGCCACTCAGGCTCGGGGGTACTTCTGCTTCATGTGTTCGGTGGAAAGCCTGACAAGCTCCCTCAGCACATCCAGATCGATACCGTCAAGTTTCTTGACGTAGAGGCACGACTTACCTGTCCGGTGTTTGCCGAGCTTCGCCATCAGGTCATCGTAGAGCGAGAACCCCGACATGATGTAGAGCGAGAATTCCTTCGCTCGCGGAGAAAAACCGGTCAGCGGAGCATCGCCCTCTCGTCCGCTATCGTACACGTAGTGGTAGCTGCCAAAACCTACGATGTTCGCCCCCCACATCTTCGCTTCCTCGCCCGTCACGTCTTTGAAAAGCTCGATGAGGACGCGACTCTCGTCGCGTTTCTTTTCGTCGGCAACGGCGTCGATGAAGTCGGCTACGCTGTTCGTCGTGGGCTTGGTTTTGTTCTCGGCCATGGAGTAAAGAATGGTG
>JBBKWZ010000049.1:0-4311 GCA_037969195.1 Rubricoccaceae bacterium | reverse complement strand
GAATCACGAAGTAGCCCGGCGCAAGCCGAGAAGATAGCGCGTGAAACCCAGCGAACAGCGCGGCGTCAATGCCCACACGAGGGATTCAAGAATCGCTCGGAATCGCGTCGGTACCTTCGCGTAATAATCAACCCCGACCCTGTCAACCGGCACATGGCCGAACCAACGAATAGCCCGCTTCGCCCCGGCGATTTTGCTCTGAAAGCCGCCGACACGTCCACTCGAGATGGTGCGGCTTTCGACGCAGGGATGCTGGAATTACCTGTTGTCGAGAAACCAGCAGCGGTGAATCGCCCGGGGCAGCGGCCCGAATGGCTTCGCGTCAAGCTGCCGTACGGCGAGACATTCCGCAACGTCCAGCAGACGATCGAGGATCATGGCCTGCATACCGTTTGCCAAAGTGCTCGCTGCCCCAACATGGGTGAGTGCTGGACAGCTGGCACGGCGACATTCATGATTCTCGGAAATGTCTGCACGCGCTCGTGTTCATTTTGCGCGGTCCAGACTGGACGTCCGGAGAACAAGGAGCTGGATTACGACGAACCGAGACGCGTAGCGGACGCCGCCAGGTTGATGGGCCTCAAGCACGTCGTGGTCACATCGATCAACCGTGACGACCGCGAGGACGGCGGCGCCCCCATTTTTGCGGAGACCATCCGGCTCGTGCGCGAGCAAATACCGGGTTGCACTATTGAGGTCCTGATCCCGGACATGCGCGGTCTTCGTCCTGCGCTGGAGCCGATTTTCGAAATGAAGCCGGACCTCCTCAATCACAACGTTGAAACCGTCCCGCGACTCTATCGGCGCGTACGCCCTCAGGCGGATTACCAGCGCTCGCTGGATGTCCTGAAACTCGCAAAGGAGGAATTTGGGCTTCGCACCAAGAGCGGCATTATGGTTGGTCTCGGCGAGACGGAGGACGAAGTCTCCGATCTCATGGGCGATTTCGCAGACCATGGAATCAACGTCATGACCATCGGCCAATACCTCCAGCCAACGAAAATGCATCTTCCGGTGGAGCGCTACGTGCACCCCGATGAATTCGCTCGCTACAAGGAGATTGGCGAAGCGCGGGGCATTGAGCACGTGGAAAGCGGGCCCCTCGTACGGTCCTCCTACCACGCGGAGCGGCACGTTTGATGGCAAACGGCAGAGCAAGGACAGTGAGCAGCGAACGCGGCGTGCAACGTCGCCATCAAATCGGCTCACTCACTTACGCACTCATACTTCTCGTCGCAATTACCTTCTCCGGCTGTGGCCTGAAGCTATTTGGGTCCAGCAAAGCGAGCGTGGCTGCGCATACCGTACTCTTCACGTCTGAAGGCTGTTCAACGTTTGTTGCTCGGACGCTGCATGAAGGCCTGACACTGGTAGAGAATTCGGATCGCGACTTCGTGCCCTCTCCCGGAGATGTGTTCGAAGGTCCGGCGCGGTTGGGCCCGTCCGTATTCCGCTTGTTCGATGGAACGGAAGCACGATTGCGCGAAGGCGGGCGAAGCGTTTCGCTCACGTTCATTGCGATGAATCTCAAGTCGGAGAATGCGCGAACGCAGCTGAATGACGCTTGCGCGGGCTGAGGCCTAAGGCTCTCCGCTGTTCACTCGCGATCCCGATGCCAAGCCCGGACGGCCTCGTCGGCTCCGGGAATCCCGCTATCCGCGAGGCCATACTCAAGCGGTAGATCGTCTGCGAGGCGGTCAAACGTCATGTACCCGGACACAGTGATCGAACGCGGATCGACCTCCTCTCCGAAACGATCCAGGCGCGCTGAGATTTCTGCAATCGGAAAATGAAACTCAGATGTCTGCACGTCCTGCAGACTACGTCGCTCGTTCACCCACTCGCTCTGGAGGTAAGAAGGATCCTCGGGCTCGCCTGTGTAAATCACCAGCAGAACACCGTTGAACTCCAGGTCGAATTCTTCGCCATCCCGTTTGGGTTTGAGGATTTCTTCGGGCGTGGTCGGAAAGCGATTACTGCCGCCGGTCGACCGCTGGGTTTGCCCAAAGATGCTTCCCCGTCCAAGGCCTTCATTTGGGACTAGGTATAGATGGAAACCCTGCTCCTCGACGTTGTTAGCAAGCATTGAACGCAACGCCTGTCGGAAAGAACCGGCGTACGCCCGCGCTCGATTGGCAAGCCAGCGGGAAGCTTGGGCGCGATCATCTGGAACCATTTCTTCGAAAAGCGGCTCGCCGTGGAAGAAGTTGTAATCGGAGCGCGCCTCGAAATCCGTGAGATCGTATCGGATGCGGTAGCCGAGAGCATGGTTCTCGATAATAAGTGGCTCGGCTGCCTCCGCCTTCAGTTCACCGAGTCGGTCTGAAAAATTGAGCACGTAGGGGTTCATGATTTCGGTTTCCGTGGCGTTTGGCGATTCACCGATGAACCGCCGCTTGAACCGCTCAAATCGCCGCTGCCATTCCACATCTTCCGTCGATTCAACGGTGACAGCGCCGAGATCCAGTACCGCCTCCCGCAACCTGAAATCCACCGTCTTGTTCTCGCCTGCCCGGCGAAGGTTCAGGTTCTCGACTTTCGTTTCAAACCCGATGATGGATGCAACTAAACGATGTGCACCGAGCGGGACGTTCTCCATGCGATAGCGCCCCTGCTCGTCCGTCGAAGTTCCTCGTTGCGATCCGGCGATAAACACGTTGGCCCCTGGAAGGGCCTGGCGGTCGTTGTCTGTAACGATTCCGGAGATCGTTGCGACGGAGGGCGTCTGCGCGGCGGGACTTGGCGAAAAGACGAGGAGTGGTAGGAGGACGCAAGAAAGGCGCTTCGGAAATGTCATGCGGTACGATACGGATGCGTGTGAGAGATGGACGCAAGATCAACGCAATCGGTCACAGGTTGGTCTGCCATACGTAGGGCAGTTCGACGCGACCACCTGCTCGCGTAACTCGTTTTCGCCCTGACTTCGCGGTTCTCCAGAGCGGAACATGGGTTGATTGGAAGCTGACACTTTATCCTTCAGTAATCAACGATACCAGTTCAATGGAGCGCACGCTAGCCATCATCAAGCCCGACGCCGTAGCAGGCGGTCACGCCGGCAAAATCATCGACCGCATCATTTCGGAAGGCTTTGCGATTCGTGCGATGAAGCTTGCGCATTTGACACGCCGTGAAGCCGAGGGGTTTTACGCCGTCCACGCCGAGCGACCGTTTTTTGGCGAGTTGACAGAGTTTATGTCGAGCGCACCCTGCGTGCCACTCGTCCTGGAACGCGAGAACGCCGTTGCTAAATGGCGCGAGGTTATCGGCGCCACCAACCCTGCCGATGCCGCCGAAGGAACCATCCGCAAGCAGTTCGCCACATCGATGGGTGAGAACGCCGTGCATGGCTCAGATTCGCAGGAGAACGGCGTCAAGGAAGGCCGCTACTTTTTCTCCGAAAGCGAAATCGTGTCCAACGGAGCGGATGTAATCGACAATTGAGGCGACCAATCTGGGGTCGACCGAATTGTTCGACCCCAGACTGCGATGGCGACTGCGACTGCCTAGAGTCTTCCGCGAAGGATGAGCTGGCGTTCTGCATTCCGAACCGTGACGCGATCTCCTGATTGCATTACGGGGACCGACTGCCCATTGTCGGTATCGATGTTAAAATCGCCGAGGCCACCCGCGATGTTGATGGTCCCTCTAAGGACCACGCCGCTGCCTGCGCGAGTTACGATAACACGGCCGTTTCCATCAATTGAAACATCTTCGACCTCAGTCGAGAATTTGAGACGACCGTCGGCTCGCATCTCCCAGCGAGCGGTGCCACTTGCCAACGGATCGGCTTGCGTGCTCGAGAGGTTGGCTTCGAGGATGACATCACCGCCGAGACTTGCTGCCGCCGGGGCGCTTTCGATTGTGAGCAGCGCATCCGAGCCATTTGCGCCATCGAGGCTATCAGGGCCAACGACGGATTCCTGACAACCTGCGAAGAGAATAGCGCCGAACAGCAGAGCCAAACTGGCGACAGAGCGAATAGAGAACGTGTTCATGGTTTCCTCCTGAGTGAGTTGGATTGGGGGATGTCAAAGCGCGGCCGTTCGGAAGTGAAGGCCTGAAAGCATTCCGCGATGGATTGACACGCGGGCTACCCACTGCCATGTCCTGATCCATTGACAAAGGCGATGCCATTATCCAAAATGCGCACCCACGTACCAATAGCCGCTGTTTTCCTCCGGGAATGACAGCATTCCAATTAAGAACCTAACCTCTCAAGGTGCACGTCATGCACAGTTTGCGCATCGGTTGCAGGTGCGGAGGAACCGAGGCAAGCATGCTCGTCGCCTCCACCTCAATGCCGACTTAGGG
>JBBKWZ010000048.1:0-25479 GCA_037969195.1 Rubricoccaceae bacterium | reverse complement strand
ACGAGTTTATATCATTCATAAAATGAAACTGGTTATGGGTCGGCGTGCAGGAGAAAGCAGGTTTCTCCCAAGGCAACAGCCAGACACGCGCCGAACTAGCGATCAGTGGGCCCTACGGGATTCGAACCTGTGACCTCTCGCGTGTGAGGCGAGCGCTCTAAACCGCTGAGCTAAGGGCCCAAAATGGGGAGCCGAAGGTACCGTTCGCGGTCAATGGGCTGCAAGGATGCGCGGCGGAGAGTGCATCTTCCCAAAACAAAAGCGGCCCCGCTGTGTGGCGAGGCCGCTTTCACGTCTGATTGCATGGTGCGATTAGTCCGTCGTGGGCGAGTACACGTCCTTGAGGAGGCCCTGAAGCTTCGTCCTACCGCGGTTGATGCGGCTTTTTACCGTGCCCATTGGGAGACCAGTGATTTCGGCGATCTCCTCGTAGGCAAGTTGCTGCACATCGCGCAGCACAACCACTTCACGGAACTCTTCCGGGATCTGCTTGAGCGCCTCCTGAATGTGGCGGTCCTGGATAGAGCTTTCTGTGTGGATATCCGGAGAGAAGGTCTCATCGGGAATCTCCACCTCATACTCCTCATCGTCCCTATTAACAGACTGCAGTGAGTACAGACGACGACGCTTGCGCTTGCGGTATTCGGACCGCGCCAGGTTACCCGCGATGGTATACAACCACGTTGAGAACTTGGCAATTCGGCGGTACGAGTGGCGGTTACGATACACACGAAGGAAGGTCTCCTGCAGGAGATCTTCGCACTCCTTCATATCACCAAGGAAGCGGTAGATGTAGTTCGTCAGCGGGTCCTTATAGCGGCTAACGAGGATATCGAACGCTTCGACTGTACCTGCTTGAAATTGTGACATCAAGTCCTCGTCGGTCATCTGGACGAGGACATCGTAGTGCTTGTTGGCGTTAGAGCGGGAGGCCTTCCCGAAGGATTGCTTCTTAAGCGTGTTCGGCATGTAAGCACCTCAATATGGCGGTGTCGCCGGGTCGAGTTATGCGTCCCGGAACGAAACTTTGTCAGGATGGCCCTAAAAGTCAAGGACCGTGCCCGAATTGTTAGATAAACAAATGCATTTGGCAGATTAGTACTTCACGGAAAGGTCAAAGCTGAGTTTCAGGCAAATGAAGACTTGCGGACGCACATACGCCCGAGTGCGAGCGTTAGAATGAGACGTTCGTCTCGCTCTGAGCCGCCTTTCAGTTCCATGTCGGCGGCCAGTAGCGCACCAAGTGCGCGATGGATTGAAGACGATCGATAGACGCGGAGTGCCCTGAGGTAATCGCTTAGAGCGAAAGGCGGCACGCCAATGTGACCGGCCATCTCACTTTCTGGCATTCGCTTGTCAAGACAGGATGTCAGTTTCCAGAGCTTGGTGAAATAGCTCGCGAGGATGGCGACAATCATCAGTGCTTCACCTGCGCGGTTGGAAGCGCCGGTCAGAAGTGTATCCGTAATGGAAACCGAGCGCTCGTACGAACCTCGGCCGATGGCTTTTTGAAGCTCGAATACGTTGTGCTCCCGCGAGTGCCCCGCCGCATGAACAACGTCGTCTTCTGTAATGGTCTTCCTATCACCAACGTAGGAAATCAGCTTATCAATCTCGTTCGACGTGGTGCGAAGGTCCGGCCCGACGGCTTCGGCGATCATCTGCGAAGCAGCGCCCTGTGCTTCAAAGCCGCTCCCCTTGAAACGTTGGGTAATCCATCCGGGCAGCTTGTTGTCGTACATCGTCTTGAACTCCGAGCAAACCGCATGCTTTTTGAATGCTCTATAGGGGTTGTGGCCGACGTTTACTTTTCCATTGCAAAGCAGCAATACGACCGCCGCCGGATTGGGCCGCGCTGCATACTCTGCAAACGGTGCCTTTCGCTTGGAGTCCTTTTCATCCATCAATTCAAAATTGCGTACGATTACGACCCGCCTCTCCGCCATCATGGGCAGTGCAGAGCAAATCGAAAGCACATCCGGGGTCGTGGCTTCCGGGCCGTGGATGATCTCGAGATTGAAGTCGCGCTCGTGCGGTTGCAGCGAATGCTCTATCAGCAGCGCCTGCAACTCGTCCATCAAAAACCCTTCCCCGCCATAGAAGAAGTAAAGCGGCTGAAAGTGGCCCTGCCGAAAGGCATTGGCCAGGTCGCCGTAAGACGGGCCGCTCCTGGAAGCCATGCTGAAACCGTGGGGACAAACAGAGTATCGCAGATTTTCTGCGCCCATCAATCTAGCGACCGGTAGTGTCACTTATGCGGCACACTCTGTCCACAAAATGCCCACCAGCCGGGTAGGAGACGCGCGAATTAGGCTGAGGCGCGGTCGCTCAACTTGGCTTCGTGGAAGCGATAGGCGAGGTCTCGCAGGCAGTCGGCGTCGTTTCGAACGATACGGAGGATGAGCGCGAACAAGTCTACCTCCACGTCGTCAAGCGTGGCCGTTCGCGTCCACTCAGCTTCCGGGACGGCCTGCACTGTCGAAATGAACGCCACGCGCGCTTGCTCAACATCGGCAAGCAAACTGCCAATGTCCCTCGTGTTTGCATCCGCATCAATCTCAACCTCAGACTGAATCAAAGAGGGACATTCCTCAGCCACGATCTGTTCGATCCACCTCGGGTAGACTTCGCGATCCAATACGGCTAGATGAGCAAGTGCCTCTTTTGCCGTTCGATCGCCGGGCATCGGAGCTTGATCGAGCGCCCAGGCTGGAAGGTCTACGAGCATCGGCTCCAATGCCTTCGCTTCGTCGGCCAGCCATCCGAGCTGATTGACCAGCGCTTCGCGGCGCATGCGAAGCGTTGCAGGGTCGCAGGGAGCGTCACGGTATTGATCCAACATGGCTCGTGAAGACAGGCTAGGCGCTGATTTCTTTCACGTAGTCCAATCTATTCCGCAGCGTATGGATGTTGTTGGACTTCGGATGATCCCACTTCTCACCAAACTGACCATTTCGAGCGCCTTCGAGAAAATCGAGGCGATCTTTAAGCCGTTCCTTGGGCATTAGCAGGCGCTCCAAACCAAAAATGGCCTCGTCGCGGTGCTGAAAAGTCATGTCGTACTCCTTCGACATCACAATTGCTTCCTCCGGGCAGACTTCCTCACAGAACCCACAATAGATGCAGCGAAGCATATTGATCTCGAACCACTCTGGCTCGCGCTCCTTGATGTCATCGTCCACTTCGTGGGCTTGCATCGAGATGGCCAGCGGCGGGCAACTCCGTGCACAAAGTCCACACGCAACACAACGGGGACGGCCTTCTTCTTCCACCAATACCGGCCGACCCCTGTAGGAATCCGGCGGGTAGAACTGCTCCTCGGGGTAGGCGAAGGCGTACGTCGGCAACTTCATCTTGCTCGCCGAATACTTTAGCCCTTTCAGGATTTCCGGGAGGTAAAGGCGCTCCCAGAAATTGAGCGTACGCTCGTTCGGCTTCGCATTGTTGACTGGTGTGCCGGCCATGTGGTCGAATTTTGCTAAAGATGGGTCGAAATATACGGTGTGGGGCAGATCACCCGAGTGCCCCTATTCGCTTTCACTTCTGCTTGAACGAGAGCGTCAGGGGGACGCCTTCAAACCCGAAGGCTGCCCGAATTTTGTTATCCAGATAGCGTCGATACGACTCCTTGACGCCTTTTGCGTAATTCGTAAATATGGCAAATACAGGCGGACTATCCCGGACTTGCGTGATGTAATTGATTTTGACGTACTGCCCGCGATACGTCGGTGGATACTGCGCCTTGATCGCTGCCTCCAAGACTTCGTTGAGCTTCGCGGTTGGGATGCGCTTCGAGCGCTCCCTGTAGACCTCGAGCGCCAAATCCAGGACCTTGGTTGCTCGCTGCCCAGTAAGCGCGGAGATAAATACCACCGGCACATATTCGAGCAAACCCAGTCGTTCACGGATCTGGTTGGTGAAGTCGCGCGCTGTGTTCGTCTCCTTCTCGAAGAGGTCCCACTTGTTTACTGCGATCACAAGGCCCTTCTTCATCTGTTCAGCCTCGCGAAGAACGCGGGCGTCCTGGGCTTCAAGCCCCAAGGTTGCGTCCACCAATACCACGGCCACATCACAACTCTGGATGGCGCGTTCGGTGCGAAGCGTGGAGTAGAACTCAACATTCTCGCGGATGCGGGCCTTTCGGCGGAGCCCAGCGGTATCCACGAGGACAATCTCCTGGCCGTCATACTCCATGCGCGCGTCGATCGAATCGCGCGTAGTCCCCGGAATCTCCGTAACAATTGCTCGCGATTTGCCAAGAAGCTGATTTGTGAGAGACGACTTCCCAACATTTGGTCGCCCAATGAATGCAATTCGGGGCGCGTCATCCTCCTCCACTTCGTCGGGTTTCTCTGGCAAAGCCGCAACGACGGCATCAAGAAAATCCCCCGTCCCTGTCCCGTTAATGGCGCTTAGCGGAAAAACGTGCTCGAAGCCAAGGCTGTAGAACTCGTGTGCATCGAGAGATCGCGTAGGGTTGTCGGATTTATTGACGACCACGAACACGGGTTGCTCAGCGCGTCGCAGCCGATCGGCTACTTCCTGATCCAGATCCGTGATTCCCACTTCAACATCCACTACGAAAAGAATGACGTCGGATTCCTCCAGCGTGAGCATCACCTGCTCTCGAATTGCGGCCTCGAATCGCTCTTCCGACCGCGGCACCAACCCGCCCGTATCAACAATGTCAAACTCGACTCCGGTCCATTCCACTTGCCCATAAATGCGGTCACGCGTTACGCCGGGCTCATCGTGCACGATGGCCTGGCGCTCTTCCGTCAACCGGTTGAACAGCGTGCTTTTGCCCACGTTGGGGCGGCCTACAATTGCGACAAGGGGCATTACTTGGAAGAGGGGCAAGAAGTTGGAAAGGTAGAGGCCACACGGCCTCTGTATCCGCAAGCCTTAGCGAACTATTTCGCCCCTTTCCTTCGCAGCAGGTTCATTCTATCGTGATCGAAGCGTTATCGCGCTGGCTGCATTCTTATGAAACAGTCGGACAACGTGCTACGTTTTGTGATTCTCAGATCAGCCAACTTCTATGATCCGACTTCTCTCTTCTTTGCTCGCCATCGGTACCATCCTCACGCTGACGGCGCTGGGATGTTCGAATAGTGCGAACAGTAGCAGCAGCGTGATGTCTTCAGGGATTGCAGGCCCGCTAATCGTTGTCGCCAATCCGGATACCGCTGTATTCGCCATGGGTTGTTTTTGGTGTGCTGAAACGGCCTTTGAGGGTCGGGAGGGCATTCTGACCGTGATTTCCGGGTTTTCCGGGGGTCATCTTGAGAACCCGTCATACGACGATGTAACGCGCGGCGGAACTGGCCACTACGAGGTGATTCAAGTGATCTACGATGCCGACGTAGTAACTTACGAGAAGATCCTCCACGTCTTCTGGCGCAACATCGATCCGTTCGATGGAGGCGGCCAATTCTGCGATCGCGGCGATACATACCGACCTGCGCTTTTCGCTACGGCTGCTCAACGTTCGGCCGCCGATACATCGCACGCGGCACTAAACGAGCGCTTCCACACAACCTTGGCTGCGGTTGTCCTTGATGCGGCGCCTTTCTACCCGGCCGAAGATTACCACCAGGACTTCTATATGAAGGACCCTGATCGTTACTACTCATATCGCCGGGGCTGCCGCCGTGACTTTCGGCTGGAAGAAATTTGGGGCGATGAAAAGCTCGACGACCTCGTGCACGCACCCGGCTATTAAATCTTTCAAGAGCATTCAGATAACCATGCAAATGTCCAAGATCCCTTCGTTTTTCAGCTTCGCGCTCGTCGCTGCTCTCGCTCTTGCTGGCTGTGTTTCAGGTACTCAGTCGCAAGCGCAGACTGAATCCAACCCGGCGCGCCAGGACTCTCTCCGCACCGTACTGACGCCATTGCAATACATGGTGACACAGGAGGACGGCACAGAGCCGCCTTTCAACAACGAGTACTGGGACAACCATGAGGACGGCATTTACGTGGATGTCGTCTCCGGCGAACCGCTGTTCAGCTCCACCACCAAATTTGAATCCGGCACGGGCTGGCCGAGCTTCTGGGCACCGCTCGAGCCCGAAAATTTCCAAATGGAAGATGACATGTCGCTTGGGATGCTCCGCGACGAACTTCGCTCCGTCGAAGGCAATTCGCACCTTGGGCATCTCTTCGCCGATGGTCCTGAACCTACGGGACTACGCTATTGCATGAACTCGGCGGCTATGCGGTTTGTGCCGGTTGATCAGCTTGAGGCTGAAGGGTATGGTGAGTATAGCTCGCTGTTCGAGTAGGCTCTATACCCGCTCCTTCCGCTCCAGATACAACGCGCGGAATAGCATGAACGAAGCCTTCGCCGTCTGGTCGGTGAACCAGTAGTTGACACCTGCTCCGACAGCTGCGCCGGCCACGGGTATCATTTGCGCAAGCTTACGAGCGCCCAGATTCTTGGCGATCTCGCGCGGGACGTGGCCAATCTGCTCACGGAACGTACCCTGCGCCTGCCGGCCTTTATAACCGGAACCATGTGCCGAGGCCGCTGCAGCCACGCTCAGTTCGCGAAGTGCATCGCTCTTGGCATCGCGGCTGCCGGACGCGGCAACGTTGAAGATGGCCATCACGAGCGGCTTGTACTCGGGTCCGCTCATGGGGTATCCGTAGGCAGCGCCGATCTGCTGGATTAGGCGGAAGTTGATCGTAAACAGGATCGGAATGTCGGCGGCAATGAACAGCGGACCGCCAAGGCCTGACCCTCCACCAGACAACGCGGCCATCAGCGAGTTCTGCGAAACCATCGACTGTGCCAGCTTGTCGAGCTTTTCAAGGTCGGCGTCACGGAGATCTGCAACGTCGTCTAATTCGATTTCCATCTCCGCCGCTTTTTTAAGCAAATCGGCTGAGTCATACGTCCACTCGGACGCATCGTTGAGCGTGCCAAGTGCTGCGTTTAGTCCGTCTGTGAGCGCGTCCACGACCGAATCCGGGACGAACTGATCGAACACCCAGTCAACAGGCCGCATGACAAATCCGAGCGCCTGTGTCAGCAGGTTATCACCCGCTCCGCGCTCCCAGCGTTCGATGTCGCGCTGGACGTTGCGTTCGTAATCAGAGAGGCGCATGAGAGCTGTTGCGTGATTCGGAGTGCGTAGAAAAAGCGGAACGCTCAGAATACGCGAAAGGCTCCGTGCAAAGCTTACTCGGCGCTGATATCGTATTTCTTGAGCAGTCGATACATCGTCGCGCGCCCGATACCGAGCTCTACGGCGGCGCGGTCTACGCTGCCTTCGCAGAGATCGTATGCACGCACGACGGCCAGACGTTTGAGGTCATCGAGTGATACAATCGAGTCGCCTTCTCCAAGCGCGGACGATTCCGTCTGCACCTCTACGTGTTGCGACGAAGCCGAAACGATCATCGTCGGCTCGAGAGTTGATGTACCGACCGACCTTATACCGTCGCCGCTTTCACGAGGTTGCGTTGCGGGAGAATCCGAGTTCTTGCGTGTCCGTTCGTTCCATGGCGAAACGGCCTGTGCGACGTCGAGCATGAGGTCGTCTACTTCGATCACTTCGCCATCAGAAATCAAGACCGCACGCTCAACAGCGTTTTTCAACTCACGGACGTTGCCTGGCCATGGGTAAACCGCGATGGCGCGCGTGGCATCCGCCGACAGGCGTTTGCCTTTGAATTCAGACCGGTCGGCCGTGTATTTGTTAAGGAACTCGTGCGCGAGGACGAGCACGTCTTTGTCGCGCTCGCGGAGCGGCGGAAGCTGAACGGGGAACTGGAAGAGCCGGTAGTAGAGATCCTCCCGGAACATGCCTGTGCTCACCATCTGGAGGATGTCTTTGTTTGTAGCTGAAATGACGCGGCACTCAAACGTGATTGTGTCGTTGCCACCGACACGCGTTATTTCGCGGTTTTGGAGAGCACGGAGCAACTTGGCCTGCAAACCAAGATCCAGCTCGCCGATCTCATCGAGGAAGATCGTCCCGCCGTCGGCTTGCTCGAACTTGCCAATCTTCCGTGCATGCGCACCGGTAAATGAGCCCTTTTCGTGCCCGAAGAACTCGCTCTCCATCAGCTCGGAAGGAATTGCGGCGCAGTTCACGACTACAAACGGCCCGGGACCTTCCATGTCCGGCGCGTGAGATGAGTTGAAGTGGATGGCGCGCGCCACGAGCTCTTTACCCGTACCGCTTTCGCCTTGAATGGCAACGGTAAGATTGCCACGAAGGGTCTTGCGGATGAGACGATAGACGTCTTCCATTGCCCGACTGTCGCCAACGATTTCGTCGAGCCCGTACTTGCCAGCGACTTCACCGCGGAGGCTTTCAACCTCGCGGGACAGCTTGATGCGCTCGCGGTGATTCTTAACCACGGCGTCCAGCTTGACGAGATCGTCCTGACCTTTTGTGATGTAATCATTCGCGCCGCCCTTCATGGCTTCGATGGCTACATCAATGGTGCCCTGAGCCGAAATCATCACGACGGGAAGTTCGGGTCGAAGCAGGCGAATCCGCCTAAGCGATTCCATTCCGCCGATTCCAGGCATCATGATATCCAGAAGAATCAGATCGGGTTCGTTCCCTTCGTCGAGCGCGTCCAGCACCTCTTCACCGCTGTGATAAACGTGTACCTCATGCTCGGAGTCTTTGTCCAGTCGATAGGAAAGGAGCCGGGCGTAGTGACGGTCGTCATCAACAACAAAGAAGCGATAAATCATAATCTTGCCGTGGCGGGAATGGAGGTGGGAACGTCTTCGGTATCGGCCAAGCAGACCGCCCGATAAAGCTGCTGGGGTTCAACACACAACCCGCACCAGAATCACCCAATCACACAACAGCTCCCTCCTCTGCCACGTCGAGCCGACGCTACGCCGTCCTATATCTCAAAATGATACGCCCCTCTTTAGATGCAGGATTGTCCGATTGAGCCCGAACGCGAACCCAAATCGCAATCATGTAATCAGCAGGAGCCCAAGAATGCCGACAGCAAAACAGTAAAACGCGAAATACTGCAATGAATGGCGTTGAACCAGAATGACGACGGCCCGGATGGCGAATATGCCGGAGACGTACGCCACGAGCGTGCCGAGAACCAGCGGAAGCACACCAACGGTGATGCCCGTTTCCATCATATCGAGAGCCTTCAGCAGCGTTGCACCCATAACCACGGGAAGGAGCATAATAAAGGAGAAATCGGCGGCTTCTTTACGGTCTACGTTCATGTAGAGCGCCGTGCAAATTGTGGCGCCTGAGCGTGATATTCCCGGTGTCATGGCTATTGCTTGCGCGAAGCCGACGAGTAGTGCCTTCAATGGCGAGAGCACGCTGGACGGATTCGGCCGCAGGCGAGTCAGAAGGAGGAGAATGCCCGTAACGATGAGCATCATGCACACAAGGCGTGGGTCGGCAAAGGCTGCTTCCAATTGATCCTTGAACATCACATAGACGATGCCGGTTGGGATCATCGAAAGCAGAACGTAAACCGAAATCCTCAATGAGGCTTCGCTACCGCCGCGCTCGGAGTCCACAGTGCCGGGCGGAATAGCTGCTCCCATCGACTTTGGTTTCGCGACCGCACCCAGTAAATCCGTGAGGATGCGCCAAATCCGTTTCCGATACACGGTCAGGATCGAAAGCGTCGTACCGAAATGAACGAAAACCTCGAACGTGATGTCGCCTGCTGCTGCCTCACTCAAACCCAGGAGGTGCTGACCCAACACGAGGTGGCCGGACGACGAAATCGGAAGGAACTCAGCGAGGCCCTGAACGAGCCCGAGAATGATCGCTTCCCACCAGGTCATGAAAGATGTGTCGTGGATTTGAATGCATAGAGGCAAGGGCCTCCGCCCGCGAAAACTACATCCGTATAGGTCTCGGTTTTCTCCGTTCCCCTATTCTTCCTAACCTGGCAAACCCGGCTCTACTAACACTACGTCCTCCCGGTCCACCCGAACCAGTCCCGGTGGCCCGCCTTTTATAGGGCGAACAAACTTGCGCTCTGTAACAATGACTGGAGCCAACGGCTGCGACTTCGCATCGCTGTAATACGCCGCGATTTGAGCAGTCGATTCGACAATGTGCTTGGGTACTTCCGAAGATTTGTTTGGGCGACGGATGACCACGTGTGAACCAGGGACGCCCCGAGCGTGGAGCCAGAGGTCGTGCGGACCGGCGTGTTTTGTCGTGAGCTCCGCATTCGATTTCGCGTTTTTACCCACCCGAATTTCCCATCCCTGAATTTCGAATCGGCGGTATGGAAGCCGTTCTTCACCGACGGTCTCAGGGCGAACAAAACTTGCCAGCACCTTTTTATTGTCCGTCAGAAAGTCCTCTAGATCTGCAAATCGCTCGAGAGAGCGCAGTTCCGTTAGAAGTGCGGCGGCTTCCACAGCACGCTGATGGACTTCGGACCAGCGCTCTTCGGCGTGCTTTCGTGCTTCCCGAGTCTGTCGTGCTTTTGCGTAGAAGCGTTGCGCGTTCTCGACCACGGTGAGCGCTGGGTCGAGCTTGATTGTGATGTTCTCGCCCTCGTTGAGAATATCGGGAAGGGTTATCGCTTCGTGCCCTGCCCCCTGACTCGCCGCTTGCGCCATCAACAGGTGGCCCCACGCTTCGTAGCGATCTGCACGACTTGCGTTGCCAAGCTCCGAGAGCATGGCTTCCGCACCGGACGCAGCTTTTCGGTGAGCTTTTGCCAGAGCCATCTCAACAGGCTTGTATGATTCCATGAACCGGCGCTGGGCCAATCGCCGCTTTGCGAAAACACCCAACGCTTCGTCAACCGAGCTGAAGGATTCTTCCCTCCAATCCCCCGGCGCAGATTGCAGTGGAAGGAGAGAGAATGCTTCGACCAATGCCCCCCGCCAGTACACGGTCGGCTGCAGCGATTGAAGGTCTGATTCCAATTGCTCGCATTCCAGAAACAAACGATGGAGCACATCTTCGTTGGCATCTGAAGGAGGAATGGCCGAATCAAGCTCCGCCCGGCGGACAACCTCATCAGCCAACTGTCGATCAAAAAGTGGAATCGTTGCGGAGACCGCCTGGGCCAATGTCCTTCGATTCGCCCGCCATCGTTCCACAAATGCCTCGAACGAACTCACGACTGGCGCCGGACGCGTAGCGGGCGGAGCGTTTCCTACCCACCCGACATCGTTCAGAAAGGCCTCGCGCACTAAATCGCCGTGAACCCAATAAACGTTGGGCTGAGGTCCGAAGAGCTGGATTTGGAACATCGAACCGTCTTCCAACTCGATGAAAACGAATCGATCCCGGTCCGCGGTTTTGATCTTCGCAATGACCAGGCTGTGTGCTTTCTCAAACAGCGTGGCTGTGTTCTTTCGCGCACGTCCGTGACCTTCCGCCCGAAACATCATCGCCATCTTTGGATCGCAGTAAATGCGAATCGTGGACGCATTCTCTCCCTTTTCGAGAGCCAGAGAAAGCTCACCTGCCGTCTGCGACCACACGTCGACAACCGCTGCTCCCGATAGTCTGTCGTTCCACTCGTTGGCTAGAGCGAGGAGGGTGAAGTAGTTCATCCGCCTTTGCCCGATTCCCGTTCCAGAATCTGCTCCGCAGCTGATACCGAGCGCACGTAGTAATGAGCAGTGAGAATGGACCGCTCATCCTCCGCGAGATCACCATGAAAACCTTGGCGCACAAGACGATCCTGGCGTGCATGAAAGAGCGCAAGCGCGACAGCTACGGAGACGTTGTAACTCTGAATAAAGCCGTCGATAGGCAGCACGACGTTTGCGTCGGCGTGGGCAAGAAGCTCTTCTGAGATGCCATCCTTTTCATTGCCGAAGACAAGTGCAGTGGGGCGAGTGAAGTCCCACTCGGCAATCGGAATTGCATCAGCTGAAAGGTGCGTGGCCACGATGGCGTACCCCTTTGAACGCACGGTGCGGGCGAACTCATCAGCCGAAGACCACGCGGCGAGATCCAACCATTTGTGAGCACCTTGAGCTGCTCTAGTGCTTCCGCGTCTTCCAAGTTCGTCGTGCGAAACGTCCTCCCCGACTAGGTAAGGCTCTAGAAGCGAGGCCGCCTCTCCTTCCGGCCGAACGACGAACGTCGCACCATATCCCAACCCTTCCGCACTTCGTAGCACGGCATGCAGGTTCCCCGGATCGTGAACCCCTTCAAGAGCGGGCACAACGTTGTACGTCCGTCCGGCGACAACGTCCGCAATCCGCGCTTTGCGTACCGCCGAGACAAAGGATTCCAGCACATCAACCACAAACCGAGCTTCGTAGGTAGCTCGGCCTACGTTGAGGACCTGCGAATGGGGGAACGTCAAATTCTGCGTAACCATCACAATGCGAGGCGATGCGGCAAGACTAAGTTAGCCGGTAACCATTTGCCCCTATCTCATGCGTACGGCCTATCTCACTTGCCTTGTCCTCCTCCTCTGCACCGCTGGTTGTGGAAGCGATCAGCCTAGTATCGACGAAATAGCGGATGGAATGATTGCTCGTTCGACCGCCGACTTCGAAGACGTCGGCTCCTTCACGGTGGAGAGTAGCAATGCCGTCATCTACTTCAGGCGAACAGGAGCCGATTCGCTCAACGTGTTCGACTTTCGCGCGGTGACGAATGACTCGCTGATGCAGCCGGTCTTCAGCCCATACCACCTGCCCAACGTCGTTCAAATTTCCAAGGGCATTCGAAACAACGCCAGCGTTGTGGGCACCGAAGTGCGCGACGGGATAAATGTGATCCGATTACAGGCAACAGACCCTGCCACCTTTGTTGGATCATCGAGTGACGCCACCGACTTGGCTCCATCGTCTGCGCAGCTTGTCGTTGACGCGGAAACTTTCCGGGTAATCGAGATTGCACTGATTTCCGCACCACTCGACTCCACGTTTACACGGCCGATCACGCAACGGCAGGTTTACGGTGATTACAGAACCGTGGACGGCGTAACTATCCCCTTCGTGGCGTCGACCTTCATCGAAGGGCTTGATGTGCCCATGGAGCAACGGATGATAGAAGGTGGCAACCTGGGCATGGCCCGACAGCGAACAGAACAACTTCCGCCAGGACCAGAACGTGACGCGGCTCTCGCAGAGATCGACGCACGCACTGAGTTTCTTCAGACTGGGATAATCGAGGAGTCTTTCCAGGTCGAACAGGTTCGAGTCAATGAAACAGCACCGGAAGGGTTGTTCTAGACGCTCCACGCCGCTACTGAGCGCGAGCGCACATCCAAGAATTCTAGAGTCCTTCCGCGCGAAACGACGGGAGGTGGTGACCAAACTCCGATATTTGTGGCATTTATGTCGTAGCTGTTGCGCGGAAGGGGCTCTGAGTTGCGTTGGCTCTGTTGGTTAAAGTTGATCGCTCCGCCTTCATTAGCGCGCCGCGTAATCCATCGGTTTGAAACGCTGTAGTGCAATCTTGGCAAAGCAGCAAACTCGCATCAATTCGCTTGTAACTGTTATTAGCTACCGGTACCCTATTTCGTGGAAGCCAACCGGGCAATCCATCAATAACACCCCCCCGACATGAAGTACACTTTGCTACTACTTTTCTTAGGCACGTACGTCGTGGCATCACAAAATTCTTCGGCGCAAGTGAACCTTTTTACAGACCGACCTGCCTGGGAAGCGGGCACGACTGGACCCTACACGTCCGAAACCTTTGAAGATCTTTCCCAAGTTACCGCGGGAGCAATTATCGGCGCGCCAGCCCCTTTTGGTCCGGCAACGAGCAACGCTGCTGTACTGCCCGGCGAGATTGTTAATGGATTGGAATTTTCCGACGTCCCGCTCAACGATGCAGACGGTGGCTCAGCTGACGGCCTGATAGCGTGTGGCTCTGGCTGCGCAGGTACCGCACTTCCATCAAAAGTCGTATGCCACAACACGTTCGTTGACTCCCTCCGCGTTGATTTTACGGATGGTGACGTCACGGCCTTTGGCGTTGACATTGGTGCCCTTTTTGGCAACACAGACAATGGAACACTCAGTGTCTTCGATGCGGCTGACCATGAGTTTATCACAGTGGATCTTACGCTGGTTCCCGATGACATGAGCCAGTTTGTAGGCATAACGTCTGTTTCAACTCTGATCGCCTATTTCATCTTTGAAGTCGAAGAAGTTGGCGGCAGCAACGTGTCGTGCGTTGATAATTTGTCGTTCTCCAGCGAGACAATCGTCGCCCTCGAGCCCGGCGTTCCCGTCGAGTTTGTGGATGACTACGTTTTGGATGCCGCCTACCCGAATCCCTTTAATCCACAGTCAACCGTTCGTTTTGCGATCCGCGAGACAGGTCCTGTAAGTCTCACGCTGTACAATACACTTGGGCAGCAGGTCCGCACTCTGTTCGAAGGAACGGCAGCCAGTGGACAGGTTGTTACAGCAACTATTAACGGGGATGGTCTGGCCAGCGGAGTCTACTTGATCGAGCTCCGGGGCGAGAACTTCGTCGGCACGCGAAGCGTGACGCTACTCAAATAGTAGACGAACACTTTCAGCGGGAACATCGGCGGGGGTTGCATTTTGGCGACCCTCGCCCATTTTTTAGCCCGATCTCAAAAAGGGCTTGACAGGCTAATACAGATCCGCTACTTCTCGTCGACATACCGCCTTACCCGCTTCTCGATGGCTTCCTGCTCGTCGCGGGCGCGCCATTTTTCCAGCCGCTCGCGCACGGCCGATTCGTAACCCTGGTCGCTTGGCTCAAAAAAGTACTGCCCTTGCAGTCCACTGGGCAGATATTGTTGAGGTACGTAGTGATCCTGAAAGGCGTGGGGGTAATTGTAGCCCTTTCCGTGGCCAAGCCCCTCTCTATCCCGGTTTCCGTCTTTCATCGGGTTTGGGACATCGTCTGTGGGCTCGGTGCCGACGTGTTCCAACGCGCTGAAGAACGCCATGGTTGAATTACTCTTTGGCGCCGTAGAGAGATACAGACAGCACTCCGCCAGATGGAATCGGCCCTCCGGCAATCCTACGTAATCAAAGGCGCGCGCACATGAAACCGCCACATCAATGGCACGGGGATCGGCTAACCCGATGTCCTCTGACGCGAAGATCAGCATTCGACGGAAAATGAAGCGAGGATCCTCGCCCGCATAGAGCATCTTCGCCATCCAGTAAAGTGCTGCATCGGGATCGGAGCCTCGGAGGCTTTTAATGAACGCCGAGACGGTGTCGTAGTGGGCATCGCCATCTTTATCGTACAGCACCGCGCGCTGCTGGATGGAGTCCTCGGCAACTTCCAGACTTACGCAGATGGTCCCCTCCTCCGTCTTCGTTGTTTCCACCGCAAGTTCTAGCGCATTGAGCAAACTCCGGGCGTCGCCATTTGCGGTGTTAACAAGATGCCCCAGCGCGTCGTCCTCAACTTTGACGTCCAACTCGCCGTATCCCCTATCAGGATCGTCAAGCGCCTGCCGGACGACGCTTCGTAGGTCGTCCTCGGTTAGCGTCGTCAACTCAAAAATCCTGGAACGCGAGACGAGCGCCTTGTTGACTTCGAAGTACGGATTCTCTGTTGTCGCGCCGACGAACGTTACCGTGCCGTTCTCCACGTGCGGCAGCAGAGCGTCCTGCTGGGCCTTATTGAATCGGTGCACTTCATCCACAAACAAGATGGTACGCAGGCCATGGAATCGCTGACGATCCTTCGCGTTGGCGATGGCCTCGCGAATGTCCTTAACCCCTGCAAGAACGGCGTTGAGCGTAGTAAAGTGGCTCTGGGTTGTGTTGGCAATGATCCGCGCCAGTGTCGTTTTCCCCGTCCCGGGCGGACCGAAGAAGATGAGCGATGTCACCCGATCAGCTTCGATGGCGCGGCGTAGCAACTTGCCGGGGGCCAGTATATGATCCTGCCCAACAAACTCGTCCAACGTGCGCGGTCGCATCCGGTCGGCGAGTGGGGCCGAGGATTTGATCAACGTCGCAGCGGCGGAATCAAAAAGATTGTCGGACATGCTCCTGGGGAAGACTTGTGTTCGTACCCGAAGCAATCCGGAAAGCTCCGAAGCCGTTGGCGTCTTTTCTCAACGACTAAACGTTGAAGCCGGCCTTCAGAATGTCCTTGTACTCCGGATGTTGCCTGATGTAGGACGCAACAAATGGACAGAGCGGCATCACGTCTAGCCCCTCAGCTCTCGCATAGTCAAGGCCTGCCTTGACGACTGCGCTGGCAACGCCTCTTCCATCGAGTTCGGGCGCAACCTCTGCATGCGTAAAGACAATCGTTCCTGGAGCGAGCATGTACTCAACCACGCCGGGATAACCATCCAAGTCGGTCTCAAACCGCTTCGTTTCCGCGTTGTGAGTGATGATGAGATTTTTCGTTTCCAATTATCGCTCTCACGATTTAGATGTCGCCCAATTGGGGGCGGATGATGATCTCCTCCATCACGGCCCGTGATGACATACGATGCGCTTCCACTACGGCCAGTGCAACGTCTTCGGGGTCGATAAAGCGTTCATCGGGAAGATCCGTCCCGTCCCAACTTGCCGTGCGGGTTGCGCCCGGCAGTACGCTCATCACGCGAATACCGTTGCCTTTGACTTCCTCGCGAAGTGCTCGCGCCAACCCAAGCACACCGTGTTTCGCGGCGCAGTAGGCCACGCCTCCCGGATAGCCGCGAATTGCAGCAACGGATGCCATGAAGATGACGTCTCCTGAGCCGCGGTCCATCATCTCGCCCAAGAAGCCGCGTGTCACAAGGAATGCACTGGTCAAGTTTGCGGCGATCTGGTTCTGAAATACCTCGGTACTCGTTTCAGCAAATGGGCCGGGAATGAACGCGCCTGCGTTGTTTACTAAAACGTCGGGAATGCCAAGACGACGCTTAACGTTTTCCGCCATTTCAACGACCGCTACTTCGTTTGTTAGATCGCACCGAAAAACGTCAACGGCAGATCCGAGTTTTCGGCACGATTCGGCGACCTGGTTCAGCTTCTCCTCTCTTCGGGCAACCAGTGCCAAATGCGCCTGGGCTCCAAACTCTGCGGCAAAGCTCTCAGCGATGGCTTCGCCGATTCCCTGACTTGCTCCCGTAATAACGACAATGGGCATTATGCGTCCGGAATCTCTTCGAGCACGGACAATCCTGATGAGCAATCACCGCTGGTCCACTGCCACGCCTCGTCAAGGCGCACGCGACCGTCAGCAAGAAATTCGGGCCGAGATTCACAGACGCCTGTCTGTAAATGCCCATCAACGGAAACGTGGTTGTAGCGCATATCTAACTTTCCTACGGAATCAATGGTAGCGACGAGTGTCCCGAATCGGACGGAACCACCCTCGTAGGTCGCCCAGACAACGTCGCCCTGTTGACGATAACTGAACACGTTGTCTTCGCCCACCTCACCATTCGGTGAGTTTTCAACGGCGCGAAAGCTGCGTCCATTGTAGTCGATCTGATGGGATGGCTCCAGAACGCTACCTACCGTTGATCAGTCTCATAAACTCTGCGCGCGTGTCTGCCTGTTCCAGGAAAACGCCGCACATTGAACTCGTCGTGGTCCATGAGTTCTGCTTTTCAGCGCCCCGCATCATCATGCAAAGATGCTGTGCCTCGATCACCACTGCCACGCCTAGCGGGTTGAGTTCGTCCTGGATCAGCTCGTGGATCTGGTGTGTCAGCCGTTCCTGCACCTGCAAACGGCGGGCAAAGACATCCACCACACGCGGAATTTTGCTCAATCCGACGATCTTGCCATTCGGGATATATGCCACGTGCGCCTTCCCAAAAAACGGCAGCATATGATGCTCGCACATTGAGTAGATCTCGATATCCTTGACGAGAATCATGTCCGAGTACTTCTCGTCAAACAGTGCAGAGCGAAGGATGGCGCGCGGGTCCAGATTGTATCCGTGCGTTAGAAACTGCAGCGATTTCGCGACGCGCTCCGGGGTTTTGAGCAATCCTTCACGTTGAGGGTCCTCTTGGAGAAGGGCTAGTTGCTGCTCCGTAAGCCGGGCGAGCGCCTCCGTTGTCTCCTCGTCGAAGTGATCGCGGCGTTCATACAGAACGTTTTCAGCGATGTCAAGTTGATTGTTGGAATGCATACGTTGGTGAGTTAGTCGCCTCGGTAGGTAACGCTATTGCGCGGCGTTTCGCGAAGGATGATTTCGAAGAGCGTGGCGGGCTCGGGAATTTCGTTCACGAGCCGCTTCCATATTTCGACAGCCACGTTTTCGGTTGAGGGAAGGATGCCTGCCAGAAAATCTACGTCGAGGTTGAGATTCATGTGGTCCAGTTTGTCAACGACCTGCTTTTCGACAATCTGCTTCAGAACGGACAGATCCAAGACGTATCCGGTTTCCGGATCAGGTTCACCGGAGATTGTTACGTCGAGCTCGTAATTGTGCCCGTGCGAGTTCGGATTGTTGCATTTCCCAAAGGTGGCCCGATTCCACTCGTCCGATCTTTCCGGGTTGTGCAGCCGGTGCGCGGCGTTGAAGTGAACCTTTCGGGTGATAAAGATGCGGGGCATAATGGTTGTCGTGAAGCGATGTTCTGAACCCCAGCGAACCAAGGTCCGTTCCATCTACCTTCTTCCACTGTCGATACCTTCTCTATTAGCGACCTATCCGGGCGCACTTCCATTCCGTCCGTGAGGCGGCGCATCGCCCCACGGGCGCCGCGCCCGATCCTTGCCTGAACACATACCCTCCTCCACGATGAGCGAGAAAACACTCTTTCAAAAAATAGCCGACGGGGAGATTCCGTCGGAAATCGTGTACGAAGACGAGCAATGCGTCGCCTTTCGAGATATCAATCCGGTAGCTCCCACCCATATTCTTGTCGTCCCCCGAAAACCAATTACCCGCCCCGACCTAATCGAGGAAGATGATGAATCGCTCGTCGGCCATCTGTTTACGGCCGCGCGCCGTATCGCCCAACAAGAAAGCCTCAGCGATTACCGACTCGTCATGAATAACGGAGCCGACGCTGGCCAATCCGTTTTCCACATCCATTTGCATATCCTCGGTGGCCGCCCGATGACCTGGCCTCCCGGCTAAACAGCCACTGCCATAACTCCCTTCCGGCCCCACATTTCTACTACATGATTTCTGTTCAGCGCGTTCAAGTTTCCATCGATGGCACTCCGATCCTCCACGATGTTTCGTTCTCCGTTGAACGAGGCACGGTTGCAGGTTACGTCGGGCCGAATGGCGCGGGGAAGACAACGACACTCCGACTGCTCACCGGCACATTGAAACCAGATGCCGGCCAAGTCTGGGTTGGGGATGTAGACATCGCCGTCGACCCGCTCGAAGCCAAGCGCCGTTTCGGGTACGTGCCCGAGCATGGGCACCTCTACGAGAGCTTTACGCCAACCGAATACCTGGCGTTTATCGGGCGAATGCACGGCCTGGAGGAGAGTATGATCGCCCATCGAACAGACGCGTTGCTCACGTTCTGGGGCTTGGCAGATGACGCGCAACAGGCTATGATCGCGTTTTCAAAAGGCATGAAACAGAAAGTTCTAATCGCCGCGGCGCTGCTCCATAACCCTCCGGTTTTCCTCCTGGATGAACCGCTTAATGGCCTCGACGCGCATGCGGTGCTGCAGGTGAGAGCCTTGTTGCGTGCACTTGCGGAAGCGGGAAAGACCGTGTTCTACTCTTCGCACCTCCTGGATGCCGTCGAGAAAGTGGCTGATCAGGTCATCGTCATCCGAGATGGCCATATTATCCGAGATGGATCCCCTGCCGAAATCATGGCCGACGCGGGCGAAGGCACGCTCGAAAGCGCCTTCAGCCGCCTTACCGCCGCGGGGGACGCGGCGGTTCAAGCCGAACAGTTGATGGCCGAAGCGTTTGGTTGAGGTGCAGATCGGTTGTCTGCTCTCAAATCCAGAATGATGCGTTGGCCCGTGACCAATTGTGAGAATCGGGTAGAGTTATTGGTTTGGTCATACACGCCGAGATGGGGTGCTCTAGTTTGTTGGTCTGCAATCGGATCGTCCAGCGCTAAGGCCCCTCAGCGATTTTCATGACCGTCTCTGTCAAGAGTGACGCTCCGTCGACGCCGGACCCTGCGCCGACCGTTTCGTATCGGGAAGCCGTTAGAGTCTGGATCCGCGTTGCCGCTCTCTCGTTTGGCGGACCGGCAGGCCAAATCGCCGTCATGCATCGGATTCTGGTGGACGAAAAGCGGTGGATCAGCGAAAGCCGCTTCGTGCACGCACTCAACTATTGCATGCTGCTTCCTGGGCCGGAAGCGCAGCAGCTTGCGACGTACGTGGGCTGGCTGCTTCATCGCGCGAAAGGTGGTCTAACCGCAGGGTTGCTTTTCGTATTACCAGGATTTCTCTCCATACTGGTACTGAGCATTCTCTATGCTGGGTTTCGGGACGTACACGCCGTGGAAGCCTTGTTTTTTGGGTTAAAGCCTGCTGTATTCGCGGTCGTCGTTGAGGCCGTCGTGCGAATAGGGCAGCGTTCGCTTGGTAGCAGAACGCTGATAGGTGTCGCCGCACTTGCCTTCATCGCCATCTTCTTCTTTGCTATACCGTTCCCTTTCATCGTCATTACGGCTGCCACGCTCGGACTGGTCGCCAACCGTTTCGGACTTGCTACGTTTCGGTCCGCTGGGCCAGAGGAAGTTGGCGCCGCCCTTCTCGGGGACCAGATTGGAGAATCCGCCCGCCCATCCTTCAGGAAGGCAGCCAAAACGGCGGTTATTTGGCTTACGGTGTGGTTACTCCCGCTCGGCCTGCTCACATTGGCACTTGGACAGCAACACATTCTGGTCCAGGAAGGCGTTTTTTTCAGCAAAGTCGCGACCGTCACTTTTGGGGGAGCCTACGCAGTTTTGGCCTACGTGGCCCAGCAGGCCGTGGATGTATTCGGCTGGCTTCAGCCCGGAGAGATGTTGGACGGACTCGGACTTGCGGAGACTACTCCAGGACCACTAATTCAAGTGGTTCAGTTCGTGGGCTTCCTGGGTGCATATCGAGCTGAGACGGGGTTGAATCCCATGCTTTCAGGCTTTTTGGGAGCCTTGGTCACGACGTGGGCAACGTTCGCTCCCTGTTTCTTGTGGATTTTCGTTGGGGCGCCATTTATCGAACACCTACGAGGTAACCGTTTGCTTTCCTCGGCGCTGTCGGCAATTAGTGCCGCTGTAGTCGGCGTGATCCTCAATCTGGCCGTCTGGTTTGGGTTGCATGTGATTTTCGGCTCGATATCCACACGCTGGATCGGGCCATTGCGTCTTCTGATCCCGGATTTTGCATCGCTTGACGTAGCCGCGCTCGCACTCGCTACACTAGCGTTTTTCTTACTGTTCCGGCTCAAGCTTAGTATGCTGGCAACCCTGGGGCTCAGTGCCGTTCTTGGCATACTCTACTACTATTTCCAATTCGTCTGATCAGATGGTTTCGGTCGCGATCACAGGTGGTATCGGTAGCGGAAAATCGACCGCTGCCAATATGCTGGCTAAGAAGCCTGGTGTTCATGTTTTGAACGCCGACGAAGAAGCGAAGCGGTTGATGATAGAAGATCAGCGTCTTCGTACCGTGCTAGTCGAGCGGTTTGGGAGCGAGACGTTTTTGAACGATGGGTCACTGAACCGGACGGGACTTGCTGCCAAGGTTTTTGATGATCCAGAAGAACTTCAGGGTCTGAATGCCCTTGTCCACCCTGCTGTCCGCGCGGCACTGGTTCGGTCAATCGACCAAGCGCAGAAGGACGGCGTTTTGCTGTTTGTTTACGAAGTCGCATTGATCAAGGAGATCGACGTCGCCAACATTTTGGACAACGTCGTCCTTGTTGATGCACCGGTTGAAACCCGCATTGCCCGTGTAATGGCACGCAATGACGTCTCCCGGAATGATGTGCTCGCCCGGATTCAGCATCAAGTTTCGCCAGAAGAGCTCCGCGCCTTGGCGGACTACATCATAGAAAACGATGGCGATGTAGACTCACTTCAGGAATCCGTAGACTCCCTGTACGCCTCGCTAACCAATCGATGACCGCGTTGTCCACGATCCGGAACTTCCTGCTCCTCACCCTTCTTCTCACATGCGCTTCAGGAGTATTTGCTCAAGAAAGCGCTGACACAACGGTCGTATTTCTCGTCCGGCATGCCGAGAAGCAAACCGGACAAGACCCTTCGCTAACCGACGAAGGCCGCGATCGCGCCCTGGCTTTGAGGGACATGTTGTTGAGCTACGACGTCGAGGTGCTGGTGGCTTCTCAGTTCAAGAGAACGGCTGAGACGCTTTTGCCGCTCTCCGAAATGCTAGGGATAGAGGTCCACGTCCGCCCACTTGACACCGCCGACATCGCGACATCCGCACGCGCCGTCGTTCGTGCCCTTGTTGAAGAATTTCAAGGACAAACCATCGTCATCGCGGGCCACAGCAACACAATTCCTGTGATGGCCAGCGCGCTTGTAGGCATCGAGATCACTGAATTTGACGAGCGGGACTACGACAAGCTGCTCATCGTTCGCGCGGCACCGGGAGGTGAAGTCCAGCTTGTCGTCCGAAATTATGGCTTACCCGACCCTGTGGAATAACGGGCATTCAGTGCTGACCGAACCTCTGCCGAGGACAGGTGCTTGAGCGATTGCGCCGCCTCGAAATGTTCCCCGCAGAACCACTCAAGTCCCTTGGGGTGGCCTGTCACACCATCTGGGAGTGATTCGTAGTCAGCGAACCGAACGGTTCCTCCCTCATCTCTCGAGGAGAACTCTTTGTGGCAGATGTCGCAAATCGGTGGGCGCATGCCCGCAATCTACGCGTTACCGCACGCGTCGAATTCGCCGGTCCACGTCCCTGGGGCCGATGATGGACATTTCTAACTGATTGCCAACATCTTCCGATGTTGCCGTCAGAACAATCAGGTCTGGGCCTTTGATATCAACTGAGAAGGTGCCGTCCGGCGTTTCGTGCTCGCCCGCTGCATTCACCCCATAGCCGAGATGACGGAGGAGCACGGCGCCAATCCCACGTCCGCGCCGAAGGATTTCTCCCTCTCGCATCTGGCGTTGGATAGCGCTTCCAATACGAATGGAGGTGCTCTCCAGGGCGACGTAATTCAACCGCTTCTGTTCTGCTTCAACATCGAAGGTGGGCGTCTCGGGACCTTGCGAAGCAGTTACGGGCGTCGGAGCTGACTCCGAGTTAGCCGGGGAGCCTTCTACTGAGGTTCCCCATGTAGCCCGTGCTGAACCCAATTCGCTGGGCGGCCCGCTATCCTGCTGTTTTGGGGGCAATGCGGAGTTCGCCTGGGAGCGATCAACCGGTTCCGCGCTAAGTCGAAGCTCCTGCGGTGCGACTTCAGCCTGTTCGTCTTCCAGTTGTTGTCGAACATCAGACGCATTTCGCCAGAACACGACCCCGTAAGCGGCTGCTACGGCAAGAATGCCGGCTAGAACAAGGGCAAGTGGTCGCATGGCGGAAAGGCGGATCAACCGTAAATATCGCCCAGCTCCACGCAGGCTTAAATCTCTACGTGCCGATGACCTTTCTCAAAACCGTGGCGTCGTGCGTCGATACACCGTCCAGTGCCAATTTGTGGCCCATCTTATCGCGCTTCGTGCGTAAATAATCTTCGTTGTGGGCACCCGCCGCGATCTCAATCGGGATTTGCTCGACGATCTCCAACCCGTATCCAGCAAGTCCAATGCGCTTTGTCGGGTTATTGGTGATAAGGCGGAGCTTGCTCACTCCCAGATCGCGCAATATCTGACAGCCAATACCGTAGTCGCGGTGGTCCATCTTGAAGCCCAGCGCCTCGTTGGCCTGAACCGTGTCCATTCCCTCTTCCTGCAGTTTATACGCCTTCAATTTGTTGATGAGTCCAATTCCCCGGCCCTCTTGTTTCATATAGAGGATGACGCCTTTGCCTTCCCGCTCCACCTGCTGCATCGCCCGCGCGAGCTGCTCGCCGCAATCGCAACGCTCGGAGCCGAAGATGTCTCCGGTGACGCATTGGCTATGGACGCGTGTCAGGATGGGTTCGGTTTCTGAAAGCTCGCCCTTGACGAGCGCGAGGTGATTGTCGCCCGTGAGGACCTCCTCGTAAGCAACGAGCGTGAACTCACCGTAGTGCGTTGGCAGTTTCACCTCGATAAGCCGCTGAACGAGCTTTTCGGTGTGCATTCGGTAGGCGACAAGGTCTTTGATCGTGATGAGCTTCAGCCCAAATTCGTCCGCCAGCCGACGTAGCTGCGGCACCCGTGCCATCGAGCCGTCGTCGTTCATGATCTCAATCAGGACACCAATCGGCTGTTTACCTGCGAGCCTCGCGAGGTCAACGGCCGCCTCAGTATGACCTGTCCTCCGTAGTACGCCTCCCGTTTGTGCCCGCAAGGGAAAGATGTGCCCTGGGCGCGCGAAATCCGTAGGACGAGCGTTCGAATCGGCGAGTGCACAAACCGTCTTGGCTCGGTCGGCTGCTGAGATGCCGGTGGTTGTTCCGGTCCTGAAGTCCACAGACATCGTGAACGGGGTGTCGAATAGGGATGTATTGATCTGCTCCATCATCGGCAGATCAAGTGCGGCAGTGCGCTCAGCCGTCATCGGAACGCACATGAGGCCCCTACCGAATTTGGTCATGAAGTTGACCATCTCGGGCGTCATGCATTCAGCTGCGCCAATAAAATCGCCTTCGTTCTCGCGGTCCTCGTCATCAACGACAATCACCAAACGACCAAGCCGGATCTCGGCAATGGCTTCTGCGATCGAATCGAATACGGTTTCTTCCAGCGTGCTATCAACCATTACAAGCTCTTTTGGGGGTGACTGCATGCGCTCTAAACGGCGAAAGCTATGCTGAGTTCGGCGACGCCGATGAAGAAGAAGTTTGGCTTCTCAGCCTTCAGAGCTCTGCGACGGTACCGCAGAAATGGCACTCTTCTCAATACGCAGTTTAGTAGTGTCATCCACTTGAGCAAGGACACTCGTGTCTTCGACTTTCGTTACGGTCGCGTGGATTCCACCAGCAGTGATGATCTTGTCTCCTTTCTGAACCGCATTAATCATTTGCTTGCGTTGATCCTCACGCTTCCGCTGCGGGCGGATGATGAAAAAATAGAAGACCACGAAGATCAACCCCATCATGATGAAGAAGGAGGGGTCGAATCCTGGCGCCGCCTGCGCGAGAATGAACGTCAGTGCGATCATGTTCTAATAAGTAGGTGATTGTGGCTCCAAAGTACCCGTCGCAGGTGATTCGGTTCATCAGAAGACGGCGAAGAGTTTGGCGTCCGTGAATAGATATTTGGAGTGGAGTGGCCCCCGCCTATCTCCTGGATCTTGCCCGGAGTTCTCTTCGAATGCCAACAGCAGGACGTCTGCGGCGACGTCCTCAGGCAGTCAGAACCCGCAAGTAAAACATCGGCGAAATCAACTTCTTTCGTTCACTCACGTCGTCAAACATCATCGAGATCGCGTCCGCCAGCTCTTCGGATCGGCTGGCTTTCTGAATCACTTTGTTGATTAGCCATCGCCAGCGGCCAATTTTCTGCATGCCGTGGCTGAGTTTC
>JBBKWZ010000047.1:0-10293 GCA_037969195.1 Rubricoccaceae bacterium | reverse complement strand
GCCCCGGATCGCGAACCATCCCCCCCGGACGGACCCGCCCGTAGGATTCTATTTGGATGGATGCGGGAATCGTCCAGGTTGGGTTGAAGACGATTTGGGTCATCGTGTCCGAAAACACTGGTGTTGCCCACGATGGCCTGCCAACAACCGTGTTCATTCGAAGGTGTTCTGTATAGTCCTGGCCAACCCGCTCGCGGACGGCAAGTTCGAAGGAGGGAATGTTCGCAAGCACATGGAAGTCGCCGAGATCATTCGGAAGCCAACGCCAGCGTTCAAGATTCAACGTGAGGAGCGGGATGAACTCACCCGTGGGCCGTGTATTCATTGCAACGCGGGTTACCTGGTCAACAAGGCCGGTTGGTTCCAACCCGCGGCTTGTCTGAAACGCCCGAACGACGGCTGCCAGTACTGGATCGTAGATGGTCCTTAACTGCGCTACAGGATCAGGGAGACTCGGGCCTTCGAGTCGCATCCGTTCGCGAAGCGTCGGCACTACCGCCGAAGTGTCGCCAGGAGCGATGTCGCGGCCTGCGAGAAGATTAGGCCAGTCGACCCGTTCTACAATTGCCCTCTGCCGGGCCACCATAGCTCGCAATGCTCTATACTCGGGATCTTGGGGATGAAGCTGTTCGATCGCTTGTGCCACCGCCTGAGCGGGGTCAGGACTGGCAAGAGCGGACGCTAGCGTTGTATCCGGGGGAAGTGCACGCCGCGTCGCAAACCAATTCGATCCATAAAGTTCATGGACATCCACACGCGGGCCCGAGAGATCGTCCGCCAAAATGAACACGGCGTTCGTGAGTAGCAGATCTTGGTCAACGATGGACGAAGTCGAATCAACGCCTGATGTGTCGGTAGCTACCGAAAACGCCGAGATGTGATAATGCTCCGGGTCGAGGCCGACATCGCCGCTTCCCCGAATGAGCGCAATCAGTGTATCCCTCGCGGACGAATTCGTCCAAGCCGGAGCGTAGGCCCGTGCGGCATAGAACGGCGCCACACACGGATGAAGACTTATTCGTTCACCGTTGACAAGAGCATATCCAGTGGAATCCTCCGCGAGTTGCCCGCGAATTGCGACTTCAGCACCGTCAAAAGGGTCTACCGCGCTCGCGAGGTGCTCAATGTCTGACGATTGGCAGGCAGATACAACGCTTCCTGCAATTCCTAGCAGAAGGAAGACGAACGTGGCCGGAGGTATGCGCAAGCGGTTTTCGCGCTGTTGCATTGCGACGGGTGAGAGAGTGAAAGCGACGCTGGCGCTTGGCGATCCACCAAGGTACGAACGCGTACCTCAACCCATAAAGAATTGGGGCGAAACGGCCCTACATTCGCGCCGATTTAGGACGCCACTTCGTCGTCGTATCCTAACGCATGCCGTACACGGCGGTCACGTCCGTAGACGTCGTTGTAGATCCGCAATCGGCCATCTGGCTCTGCCCATGCCGTGAAGTACAACAAGTGTGTGGGCACGCGCTTATCTAGCGGGACAACCCATTCCCCTCCACGCCGCAAAGCCGCATCCACGTTCTCTGCGTTCCATCCGTTCGTTCGATGCAACAAAAACTCGGCGAGCGCGCGAGCATCACCCGCATGAATACAACCATTCGAGAACGTTCGACTTGGCCGGGCGAAGTTGCCGCGATTATTCGTGTCGTGGATGATAATGGCCTGATCGTTTGGCATCACGAATTTGATACGGCCCATAGGGTTGCTGCGGCCGGGCCGCTGGACGAAACGATATTGCCCGGGGAGAGCCGCATCCCAGTCCACCATCGTCGGGTCCACCCATGCTCCACCAGCGTAGACGTCAAAGCCTTGCATCGGCAAAGTTGTCCCACTGTCGGCACGCGCCTGGGGGATGATGCTGTTTGCCTGAATCGATCGCGGCACCGACCACGAGGGGTGGAATACAATCGACTCAAGCGTATCGCTCATCACGGGTGTCGTCCAGGTTCCAGCGTTCACCATGCCGATGACAGCCGGCATCGTAAGCCCGTTGCGATATCTGCCTCCATCCGCAGGCAGGCGCACGTTGAGTTCAAAAGAGGGGAGATTCACAAGCACGTGTAGGTCGCCAAAATCACTCGGCAACCACCGCCAACGCTCCAAGTTGATTTCAACTGTTTCAATTAACGTGTTGATATCAACGTTGAGGGCCTCAGTTGCCGCATCCGTAAGCACGCTATCGGATGCGAGCCCGCGGTCAATCAGGAAAAGATTCAACGCGCCCGCGAGCTGTTCGTCAAACAGAAATACATCCGATGCATCCCAACCATGCTGAGCGTCCTCCGAGCCTAAGTAGCCGAACGCACCAAGATGTCCTCGCAGGTAGGGCGTCCGAATTGATCGTTCTCCGGGGGAAAGCGGGCCGCCATCCGGGATTGGCGTCCACGTAGCGGCCGTTCCGTGCAATCGCGCGAGAGCATCCTGAAGATCGCCATACTCGGTGTGTGTTGGATGCAACGCATCAAGCGCCTGCACAACCTGATCGGCTCGGCCAGCACGCACGGCTGAACGCACAGCTGTGGTACTCAAGCTCGATGTTCCCGCATACCATCCGCCGGGGAAGAGCTTTGCCGGGTCAACGCGGCTCCCCGACAGCGCGTCCGCATAGCGGAGGACGGCATGGGTGAGAAGAACGTCAAAATCAGCGAGGAGCGCGGGACGTGGATCAACGTGTCCTTCTTCCCATTCTTTTGCCTCTTCATTGAGTCGGGCGATTCGTGCGGCGATCCGCGAAGTTCGAAGACCGTAGACCAATGCTAAGGAGATGCCGTGTTCTGGAGCCGTCGACAGAGCCCGAGTCAGACTAACGCGATCCACGGAAGAAACCCAAAGCGGTGCAAACTCCCGCGACGCATACAATTGTGAAACGATGGGGTCGAGTTCGAGCCAATCGCCCTGCAAGAAAACGCGCCCCGTGCTATCTGTGTTTGCGAGCGTGGAATGAAGTGCACGCTCAATAGCTTCCGGAGCTACCGCCGTATCCGGCGACGAAAACCAACCATCGAAAATGCCGCCTGCGAACAGGAAAAACAGTGCTACAAGCGGAGCAGCGGGCATAGAAAGCCGGTCAAGTGAGGGGGACATGCGCAGGGAAGGGCAAAAAAGAAGTGAGCTAACGCCTTCAGTATAGCGAAGGCTCCCATTAATGAAGGGTATTTCTTTCCGTACTATTGTGGCACTGGAAGCTAATTTCGAGCCCACGTAGATGGTGAAATACGAGCGATGAGTAGTTCGCATGTGACGGAAATCTTGGCGACGAGCGGTATGCCAGTTTCCAGCAAGAGTGCATTGTTGGATTTCGATCCGAACCGGCACGGGTTCGGTTTTGCCAACGTCTTTACATGGACGGAGGAGGACGTGGATACACTGGCCGCCGAACTAAGTCCGATACTGAAAGGCGTAAGCATAGGCTTCCCAATGTTGCTTGGGCGAAAACTTGCGGGCAGGCCTGGCCTTGCTACAGGCTTGCTAATTGGCATGATTCTGTCCAAATCATCGCTATCGCGAACATTGGTTAGGGGATTGGCTCGGCAGTGGCCAACCTTTGGATTGTGCGGTGGAATGGCGTTGCTCACTAAAGAACGGTGGGAACGAAAGTCTAGCAACCTGACTACTGGTCTTCAACGTGAAAGCCTACGGCCCATATTGCGTCTCTACCAGGCACGGACCCTTCGCGCTTCCTGGCCCCGATTCCTGAAGTATTGGATTCAGGCGCATGCGAAGGACGGAGTTTCATCGCTCGAAGAACTTTCACAGAGCGTTGAGCTCGCGCGAAAGGAAATTGATGGAGGGAGGTTGGTCGTCCTTGGTCTCGTCGGCGATACGCCCGATCCTTTTGCGATGCATCAGGTTGTAGCGTTTGGCTACGAACATCATGCTGATGTGATCGATTTCCATGTGTACGATCCCAACGCTCCGGGGCGGACCCGCCACATCGTCGTCACCGAAAAGGAAGGTCGTGCGCGGATCGAAACCGACTTGCCAACGGGACCGAAAAAATCCGGCGGCTACCACATCTCAAAAACCGTAGGCTCCTTCTCAATGCTATTTGTTGTGGGTGTTTAGCGCGCTTAGTCACGGACCTGCGCCCTTCGGATTTCATACCAGGACAATAGTGCGGAGGCGCCGATTATCACGCTGATCACAACCAATGAAAGCCAGGTTGGGATGTGAATGCGCTCGGCAATAAGCATTTTCAGGCCAATAAACACGAGGACAAGGCCAAGCCCGATATGCAAGTATCGAATGCGCTCGATGAGACCGGCAAGAACAAAGAACAATGCCCGAAGCCCAACCACGGCCATAATGTTGGAACCGTATGCGAGGAATGGATCCGTAGTGATGCCGAGAATTGCCGGGATCGAATCAAACGCGAATACAACGTCTGTCAGTTCGATCATAACAAGGACGAGGAAGAGCGGGGTGACCATCGTCAGTCCCATCTTCCGGATGACAAAGTGATCGCTATGAAACTCCTCCGTTAGTGGCAGAACGCGCCGAAGGTACAGGAGCAGTTTGTTCGATTTCGGTGGCTCCGCTATGTTTTCTGCAAAGAGCATGCGGCCACCCGTGAAAACCAGGAACACGCCGAAGATGTAGAGTACCCAGGCGAACCGATCAACGAGTGCGACACCCACCAGGATCATAGTCGCGCGCATTACAATTGCCCCAAACACGCCCCAGAACAGTACACGGTGCTGATATCTGGGTGGGACGGCGAAGTAGCCAAACAACACCGCGATCACGAACAGGTTGTCAACCGACAGCGATATTTCTATCACGTAGCCAGTGAAGAACGTGAGCCCGGCATCGCTGCCGTAGCGCACCCAGATCATCGCATTAACAAAAAGCGCAGCGCCAACAAAGAACGCAGATGTCTTAAGCGCTTCGTTAAACGTGATCTTGTGGGCTCGTCGATTGAAGCCGTAAAGGTCGACGAGCAGCAACGCTACAACGAAGGCGTTTAAGCCAAACCACACTGCTCCCGAAACATCAAGGTGGGGCACGTCCATAAAAATGGGCAGAATGCATCTGCCCGCGCAGTATTTAGGCTTCGCTTAGGTCGCGATGGCCAAAGTAGTAGAGACACATTCGCAGCTTCCGCGCTTTTAATGGGCCAAATCCGGGGAACTCACGAACGCGCTTCTCTACCTCGGCATTCGTACCTGTCTTCCAGATGTTGGCCGCGTCGCCGTCGTATTCGTCGGAAAGCTTATTCGCAACGATCAGCGTCGTATCCACCATTTTATTGGAGAAGCGGTGGACGGCCGGTTTTTCCGAAAACACAGCGGCGAACTTTTCCCGATCCATTTTGGCAATCTTTTTCATGTCCAGGTGGCCCAGGCGTTGCTTCAGCTTCAATGGACCTATGAACGCGACCTCGGCCAGGATGCGTTGATCATAAAGCAGGCCGAGAAAAACGGCGTTTGCGTTCTCGCGAAGAAAGGCGTCAGCCTCCGGGTCCTTTGTCGCCGTTCCTTCTTCTTTGAGACGGTTCATCATGCGGACAAGGCCGCCTTCGAGATCAGAATAGTCAGATGCGTCAATTGCCATGGGTGGGAGAAGGTGGGTTAGAGTTTGCGCCGCCAGGTCGTGCCCGTCGGCGAATCCATGATCTCAACGGCAAGCGCGTCGAGTTCCGCTCTGATTTCATCAGCGAGCGCCCAGTCTTTGGAGGCTCGCGCAGCTGTTCGTTGTTGGATGAGAGATTCAACCTGCTCGGCAAGGCCGTCGTCTTGCTTTGTGGTCGGGCCGGCAACTTCGTGGTTAACAATCCCAAGCAGCGCATTGATCCGGTCAAGAAAACTGGAGGCTGTCTCTGCTGCTGATCCAGAAAGGGGCGCCTCACGATTCTGACCCAAAATCACGTTTACGCCTTGATAGGCGGCCGCGATAGCCTCCGGAGTGTTGAGGTCTTCTGCCATGGCTGCGACGGCGGTGGTATAAGATTCCGTCAAGGAAGAATCCAGATTGTCGTCGCCTTCTCGTTTCGCGGCTAGTGACTCCTGAACAACTTCATGAGCGTCGCGGTAGCGTTGAATGTTCTTGGCGGCAGCTTTCAATGCCGCCTGTGTAAAGTTGAAAGGCTTTCCATAGTGTCCACTGATGAGTGCGAGGCGTAGTGCAAGGGGATCAGTAGGGGCGCCCCAGTCCGCCCGTCCGCCATTATCTGGAGAAGCGGTAAGGTCATGGACAGTCAAAAAGTTACCGTCGCGCTTGGACATCTTCTTGCCTTCCACCTGCAAGAATCGCGTGTGCGACCAGTGGTTTGCGAACGGCTTGCTGGTGACGGCCTCGGCCTGCGCAATCTCACACTCGTGGTGGGGGAAGCGAAGGTCTTCGCCGCCTCCGTGCAAATCGATAGTCTCACCAAGGTACTTCTGAGCCATTACCGAACACTCAAGGTGCCAGCCTGGAAATCCCCACCCGAAGGGGCTATGCCACTGCATGAGATGCCCGTCGTCCTTCTTCCAGAGCGCAAAATCGCGGGGATCCCGCTTGCATTCGTCCACCACGACATCTCGGGACGCGGCGGCAGAGCCACGCGTTAATTCCTCGATGGTGGTGGTGCCAGAAAGCTTGCCATAGCCATCGAACGAGGGGACGTGAAAGTAGACGCCATCGTCCGTTTCATAGGCATGGCCGTTCGCTAGCAATGCTTCGACGGCACGAATCTGCTCGCGAACATGCTCCGTTGCTCGGGGCCGGATGTTGGGCTCGCGGAGGTTGAGTGCCTGCCAATCGGCCAAGAGAGCTTTGGTGTAATGACGTGCCAGATCCCAGACGTTGGCGAATTGCTCGCCTTCCTTGCTTTTCAACGCCTTTGCCATACGGTCCTCGCCCGAAGCATCCGCCGTGTCGTCTTCTGTCAGATGGCCCACGTCCGTAACGTTGGATACGTAGTTGACTTGCCACCCAAGCGCCTCAGCCGTCCGAACTATTAAGTCCGCCGTGAGGAAAGTGCGGAAGTTGCCAATGTGCGCATAAGAGTAAACCGTCGGGCCGCAGGAGTAGAACCGCAAGAGTGGCTTTCCCTCGTCGGTCTTCTGCGATGTGACGAGTGGCTCCACCTGGCGGGTGAGGGCATTGTAGAGGCGAAACGTCGGATCTGACATGTGCTAGGAGCGGGCGAGTGCTGCTTCGGCAGCGTTTTGCATGCGTTTGAGGATGTTCATGAGCCCGCCCTGTCGCGTCACGCTAAGCGCCTCGCCAAGCCCGGCCTCCTGAATAAATGCAGGATCTACGGAGGCAACGACTTCAGGCGTTTCACCATCAAGGCCGTTGACGAGGATAGCCACCATTCCTTTAACGATCTGCGCATCAGCGAAGCCTCTGTAGCGCATCACGCCGTCCGCCTCGTCGAAATCCGCATCCAGATAGACCAGGGATGTGCAGCCTCGAACCCGATGAGGTTCGTCCTTCATTTCGTCAGGGAAATCCCCAAGCATCTTGGCATAATCAAGTAGAAGCATCGAACGCGTCAGCTTATCTAGCATCGCGCTTTCGTCGACGAATTGCTGCAGCCGAGGAGGGAGAGGCATAGGGAGGTTCAGAGACTCAATGACGGAGTACGCCCGGCAACCTTGTCTGTGCCAGCACTACCGTGAAACTATCGCGGATGGCGACCTAGAATCCGAGGCCAATTCCGATCGTCGCGTCTGGCAAGTTCGGACCAATGCCCGCCAACGCGGTAATCGAAAACGCCGAAAACCGCATCCCCGCACCGATGTTCAGGCCATATCCTGTGTAGGAGCAATTGCTCAGGCAGTTTTGTCGGGAGTGATGGTAAACGACAGGACCAGCCTGCGGCGAGAACACAAAGTCGTTGCCATGACTCAGCGGGATTGGGTAGACGGCCCGAATCGTTCCGCTATAAGATCGAAAGTCGAATCGTTCTCCCAAAGCGTTCCGCTCACTGCCGAAGCCGTAGCTCACGCTTGGAACGACGTACGCGCCGGTTTGGCCAATCGGATACGTGGCGTGAACCCCCAGCGTGATGGCGTTGGGGTTTGCAGTGGCGCCCGCGTGAAACCCGACACGAAGCTGTGCGTGGGCGGTGGATCCGGAGATTCCGAGAATCAGGAGGAGGAAGAGGGTGAGGGTGTACTTCATCGGGAATGTGGAGAGGTGCGCTGCCAAACTAGCGTTTCAGGATTCCCGAAATTTGTCTCGAGGATCTGCGGCAGTACGCTTTTCTCCAAACCAACGTGGCGGATCGTGGCCGTGTCCGCCCCAGGGGTTGCACCGGAGAATCCGCCACGTGGCGAGAATGGTTCCTCGCAGGAAGCCATACTCTTTCAAGGAGAGGATCGCGTATTCCGAGCACGACGGTGTGTAGCGGCATGTACTGGGGAAGTACGGCGAGATGCCCAGCTGGTAAAGACGCACGACGCCTACTACGAGCATTCTCGGAAGCCTCCAAATTGCGATTAGGCCCCGAAGGATGGGATTGGAAGGGATGGTTTTCGGTGTGGACATTTCAGTCATACTGACCCGCGTCCCTCTCTGGATGATCCAAGCTCGCTGAAGCGGACGTTGCCTTTCTGGCAAGACCAGGCTTCAAAACATGCAGCAAAGCCGGCAAGAGAAACAAATCCGCAAGCAGGGCCAGCAGAACGGTCAGCGAAACGAGAGCCCCTAGATTAGCGGTGCCTTCGAAGCGGCTGGTCATCAGCGCACCGAAGCCGCCGAGAAGCACGAGAGACGTCAGGATGATCGCTTTCCCAGTGCCGAGAATCGTGACTCGAATGGCTTCGCGAGGTTCGAGGCCTGCACTAATTTCCTGTTTGAGACGTGCAAGCATATGGATCGTGTCGTCGACCGCAATACCGAAGGCGATGGAGAAGATCACAGCCGTTCCGGGGCTCACGTCAATTCCGAACATGCCCATGACACCCGCCACGACTATCAGCGGAATGACGTTGGGGATCAGCGAGATCAGAACAAGTTTGGCGCTCCTGAACAACAGGGCCATCAACAAGGATATGAACAAGAATGCCAGCCCAATGGAGAGAAGAAGACTCTCGACCAGGTAGTCCGATAAGCTCGCTGCGAGCGTGATGGTACCGCTCTGCGTGACCGCGATGTCGTCGTCCAAATTTTGTGCGAGAAATGTGTCGAGGTCCGCGCGAAATTCCTTCATTCGGGCAGAGCCAATGTCGTTCATCAACGCCGTGATGCGGACTTCGCCGTAGTCAAAATCGACAAATCGATGCAGGAGATCCGGATCAGTCAGCTCTAGCAGAAACAGCTGTTGCGCGGCTAGATCGGGATCGTCAGGAATGCGGTGGTATGAAGTAGAATCTCCATGAAGAGCCTGATTGAGTTGCTTGACAAAGTCGGTGACCACAACAACCCTGCGGACTTCCTCTCGCTCACCCAGGTAGTCGGCGACGACGTCTGCCTGGCGAAGTCGAACGGGATCCTTAAATGCATCCGGCTCTCCTGTCAGCAGCACGTCAAACTGCCACGGCGTGGTCAGGCGCGATTCAAACCAGACGAGGTGCTGGTAGACATCCGTCTTCGGTCCCATCTCGTCGTTGATGTAGGTGTTGATGCGCAATTGCGTCGCTGCGACGCCGCTGGCGATCGTTAGCGCGAGTGCGGCAAGAATGATAAATCGCGCCCGCCGCTCGACGAAGGTATCCAGCCAGATCAATCCGCCATCTAACCGACCCCGCCCGAGTCGGTCAACAACTCTCTTTTTCGGCTCGGGCGTCCACAGAAGCACGACGGTAATCAGCACGACGGAGATCAAGAATGTGATCATCACCCCGATGGCCGTAAAAAGGCCAAAACGCTGCATTGGGACAACCGCGCTCGTTGCCAGCGTACCGAATCCAATCGCGGTCGTGAGACTGGTCAGGAAAGTCGCAGCGCCCAGCCGAACAACCATTTTGCGGATGGCTTCCCGTTTCGTTAACCCCTCAGCCAGCCCATGGAAGTACTTCACGAGCAGATGGATGGAATCCGCCACGCCGACGACAAGGATGATGGCCGCAATGGTGCTCGACAAGACGTCTATCGGCGCACGGAAGAGCATCTGAATCGCGACGGTCGTTGCTACGCCGAGATACACTGTCAACAGCGGCAGACCGACGCCGCGGACGCTTCGAAACAGCCAAAGCAACACCAACAAGAGAACCAACGACGACAGGCCTACATAGCGAAGCGTTTCCACTCGCAGCAGGTTGACGTAGGCGTTGCGGATATAGGGGAAGCCGGAGAAATGGAAGTCATGCCCAGCGCCATCCCGTGCAAGGATTTCGTAAATCTGCTCCAGGA
>JBBKWZ010000046.1:0-5394 GCA_037969195.1 Rubricoccaceae bacterium | reverse complement strand
TTCGTGTACAACTCGCGGAAGCCGAGCCCAATAAACCGCTGCCGCACTTCGTCGAGGAGCTTCGCTTCGGGCGTATCTCCCGCAGAAACGAGCGGTACCGGCGTCGTGCCCGGCAACGGAATCTGTTCGTACCCCCACAAACGTGCGACCTCCTCAATCACGTCGATCTCACGTTCGATGTCGGGGCGAAACGGCGGTATCGTGCACACGAGGCGGCTTTTGCCCTCATCGACCTCGAACCCGATAGCCGTCAAAAGGCGGGTAATGTCCTCCGTCGGCACCTTAACGCCAAGAACATTCTGTACCCGATCGGGCCGAAGAGTGACGGTTTGGGGGACGTGCGGCTTAGGGTTGGCGTCGACCATACCCGGAACGATCGTCCCGCCCGCAACCTCTACGATTAGTTGAGCGGCACGCATGGCCGCTCGCGCCTGTCCCGTTGGATCGACGCCGCGTTCGAAACGGTATGATGCGTCGGTTTGAAGGCCAAGGGCTTTCGCAGCCTTCCGGATCGCAACGGGCTCGAAGTAGGCGCTCTCGAGGAGGAGATTGGTGGTCGTATCAGAAACCTCAGAATTTGCTCCGCCCATCACACCGCCAACCGCAACGGGCTTCTCGGCGTCGCAGATTAGAACTGCCCCTTCCGGCAGTTTGCGTTCCTCGTCATCGAGGGTGGTGATCCTCTCCCCTTTCGTGCTGCGCCGAACGATGATTTTGTGGCTTGCGATGAGATCGTAGTCAAACGCGTGGAGCGGCTGGCCGAGTTCATGGAGAACGAAGTTTGTTACGTCGACGACGTTGTTGATCGGTCTGAGTCCGATGGCTTCCAACTTGTCCCGCAGCCACTCCGGCGATGGTCCGACTTTCACATCGCGAATCACCATACCGACGTAACGTGGGCAACAATCCGGGTCACTAATCTCAACAACAACTTGCTTAAGCGCAGGACCGCCCGCAGCTATTTCGGCGATCTCCGGCATCTTGAGCGCCTTGTTCGTTAAAGCAGCCACGTCCCGGGCAACGCCGATGTAGCTCGTGGCGTCGGGGCGGTTGGGCGTGATGGCGAGGTCGAGCACGGCGTCGTTTTTCGACTGACCAGTCTCGGCGAGATACTCCGCAAACGGTTGCCCAATTGCCGCTGATTCGTCCAACACAAGGATGCCATCGTGATCAGCCCCCAAGCCCAATTCATCCTCCGCACAGATCATCCCTTGGGACACCTCGCCTCGCAGCTTCGACTTTTTGATTTTCACAGCGGCGCGTTCGCTCGGGTTCTCTCGTGATGGGAGCATCAAAGTCGTCCCAACCGTCGCGACAGGCACTTTCTGGCCACCTGCCACATTGGGCGCGCCGCACACAATCTGTAGTGGCTCCTCGTCACCTACATCCACTTTGCAAACCGTTAGTCGGTCGGCGTCGGGGTGCTGCGAAGTTTCCAGTACAAGGCCTACTACAACACCTTCGAGATCCGCTCCGAAGCTTTCGATCTCTTCGAGCTCAAGACCGGACATCGTGAGCAATTCGCCCAACTCATCCGCGGAGAGTCCGGTTTCGACGTAATCGCTTAGCCAATTGGTAGAGATTTTCATGGGAGATGTGGAATGGAAGATGGCAAATGGATGGGTCTACTAGACCCTTCTCCATTTTCCATCTTCCATCTAAAATTGTCTCAAGAACCGCACGTCGTTTTCGTAAAGAAGCCGGATATCTGGAATGTCGTTCCGGAGCATGGCCATCCGCTCGACGCCCATCCCAAAAGCGTAGCCCGTGTAGCGTTCAGAATCGATACCAACGTTTTCCAGCACGTTTGGATCGACCATCCCGCAGCCAAGGATTTCCATCCAACGACCGCCTCCCGGAAGGCTCTCATCGACCCACCAGATGTCCACTTCAGCGCTGGGTTCCGTGAATGGGAAGTAGCTCGGACGAAAGCGCATTTTCACGTCGTCGCCGAAAAGGGATGCGGCGAACGCGTAAAGCATCGCCTTGAGATCCGCAAACGATACGCCCTCATCCACCACGAGGCCTTCGATTTGATGGAACAGGCAGTAGCTCTTGTACGAGATTGACTCGTTGCGAAAAACCCGGCCCGGAACGATGACCCGAATTGGCGGCTTCTGCTTTTCCATTACCCGAATTTGCACAGGCGACGTGTGCGTGCGGAGGACCACGCCGGGGTTTGCGTCCGTTGGCGCTTCGAGGAAAAACGTGTCCTGCATGTCCCGCGCAGGGTGTTCGGGCGGAAAATTTAGCGCCGTGAAATTGTGCCAGTCGTCCTCTATTTCGGGTCCATACACGATCGAAAACCCGTAGCCCTGAAAGATGCTCTTGAGATCGTTGAGCGTTTGGGTAAGGACGTGCAGCGTACCCGGTTCTAACGGTGCTGGGATACGGCCGGGAAGCGTGAGGTCAAAATCCGCCACGGCTGATTTCGTCGACCCGGAAGTTCCGGCAAGTGCAGCGTCCAAACGATCCTGCGCCTGTTGCTTTAGAGCATTCAACCGTTGCCCCATCTCTCGGCGCTGGTCGCCCGGCACTTCTGACATCCGCCCAAAGAGATCCGTTACCTCGCCGCTCTTTCGTCCCAGAAAGAGAATTCGGAACGCCTCGATCTCGTCGGCTGTCGTTAGCGCGGCAGCGTCAATCTTCGCCGAAACAGCGTCGATCTGCTCATCAATGGAGGTCAAAGTGGAGTCCGTGGACATGGGTGAAAACTATCAGCGCTCGGCGATATCGGTAGAAACAAAAAATCCCGCCGATTCCGACGTTCGGAAAGGGCGGGAAAGTGGTCGAACGGTGTGAATCAGGCTGATGCCTGTTCGACCACCGCGGTAAAGGCTTCCGCGTCGTTTACAGCAAGATCCGCCAAAACTTTCCGATTTAACGGAACGTCGGCGTGCTTTAAGCCGTTGATGAGGCGCGAGTACGTGGTTCCGTTGAGCCGGGCTGCCGCGTTGATGCGGGCAATCCAAAGGCGACGGAACTGGCGCTTCCGCTGTCGGCGGTCGCGGTAGGCGTACTGCAGCCCCTTCTCGACGGAGTGCTTGGCAACAGTGTAAACGTTGCTTCGGCGCCCCCAGTAGCCTTTCGCAAGCTTTAATAGCTTTCTGCGACGGCGACGGGAAGCCACGAGATTACGTGCGCGTGGCATTTGATGCTCCGGTTAGTGGATGGGTTGGTGAGGTGCGGGTTTAGCCGCTAATCATGCGCTTGACGCGCTTCGTGTCTGCGGCAGTCACGATCGTGCTCTTGCGAAGGTTGCGCTTCGTCTTCGGGGACTTTTTGGTCAAAATGTGGCTCGCAAAAGCCTTCTTACGTTTGACTTTTCCAGTCCCCGTGAGCTTGAAACGCTTCTTGGCGCCGCTATTGGTCTTCATTTTTGGCATACGTACTCCTTTATTGAGCGCCCGTGCTTGAGCGATTCTGGCCGAAAACGACAGAACCCGGAAGATAGGCGCACGGCTTCGGGCCTCGCAATTGACCAAGCCGCCGAAAATTGTTCTTCACCGTGATTGCGCGTGGAACTTTCGACCCCCACGACAAAGAGCGGACGTCAGCCTTTGCTCTTTTTCTCCGGCGTCAGCATCACGGTCATGCGACGGCCTTCCATTTTGGGCATCTGGTCCACCTTGGAGAGGTCGTTGAGGTCCTCAACAAATCGCTCCAGCATAAGCTGCCCGCGATCCTTGTAGATGATATCACGGCCGCGAAACTGGACCCATGCTTTCACTTTGTTGCCCTGCTCAAGAAACTCGCGGGCGTGCTTAAGCTTGAAATCGTAGTCGTGCGTGTCGGTGCTGGGGCGGAAGCGGATCTCTTTGAGTTCGCCCTGCTTCGCCTGCTTTTTGCGTTGCTCCTTGACTTTCTTCTGGAGCTCATACCGAAACTTCCCGAAGTCCATGATCTTGACAACAGGCGGCTCGGCGTTCGGCGAGATCTCTACAAGATCAAGATTGCGGGCCTCTGCCGCTTCAAGGGCGTCGGCGATGGCCATCACTCCAAGGGGGCCGTCTTCAGTAACTACGCGAACTTCGCTTGATCGAATCTGGTCGTTGATTTTCGCTTGGGGCTCGCGCTTACGTGGCTGCGGCTTCGTACGTCTTCTGGCTATGGTATCCTCTCTGGTTGTTGGAAATACGGGAAATCCCGAGTGAGCAGTAAAACTAACCAACGCCGAACAACACAATCCGTGCCCGGCGTCTGATTTCTTTATGAGGCCTTGGCAGACTTGGTTGAGTCGAGAGCGGTAGCGACCTCTGCTTGAACTCGCTCAATGAATGCATTCATTGCAAGTGTACCCAAATCCCCTTCGCCGTGACGGCGTACCGCTACACCGCCACTATCAACTTCTTTCTGTCCGATGATGAGCATATAGGGCACTTTCTCCACTTCCGCGTCCCGAATCTTTCGCCCGACTTTTTCGCTGCGGCGGTCTACTTCAACGCGCAATCCCGCGTCCATCAGCTGGCTTGCGATGTCCTCGGCGTTGGGGATGAAGGCGTCGGAAACCGGAAGCACCTTGACCTGAACGGGCGCGAGCCAGGTTGGGAAGTTGCCTCCGGAGTGCTCGATCAGCACGCCAATGAATCGCTCCAATGAACCAAACGGCGCTCGGTGGATCATCACGGGCCGTTGTTTCTCGTCGTTGGCGTCGGTGTACCAGAGATCGAAGCGTTCAGGAAGGTTGTAGTCGAGTTGCACGGTTCCCAGCTGCCATTCGCGCCCGAGCGCATCCTTTACCATGAAATCCAGCTTCGGGCCATAGAACGCAGCTTCGCCGATCTCCTCAACGGTGTCGAGGTTCATCTCTGCCGCAGCCTCGCGGATGGCTTGCTCAGCCGAATCCCACTGTGCCGCTTCACCGATGTACTTCGCCGCATCGGCGGGGTCACGGAGGGAAACCTGTGCCTTAAAATCATGGAAATCAAGCGCGGAGAAAACATGCAACGTGAGGTCAATCACGTCCTTTAACTCATCCTTGACCTGCTCCGGTGTGCAGAAAAGGTGTGCATCATCCACCGTGAAGCCGCGAACGCGAGTCAATCCACCCAGCTCACCGGACTGTTCGTAACGATAAACTTGACCGAATTCGGCCAAACGCACGGGCAAATCACGATACGACCGGGGGACGTGGTCGTAGATCTGCGTGTGGTGCGGGCAGTTCATCGGCTTGAGCAGGTAGCCATCGGCGTTGCCCTCGGCGTCCTCCCCTTCCACCATCGCCGGAAACTGACTGTCCGCGTAGTACGGGTAATGCCCGCTTGTTCTGTAGAGGTCCAATCGCCCAATGTGCGGCGTGATAACGGGCTGATAACCGCGCCGCATCTGCTCCTCTTTCAGGAAGTCCACAAGGGCCTCTCGGAGGATCGCGCCCTTCGGGAGCCACATCGGCAG
>JBBKWZ010000045.1:0-4731 GCA_037969195.1 Rubricoccaceae bacterium | reverse complement strand
CTCGTATTTCTGATCATCGCCGTTCCCGCCCTTTTTGCTCTCTATAAGTATGTGCTTGGTCCGGCCAACAAACGGTTCGCAGGAGAGACTGTCCCGAAGATGACCACCAAGTACCGTGCTTTCCTGCATTGGATGCTTGAACGTGACTACTCCGTTTCGCGGGCGCTCCTAAGGAATACGTTTGCGCTCGGATCTTTCACGCTGGGCTTCCTACTTCTCGTGGTGGGCGGTGCGTTCGGGAGTCTTGTCGGGATGGCGGCGGCTTCGCTCATCCTCGTTCCGGGAGTAGTTCTTTTGATCGTAGGGATTATCGGCATTATCGCGCATACGTTCGAATCCGCTTTTCTCGGGCGAGGCGCGACGATGAAAGCGGGAGTCGTATTCGGGGGTGTTATCGTCGTCCTTCTTGGCCTTTTGGCGCTCGGTGGAAAGGCGATCGAAACGCCCGAGATCATTGCGATGCTGGCGTTCGCAGGGGTGTTCATTGTTGCCGGATTCCTCGGCAAGCTCTTTGCTCGTGAACGTTCCTTTATCATTCTGACGGACAATCGCGCACGCCTCCTTACAGGGACGCTTGGCTCTCTATTTGGCATTTTCATGCTGTTCGCGGTTGCTCCAACTGGCGTGGAGTTTTTCCCAACAACGGATCCGAACCTGATTCAGATCACAGCGGAAGGCGCACTTGGGACGAACCTGGAGGAATCGAATCGGATTGCGGACAACGTTTACGAACGGGTTTCTACCCTTCTCGCAAATGATGACGCCGTAAACGCGAACACAAAGGATTTACAGACAGGTGTTGGCGTCGGTGGCGACATGATGTTTGGTGGTGGGGCAGCGAGTCCTGAGCGAAGCATAGTTACGCTCAACATGACGGACTACTCCGCGCGCGCAGAACCCTCTAGCGAGACGATGCGCAAGATCCGTGAGGAAATACAGGGGATGCCTGGCGTTGATATTCAAGTCATTCAGGATGAGAACGGTCCTCCGACCGGTGCTCCGGTTAACATTGAAGTGTCGGGGCAGGATTTTGACAAGATTGTTGAAATTTCGGACGCGCTGAAGTCGAGACTGAAAGAAGGAGCCGAACGTGGAGCCATCCCTGGGCTAGTTGACATTCGCGACAATCTGAATTCCGGTCGACCCGAGTTTCAAGTGATCATCGACCGTGAAAGAGCTGGGCAGTTCGGTCTGTCCACACAACAAATCGCGTCGACGGTTCGCAGCGCCGTGAACGGAATTGAGGCCAGCACCTGGCGAGATGGAAAGGACGAATACGACATCACAGTGCGCCTTGAAGAGGCTGACCGTTCAAACCTCGAAGCACTCCAGAGTCTTACGATCCTGTACGAAGGAGCACAAATTCCGCTGGTGTCTGTAGCCCACGTGGAAATCGGAAGTGGCCTGGGTGCGGTTACGCGCCTCGACCAGGAGCGTGTCGTAACGGTTCAGGGAGATGTTGCACCGGGCGTTAACGCCGCAGCCACGCTTCAAAGCGCACAAGCCTACCTCGCCGATTACGTCGCGTCGATTCCGCCAGGGTATGATGTTTCCGACACAGGCGAGAGCGAAGACCAGGCAGAGAGCTTCAGCTTCCTGTTTACTGCGCTGATGATCGGAGTGACGCTCATCACGATGATCCTTATCGCGCAGTTCAACTCGGTCAAGAACCCATTCATCATTATGGTGGCTGTTGGATTGAGTTTGATCGGGGTGATGCTGGGTTTGATTCTGACGCGGACGCCGTTCGGGCTCATGACATTTATCGGCCTTATTTCACTCGCAGGTATCGTAGTGAACAATGCGATTGTGCTCGTGGACTATATCGAAACGCTTCGATCCAGAGGCGAGGACAAGCAAGAGGCTATTCTGGACGGCGGTGCGACGCGACTTCGTCCAGTGCTCCTGACCGCGCTGACGACGGTCATCGGATTGATTCCACTCACGTTCGGCATCAACATCGATTTCGTCGGGATGATGACTGATCTCAGTCCAAACTTTCAGATCGGCTCAGAGAACACGCAGTTTTGGGGGCCAATGGGTACAGCCATCATCTCCGGCCTGACGTTCGCCACCTTCCTTACGCTCGTCATTGTGCCGGTCATGTATTCCGCCTTCGACTCGCTGGCCATGCGACTCGCGAGTATGAGAGGTTCCAGTTCGGAGGCAACAGGAAAGAGCACGATAGATGGCGGAATACTGATCCCCGCAACTGTTGAGATTGACGGTGCTGGAAATGGCACGGCAATCGAGACAGTAAAGCGGCAAGACTCCTGACTGTCCACCGTGGCGACGCCACGATCCGCCTATGCGCCAACTCGAAGACTTCCCCGACGCCAACCTCCGGATCTTCGAGCGTCCTCCGCTGAAAAGGCCGGAAGACGTTGAGAGCGTCTACCTGATCGGAGTCTGTGGGAAAGGAATGGGCGCGTTGGCGGAGCTGTTCGCTCAGACAGGCTACGCGGTTCGCGGCTCGGATGATGCCGCCTACCCGCCGATGAGCACGCGGCTTGGATCGCTCGGCATTCCAATCGATGAGGGCTACGACCCCAAACACCTCGATCCCGCACCTGATCTGATTATCGTTGGCAACGCGTGCACACCCACACATGTGGAGGCGGCCTATGCTAGAGAGAACGGCCTGGTCCAGGCTTCCTTCCCCGAAGCACTAGCTCACTATTTTCTGAGCGACCGCCGACCCGTCGTCGTTGCCGGAACGCATGGCAAAACGACCACGACAGGCCTTGCTGTTCACGTTTTCAAGGAAGCGGGCCTCGACCCCGGATTCCTCGTTGGCGGAGTGATGGTTGGGGATGAAGCCACGAGCGGAGTCGGAAGAGGTACTCATTTCATAGTGGAAGGCGACGAATACGACTCGGCGTATTTCGACAAACGCCCGAAAATGCATCTCTACCAACCACAGGTCGCCATCGTCACATCGATGGAATTCGATCACGCGGACATCTACGACGATTGGGAGGACTACCAGGACGCATTCAAAACGTTTGTCCGATTACTCCCAGATGACGGCTTGCTCATTCTGAATGGCGATGATGATGCTGTACGGACGCTCGCCGAAGAGACCTCCGCGAGAAGTGTGTACGTCGGACACCACGCAGGCAACGACATTTCGGCACGGAATGTCAAAACTATAGAAGGCGGGCAACGTTTTGAAGTTGTCGCGGAGGGCTATGAGCCATTCGACGTTTTCTTGCCGATGGGTGGCGCGCACAACCGGTTCAACGCACTGGTCGTGGCGGCCCTTGCCTTGCAGGAGGGCATCACATCCGATGATCTCGCGCGCGGCCTGGCTTCGTTTCAAGGAATGAAACGTCGGCAGGAGGTTCGTGGTGAATTGGGCGGAGTGCTTGTCGTAGATGATTTTGCCCACCATCCAACTGCCGTAGTGGGGACGATTCAGGCTGTTCGCGAGCGATGGCCGGGACGCCGGTTGATCGCCGTGTTCGAGCCGCGGTCCAACTCAAGCCGACGCAAGCTTTTCGAGCAACCTTATGGCGAGGCCTTCGACAATGCTGATCGCGTTTTTCTGAGCGCGCCGCCTCTTCGTCACAACGATGATCTGAAAAATTTTCTGAACCCAGACGTTGTCGCGACATCGATTCGAATGCGAGGAACGGAAGCGGACGCTCTCGACGGCGCGGCCGCACTCCTTACTCCTCTCTTAAACGCCCTCCAGCCCAACGATCTCGTACTTGTCATGAGCAACGGCTCATTTGACGGGCTGGTGGACTCCCTGCTCTCCGAGTTGGAACAGCGAACTTAGGACTCTCGATAAACGGGATCAGCTCGTGTCTGAAAAGAAGAGCCCCGCACGGACGGATCCGCAAGGGGCTCTTAAAGCAGGCAGTCTTCGGTCTAGAGCGCAGGCTCGCAGGAGACGTCGTCCAGATTGCTATCCCAGCAGGCGCGTACGCCATCGTTGTAGTCCCAGGCCGTGATGGATCCGGCCGCTGTGACCGCGTCCCAGTCAACAAGACGGTTCTGGCTTGGGCTCTCACGATGGTCGAAGACACGATCATTGCCTTCGGCCATGTAGTAAACGGAGTCGCCGCGAGCATCTTCGTTCGGATTCGTTTCGGGAATGCTGAACGTCAGTTCATGCCGAGCTCCAGTCCGCAAATAGTCGGCATCCAAAACTCGCGTTCGGCCCAGCCCATCAATGTCGTAGTACAGGCTCCACGTGCTCATCCCGCCACCAATCTGGCTTGTCCCTGCATAGAGAACAAAGTTGTCGTAGGCCTGGCCCAGCAGATTGTCCGACGTGATGAACATCTCCCAGTCTACTTCCGAGCCGTTCGGCGTGCCTTCGAGACGAACATCTACGACGTTATTGAGAAAGATGGTCATGGTGTTTTCCCAGATCCATGTGCCACTCTCGACATGTGGGGTGTCCTGGCTGGCTGAGGCAGTAGCTGCAGATGGAACGACGAGATGAACGCCGACCGCGAGATTCACGAGGAAGACCGTCGCATAGGCACGTGTGTGGTTCGCGCCCTGAACAGAAGTAGTTCCTCCGGGGAATTGGGCATTTGTCGAAGCGAACGACTCACCGTCAATCTCGAACGCCTGAGAAGAAATCAACGCAGGAGGCGTGCCTGTTACGGAACCCGGGCTGGCGGAGTCACAAGCCGAAAGTGTTAGTGCAACTGCACAAGCGGATGCGAGGAGGAAGGAGGTTTTTCTAGAAGCAAACATGATGGTGGTGTGTCG
>JBBKWZ010000044.1:0-14966 GCA_037969195.1 Rubricoccaceae bacterium | reverse complement strand
CCGCTGAAGAGAACCGCAACGCGCTGGCCGATCGTGTTGAACAGTTCAACATTCACGTTCTGCTCCTGCGCAACCGCGAGCGTAAAGCTGCTCTGTGGGTTGAACGGGTTCGGATAGGCGCTTGTAAGAACATGCGTACCCGGTGTTTCAACGGTTACTTCAACGCCACTGTGGTACTCAAATGCACCATCATAATCAACTTGCTTCAAGCGGAATGAGTGTGTTCCAACCGCCATATCGTTGATTGTGTAGTTGTAAGTCCGGGCTTCGGTCGTTGTGCCGTTGCCATCAACGAAACCAAGTGCATTCCAGGTCTCACCGTTCTGTACCTGAACTTCAAAGCCAGCGTTGTTGGTCTCTGAAGCTGTGTTCCAAGTCAGGTTGACGTCAGTACCATTGACAGTCGCGCCGAAATCAATCAGCTCAACTGGGATTGGGTCGCCGCCAAAGCAAACGTCTTCAACTGACTCAACGGAAGCTCCGGTCGGGTCGTTGATTTGGATGGAACCAATCCCATCAATCGCATTGGAATCAAAACCATAGAAGGTTCCAGCGGTAAGACATGGCCCCGAAGTTGTCGCTACGAGCACGCCCAGGCCATCAAATACATTGATGTCAACCAAAGGGGAACCGAAGTGGCACTGTACGTCCAACCCAGCAGCTCTTACGGCAGGAGAAAACCGGACGATCGTATCGTCGGTGAAAAAGTTGCTTCCAAACACCTGCGTCGCGTTACCATCAAAACCTGATGGAATGATGACGAGACCGCCAAGACCGGCACCAGAGTTTGCTGTGCAATCAATTTCCAACCCTGGTTCGATATCACCGGCGTTGTAGCCACCGGGGCACGAAGTACCAGCGTTCGCGGGCGCGTCACACCCAACAATCGTATCTACAAAGTCATTGAAGTCCTCGCAAGGGAGGCCTGGGTTGGCAACTTCCCAAGTCGGGCGATCGCCGTAGAGTGTGATCGGGCCACCTAGTTCAGTTACGGGATGGCTCTGAGGCGTACCGATTTCAATTCCAGACGGCGATTGATCAACCATGCGCTGAGCACTAACGGAGACCGTTGTGCCAAATACAAGCAGGGCAGCAATCGCTACAGCTGAAAAACGGGGGAGAAACGAAGTGTACATGTGGATCCTCTTCTAGTGGATGATTGAGTGTATTCGAATGCGACCATCTATAGCGGAGAGACGACGCGAACGAAGGGTTTGTTGTGAACGACTGTTGAGGTCGAGCTTTCAAATGGAAACCCAAAGTAGAAGACAGCGGCGTTAGATACAACACGTCAGGAAAAATGATGTAAAAGCAGCAACAACAAAAGAAAAGGCCAAGGAAGCAGGTCCGAAAAGCGGGACTTACGGCAAAATAATTGGCTTTGAAGTGGTCGCCTTTTCTCAAAAGACATTCAGCTGAGGCCAACGCGTCTAAATAACTCGTCCACATGGCGAATCTGATAGTCGGGATCAAAGGCCTCGGCTATTCGGTCGCCGGAGAGTTGCGACGTGAAGGAAGCATCGCTTTCCACGATCTCTCTGAAGGACCTCCTCTCCTCCCAAGCCTGCATGGCGCGGGGTTGAACGAGGTCGTAGGCGGCCTCACGGCTGAGCCCGGCCTCTACCAGCATCAGCAGTAAGCGCTGGCTGTATACGAGACCGTACGTCCGCCCAAGGTTCTCCAGCATTCGTTCGGGATACACGGCCAGGTTCTCAACAATCCGTGCCATACGGTTGAGCGCATAGTCCAGGATGATGGTTGCGTCGGGGATCATCACACGCTCGGTGGAGGAATGGCTGATGTCGCGCTCGTGCCAAAGCGCGACGTTCTCGTACGCCGTGACCATGTACCCACGGAGCAACCGGGCCATTCCGGTGAGATTCTCAGATCCGATCGGATTGCGCTTGTGCGGCATCGCAGAGGATCCTTTCTGACCCTTTCCGAACGATTCCTCCGCCTCCAACACCTCCGACCGTTGGAGATGCCGGATTTCGATGGCAATCTTTTCTATAGTCGCGCCGATGAGTGCTAGCGTGGCCATGTAATGCGCATGTCGGTCGCGCTGGAGGACCTGCGTGGAAATTGGCGCAGGCTTGAGGCCCAGCTTCTCGCAAGTCAATCGTTCGACTTCTGGAGGAATATGCGCAAAGGTGCCGACGGCTCCGGATAACTTGCCGACGCGAATGCCTTCCGCTGCGGCTTCAAACCGCTCGATATCGCGCTGCACCTCCGCAAAATACAGCGCCATTTTGAGGCCAAAGGTCGTGGGCTCGGCGTGCACCCCGTGCGTCCGCCCGACCATCAACGTGTTTTTGTGTTCGCGGGCCTTGGCTGCCAGGACATCCGACAGGCGTTGAAGATCTGCACGAATAATCTCGTTGGCCCTCATAATGCGCAACGAAAGTGCCGTGTCCACCACGTCAGACGAGGTGAGTCCGTAGTGGACCCACTTGCGTTCTTCTCCCAGGGATTCTGAAACCGAACGGGTGAACGCCACAACATCATGCCGGGTAGCCTCCTCGATCTCGTGGATGCGAACGATGTCGAACGACGCGTTGGCGTACAGTGCTTTTACGTCATCGGAGGGGATGATGCCGGTCGCAGTGCTCCAAGCTTCGCAGGCGGCTAGTTCAACATCAAGCCATGCCTGAAACTGGGCTTCTTCGGTCCAGATGGCGCCCATCTCAGGGCGTGTGTAGCGGTCAATCAAAACGGTCTGGGTAGAGGTCCGACCGCAGATTAGTGAAAGGCGACGACAAGCAGAACCCGCAAACGTTCAACTTTCTGCCTAATCCACCAACTTGACTTCAATGTTGCCCGGTCCGGCATCGATTGTAATTCGTAGCGCCTGGTCGTTGTCTGCCGCATTCGGGCTCGCCCATGTATCGCTTCCAATGCGTTCGAAGGACGCTGGCATCGTCACTTTGGTCATGAAGGATGAAGGGGCTTCCACAATGCTCGGCTGCCCGGACGAAAGGAGTATGGTCAGTGACGCAATACCGACGCTCAGTTCGGCTTCCGCTCCCGGCATGAATGATTCGCCGGAGAAATCCAGCGTGAACTCGCCTGCACCGCCGTCGAACGTGAGCGACTCAAAACGGGCATTGCCAAGTCCGGTGGCATTGAACTCGGACAGTCCGGCTTCTATGGCAAGGCGGTGGAGTATGGCCGGATTTGGTTCATCAAAGCGCAAGGTGGCCGAGGCCATCCCGCACTCCAGATTCAAATTCTCCACAGGGATCCCCGTGAAATTGAGATCCGCGTCGGCCGCACCAAGCGTCAAATTCAAATCGAGTGGGGTGGAATCCGAGAAGTAAAGCTGCCAACGGCTCCCGCGTGTTCCTCGGAGACCCTGGAACGACACATTCTCGCCATCCAGTGATAGCGATACGCGGGCCTTGTTTCCATCACTACTGTTGTTGAAACGTGGACGAAGCTGACTGCTCTCTACTACACCCTCCGCCTGGAAAAGCGCGCCGCGCTCTGCCGTTGAAATGACAACGTGGCCGAGGGCCAGCTCAATGTCGGCTTCGACCCGTACCTCGCCATCTGCCTGGACCTCAACAAAGAAGCGATCTGTACCGCTTGCTTGCATTCCGTCGTCGCCCGCAATCTCATGCCCACCGTCATGGTTGATATGAACGGAAAATGGAGCTGTGAAGAGGTACGTGGCGCAAGCAATACTCACGATCGCGAGCACCACGAAAACGATTGCGCAGCCAACCACAACCTTGAGGGCGCGGTGCTGATGTGCGGGCGGTTTGAATTCTCGGGAAGTCACGATTGATCGCTACGGCACCGCGACATGCAAGTTGCGGTTGGATTCCCCACGCTCATCCGGTGCTTTGCATGGCGGCCGCGATGCCGTTGATGGAAACGAACAGCGCGTGCTTGATGCGTTCGAGAGCTTCGGGATTGTCTGTCTCGACACGATATCGATGGATGAGTTCGAGTTGCGCGAGATTTAGTACATCGGTGTAGGGGTTGCGGAGTTCAATGGATCTCCGAATAACTGTGCTGTTCTCCAATAGCGAGGTTTGACCCGAAATGCGCAACAACGCACGCTCGGCTTTCTCAAACTCCGTAGCAAGACTGTCGTGGAAGGGACTGTTCGATTGAGCCGCGTATCGGGAGGCGATGACAAGCCGTGCACGTGCCATTTCACGCAACGCGTTTCCCGTAACTGCCTGCAGGAACGGCCAGCGCGGATAAAGGTCTCGCAGTGTATCGATGTCTTCATCTCGACTCTCAAGCGCGCTACCGATACCGTACCATCCAGGCACGGTGTAGCGGGTCTGTGTCCACCCGAAAACCCATGGAATGGCGCGCAATCCACTAAAATCGAGATCCGACGCCGCTTTCCGGGAGATAGGACGGGAAGCCATGGGGATCCCGGCGAGGTACGCAATGGGAGTCACCGATATGTACCACGGCCAAAAATCCTCTGCATCAATGAGTTCTCGGTAGGCCGCCATCGACGAGTCGGCCAGGCGCTGCATGAGGCGACCAGTAACATCGCTCTCGATTCGTCCTGTCTCAGTGGATGCGAGTGAACCCAATTGTGCATGCACAATCTGCTCAAGATGTCGTCGGGCGATGTCCTCGTGGGCGTAGCGGAATGAAATAACCTCGCCCTGTTCAGTAAAGCGAATGCGGCCATTCTGGGCCTCGGTGGGCATTGCGCGGATGGCCTGATTCGCGCGGCCTCCGCCACGGCCAACCGTTCCACCTCGCCCGTGGAAAAACCGTAGTTGCACGTCGAAGCGATTGCAGACGCGCGCCACGAGCTTCTGTCCGGAATGAAGCGCCCAATTCGCCATCCAGTATCCACCGTCTTTGTTGGAATCCGAATAGCCCAGCATGATCTCCTGCATTTGGTCGCGATGCTTGAGATGCTTTTCGTAGACGGGATTCTTGAAAAGTGCAGTGAGCAACGGATCGGCGGCTTCAAGGTCAGCAACTGTTTCGAGCAGCGGCACCACGTCAAGTGGTGACTCTACATCACCATCAGGAAGCATTCGCCATAACCCAACCTGTTTGGCAAGCATCAGTACCTCCAGCACGTCGCTTACTGCGTCGGTCATAGAGATGATGTACGCGCCAATGCTTTGCGGCTCGGTTTCGATAGCGTCTCGCACAACAGCCAAAGTGTCGAGAACATTCCGGGCGTCCTCCCCGAGGTCATCTGCAATTGGTCCGGGTTGTTCCGCGGATTGCAATTGCCGCGTCAAGAGATCAATCCTGGCGGTTTCATGCAGCGAGACGTAGTCCTCTTCGATTCCACGCGAACGAAATAAATCGGCAACAGCGTTCTCGTGCACACGGCTGTGCTGCCGGATGTCAATCGCGGCAAGATGGAAGCCAAACGAATCGGCTTGGACAATTAGATCGACTAGCGGGCCACTCGTAGCTATGGAGCTCAGGCCGCCGAATTCCAACGCTCGCGCAATCAGTGCGAGATCTTCGCGATACTGCTCGGCGTGATAAACGGATGCTTGCTTGCCTTCCAATTCCCGGTCGATCTTCGCCTGAATCAGCATCAACTTCAGCCGAATCGGTTCATGTTCATTCTGCCGCCAGCGGCGTTTGGGGAGATCCACGAGTTTCCTATCCGCCTCGATGGATTCATAGAGAGCGGGCGGCGTGGCAACTTGCTGGTCAGAAACGGAAAGTGTCAACCGTAAATCATCAAGCGCGCGGCGATGGAGGAGAAGGGCGTCCGTTCTGTGCGTCTTCAGCGCCCACGCCGTCATCTCTGGCGTCACGTTTGGGTTTCCATCGCGGTCGCCACCGATCCACGAACGGTATTGGAGGAATGGTGGCAGACGTGGATGTACTTCGTCCATCTCCTCGCCGTAATACGTTCGGAGCGCCCGCCGAAAGTCAGCGTGGATTCGGGGAACGGCCCTCCAAACCGACGTGGCAAGGAAGTACAATCCTTGGCGGATCTCATCCTTGACGGTAACAGCAGTTGGGCGAATCTCGTCAGTAGCGAGCAACAGCTGGATACTTTGCTCGATGTCACGAACCAGCGCCTCGGTCTCCTCGGGCGTGTGATCGCGGTCCCGCCAATCCTGTAACCGTTCCGCTATCCGCTGCTGGTGGAGAAGGACCGTTCGGCGGCGCGCCTCGGTAGGATGAGCGGTAAACGTTGGCTGGATGTCAAGCTTATGGATCAAGCCCAATACCTCGTCCAGAGATTTCCCCTGCCGTTTTAGATCGAAGACGGCTTCCGCGATGGATTCGCCCCGCGGATGCTCTTTCGTTGCAGCTTGTGCGCGCTCCCGGTTGATGCGCACAATCTCCAGCTGCTCAGCCTTGTTGACAAGATGGAAAAACGTCGTGTAGGCGCGCAGAACACCAATCAAGTCCTCAGTGTCCACACTTTCAATGACACGTGCCGCATCGTCCAGCTTTCCTTCCTTGCAGAAATGCCGCAGTTGCTCCACGAGTCCAAGCATCTCCTTCCCGTACCGCGCACGTATGGCTCGCCCTAGAACGGCTCCCAAGAGATTGACTTGCCGAGATAGTGGCTCTGATATCCCAGACCCTTCTGGTTCAATGATTAATCCATCGGGAAGAGCGGAGGGAAGGGACATGGCGTCGTGAGCTCGTGGGTCGCAAGATATGCGGCCTTCCCGTTCTAAAAATCCAGTCCAATCGAGAAGTACGTTCGTGGATCGCCAAACTCCTGGCCGTTGAAAGGCCACGCGTAGTCAAGGCGGATTGGGTAGCCGAGCAGGATTGTACGGAGGCCTATACCTGCACCAATGAAGGCGTCGTCGAATACTTTCGATCCGTCCTCTTCGGTTCGACGAAGATCGAAACTGCCTTCGGCGAGCAGCCCTGCATCCGCGAATACGACCGCCTGAATGTTGTATAGCGGGACGAGCGGAATCGGGCCGGGCAAAAGCGCAGCGATGAGTGGTGCCCGAAACTCGGCGTTGACTAGCGCGAAGCGATCACCTGTAGCATCATTGAAACCATAGCCCCGCAATGGTAGGACGGGCGTTGCGAAAACGAAGTCGTCTGGGTCCTCGATGGGGAGCGTGTTGTAGCTCGGGTTGATCCAATTCTGGACGCCTGCCGCGTAGAACATCTGCGGGTCCGGCCCTACTGACGCGCCGCCAGAAGCACGAAGGGCGATCGTGTATCCAAAACCCAGCGACACGTACTGGCGAACATCTGCAAGAACCGTCGCAAAGTTGACATCCGGCCCCGGCGAACCAGCCAGAGAAACCGCCCAGCGCCGTCCGCTCTGAGGCGACATGAATCCGGGAACGGTGCGGTCGCTGGTGAAGGCGAGTCGCGGGTACAAAAAGGCACGCGTGTTGGGTTGAGAGCCGAGGTCGTTCAGGTCCGCCAGAGAGACGCCGAGAACCGAGACGGATGCATCCACCCGGTGGAATTTGTCCAAGGGGTAGCTCGCGCCCGCGACGAGGCCATAGTTGCGGTAGCGCAATATCGTGCCCCGGTTAAAATTCGAGAGTTCGCGCGCCAGATGGAAGGCTTCAAACGAGTAGTCTGTTCGACGCGCGAGATACTGATAGCTCAACAGATAGTCTGAGTTACGTAGGTCAAGGACGAGGTTTGTGGCGAGTCCCAGCCGATGGTTGCCGAGCATGTCCGAGAACAGCATCTGCGTGACGCTCTGGACACCGAACACGGTGTCGTAGGCTCCCGCCGCGTAGACGAGATCGGGCGAGAACCGCAACTTGTAACGCCGAACCCGGAAAGAACCGTCGGGGTTGAGGTTCTCGGCTGGCCGGAAGCGGTCCTCTATGTCATCAAACTGTTCGCGCGCGGCATCGTCGAACGCATCAGAGAAATCATAGTCGCGGAAGTCAACGAAGTTGGAATCACCGAAAGCGATGAAATCTGAATCGGACAACCCTGAATGCGTTTCACCGATCATGGTGTCAACGGAGTCAGCGAGAAGCCCAATCCGGTTTCCGAAATGGTCACGTATGGACGAGTCCCTGGTCGCATAAGCAGATCGGCGCATCGGATCCTCGTCGAAAGGTGTTCCGTCGGCGGCGTCACGCAGGAGTGGATTGCGTTGCTCAGTCGCTTCGGACGCCACAAGGAGTGAGGGCGCTTCGATTCCTCCACTCGAACCAGCAACACGTTGTGCCCAGACGTTCGGCGTGAGCGTTTCGGGCATCTGTTCCGCTCGTCCAAAAGGATCACGAAGAACGTAAATGGATGGCGTCCCCTCATGCAGTGCGGCGATGGCCGCCTGTCCGGCATCCGCCGAAAGAGAAACCTGAATGACGCCGTTTTGCAGATCCGTGAGCGGGCGCTCCTCGCCTGTGGTCAAGTTTTTTTCGTACAGGTTCCAGATGCCGTTGCGGTCGGAGACGAACAGGAGCCGCTCGGGGTCTATGCCGAATTCGGGATTTGTATCGTCCCACTCTTCATCGAACGTGAGACGCTCGAGCGGCCCGAACTCATCCAGACTCAATCGATAGAGGTCATATTGACCGTAATCATGGGCAAGCTGGTCGTGCCCGGACGGCCCGGTAGCTGTTGCTGTGGCTACACCTCTTGCCAGCTGATCGCCCCTGTCGGAATGGAAAACGAGGCTCCCGCTATCGGGGCTCCATGCAGGTTCGTGGTCCGAATACAGGTCGTTGGTAAGATTGACGGCGTCGCCGGTCGCCAAGTCGAGAACGAAAATGTCCGAGTGCGCGCCAAACGTCCCTTCGAACGCAATCCGGGTCGAATCCCTGCTCCAAGACACGCTCTGGATGGCGTCGACGTTTGGGATCCGAATGTGCTCGGTGTGGCTGGTACGCACGTCGACAATCGCGATTGCGTCGCTCGACCCGCTCTTGACTGCAACCGCGAGATGCTCTCCCGTCGGGTCCCAAGACAATCCCGGCGAAAGAATCCGCAGGCTTTCAAAGCCTGTGTTGTCCTGTCCGTCAATCAACTTTCTCGGTGGTTCGGTGCCGCTCGCATCCACCACGAAGACATCGAACAGCCCATCCTTCGTCGCGACATAGGCAACCTGGTCTCCGCGGGGAGAGATCGCTGGACTAGCGTTGTAGACGCCACCGCCGCGTTCCGGCGTCGCCAGTGCGCGTCCGACAACATCGAGTTCTTCACGCGCGGCAACTTCAGGGAAATAGACAACTTTCAGGGCGTCGTGCCATCGTTCAGAAAGCTCCATCAACGAAAGGCCCGTTGCTTCGCGAATGGCCCCACCGACGGAGTGCGTCAGGCGTAGGCGCTGCAGGATTTCGGAGACTTTCTCGCGCCCGTACTCCTCGGCCACAAAATCCCAAACACCTTGGCCTCCACGATACGCGAAGTAGCCGCGGAGGTAGGGGATGTCGTCCAGATTGTTGTTCAGGATCGCATCGCGGACGTACATGTCGCTTTGCGTATCCCAGCCAAGCGCGCTGTATTCGGCAAGGCCCTCATTGAACCAAAGCGGAATCTGCAGGCGCAGATTGTTCTGCAAGATGGACTGGATCGAGCCGCCGTAGAAAATGTCATTGACGACGGCGTGAACGAGTTCATGGTGTATGACGCGCCGAAAGTCCCGCCAATCACCCGTGAATGGAATGGCGATCCTGTTCTTGAACAGCTCCGTTACGCCTCCGATTCCTTCCGAGTACGTCGGCAATTCGACGGCGTTGGTGACGGCGAAGTCGTTGTGGCTCTGATAAACTAGGATGGGGATGCGGTCCGTGATCTCGTACTGGAAGAGTTCGGCAACCTGTCCGTACGCGTCCTCGGCGGCTCGCGCGGTGAAATCTGCCAATACCCGCCCGCCCGGGGCCGTGGCCTCCCGCTCGTAGAAGTACACGTCGAAATGCTCCGACTGGATGTACCGCCAGTCGTGGTTCTCGTACTGTACGCGATTCTTTCCGAACGAGAAGTACTGGGCATTGACCACCGGGGCCGATACCAACACGACAAGAGCCAGATGGGCAAACCAACGCAGCATCTGTAAAGGAACGAGACGAGGATTAACGATAGTGCCACGCCCTATCTCTCGCAAGGGAATTTGGTGGGCACGCACTGGCTTTTGGAGTCCGTCGATCAATACACGCACCTACTCACTTCCTGTCTAGGCCTTCGTCAGGCCGTCCGGGCCCATCTCCACAAATCTCGAAACGTCGCTTTCTTGCCGTACATCAGAATTCCCACGCGGTAAATGCGCGCCGCGATCCAGATCATCACCATAAACCCGAGCGCTAGAAACACGAACGCTAGCAGGATCTGCCAGAGCGGCACTGATGTCACTGTCATCCGCACGGTCATCAAGATCGGCGAGGAAAACGGAAATAGAGACAAGATGACGGATAGCGTGGAGTCCGGCTGCTCAATGAGGTACGGCAGAAAGAAAACGGGCAAGATGACCGGCAGCATCACCGGAAGCTGAAGGGTCTGTGCGTCGGACTCTTGCTCAACCGCGCTGCCTACCGCGGCGAAAAGTGCGGAGTACAGCAGGTAGCCCCCGAGGAAGAAGCCGACAAACGAAATGAGGAGGCCAGGGTTGAGCACCGATGCCAGCGACGCGGGATCGAGTGGAAGATCGCCTGTCGCCATTCCTTCCGTCATAGAGACGGCGGGTGAATTGATCACGTCTGGCGAGAAAACCAGCGCCATCAACGGCCCAACAAGGGCACTGATAGCCAGCATCAGGACACTCCAACCGACGAACTGCGTTAGCCCCACCAAACCAATTCCGAAGACCTTGCCCATCATGAGCTCGTATGGCCGCGCGCTGGACGCGATGATTTCGACGATACGCGTTGATTTTTCCTCGATCACGCCGCGCATAACCATCATCCCGTAAATCAGGACGGCCACGTATATCAGCATGCCCAGCATGTAGCCGAGGATCGAGGAAATGATGGTTCCGTCGGCTGCGTCGCCCTCAGTCGAGACGGTAACGAGATCGAGGTTGGCTCGCTCGTCCAGAAGGGCCAGCACCTCGTCACTAGCACCCGAGTCGCGGATGCGCTGTCGCCGGACCGCGTCGCGCAACGCTCCCTGCAAAGCCATCTGCTGGCTAAGTCCACCACCGCCACGTCCGTAGTAAGTAGCACCGGAGGTGCCTTCCAGCAATCCCTCGGGTAGCACAAAGAAGCCGTCCAATCGGCCGTCGAGCACTTGTGCCCGGAGGGAATCGACGGGCAGATCCACAACTTGCACCGCGTAGGACGACGGCAAGCTTTCGACGAAGGGTTCCGACAAGCGCCCGGTCTCGTCAACCATGGCAATGCGCCGCGTAGAGTCATCCTCCGAAAACACAGCCATCGCGATGGGCAGCGCGATGACAACGAGCATGAGCACAGGTGCAAGGATCGTCGTCAGAACGAAGGTCTTCGTGCGAACGCGGCGCAAGTACTCGGAGCGAGCTATGAGTAGGATCTTCTGCATGCAGCTATGCGGTCTCCAACTCGGCATGCGTTCCCATTCCGCCCACGGCCATTCTGAAAATCTCGTCCAGCGGGGGTTCGTGAAGCTCGAAGTGGTAGATCTCCTTTACGCTATCGAGTGCCGCATCCAGAACGCGGCGCGGAGCCGTCCCGTTCAACAGGCGAACGGAAACGTGTCCCTCCGTCTGCGATAGCACGTTGACGGCGCCTTCCGTTTCAAGAGCATTCAACCAGGTATCGGGCCCATCGAAAACGAGCGTAACCGTGTTGGATCCAAATTGCCTTTTGACCTCGCGGAGCGGACCACTCAGCACTACCCGGCCATCGGCTATGAGACAGATGTCGTCGCAGATCTGCTCGACCTGTTCCATCCGATGCGATGCGAACAAAACGGTTCGCCCACCCGTGCGGAGCTCGTCGATGACCTCCTGAAGTAGCTCGGCATTGATCGGATCGAGGCCGCTGAACGGCTCATCGAGGATGACCATATCCGGATCGTGTACGACTGTTGCGATGAACTGTACCTTCTGCTGCATGCCTTTGCTGAGCGCTTCTACCTTTTTACTGTACCAGTCAGAGGCATCGAAGCGATCAAGCCAACGACGGACCGCAGTTTCGGCGTTCTTGCCGGACATTCCTTTGAGGCGTGCCAGGTAAACCAACTGCTCGCCGACCTTGAGCTTGCGGTAGAGTCCGCGCTCCTCGGGGAGGTATCCCATTCTCGGCTGCGTTGTTGGACTCACAGGCTGCCCGCCCAGCGTAATCTCTCCCGTATCAGGCACCGTGATATAGGCGATCATCCGAATCGTGGATGTTTTGCCTGCCCCATTCGGGCCGAGTAGCCCGAAGATCCTCCCAGGCTCCGCCGTAAACGACACGTCGTCCACCGCAGTCACCTTACCGTAACGCTTTGTGACGTGATCAACTTTCAGAAGCGGCATAGAGGAGGAATCAACTGGACGCGGAATCTACCTCTATCCTTTTCGGCAATAACACCCGAGCGGTTTCATAAGCGGTCCGTGCTCTAAAGCAGCCCGCGCTGCGCCGCCGGGATCGGCAGGACATACTGTTTTTCCATCGTCTCCTGATGCACGCCAAACATACCCGTTCCCCGGAAATCCACAACGACATGGCGATCCGTCTGGCCAACCACCTCGCCAATTCCATAATAAACGGGCGCGGGGCCATAGTAAACAAGCTCGCCACGCCCAACCCTGTTCATCCGCGCTCGTCGAAAGAACGGCGGGATCACGGGCAGGAGCTCCAACCGAAACTTCGGTCGCGGATTCGGGAAGTTGGCTATGGACTCTCTAAGGTTCATGGTCGGCAATCGCCGTATAGAGAATTGTGTATAGGTTCGATGAACCCGTCTCTGACCGCGTAGTATACACGATCCGGTTCCCCACCGCTATAGGGCGCGAAAGCGCACGATATGTATTCGGACACCAAGATCTTTGACCGACAAGTTGGGCGCAATGCCCAACTTTTTGCCCAAACCATCGGCCAGATGCCGTCGGCGGAGGAGCGCTTTCCCTATCTGCGCATTCTGATATCGTTGATAGAAACCGCTCACCCGGATTGGACGCATGCGCCTGGGAAAGAGCGGTTGATCGCGGATCTTATTGTTCAGTTGAGCGAGGGCGCGCTCGACTCCGGGGAAGCCGCCGACGTGGTAAGAGCACGCGATGGTGCTTGAGTCATGAAGACCAAGTCTGCGGACGTGCAGTCTTCGTCGGTCGGCCTCAGCACTCAGCTCTTATTTCACCCGTTCCGGATTAGCTTCCACGAAGCTCTTCCAGTTCTTGTGCGATCCTGAACCGACCTGCTTCAGGCGATGAGCGTGGCATAACGCAACGCCCAGTGCATCGGAGGCGTCCAGGCCGCGCTCGTCGGTGAGATTCAGGATGGTTTTGAGCATGAACCAGACCTGCTCTTTGGCAGCGTTGCCATTGCCAACAACCGACTTTTTCATCTCCTTCGGCGTGTACTCGGTTACGGGAATCTGGCGGTGCGTGGCAGCAAGCATCACGGCGGCTTGAGCGCGACCCAACTTCAACATTGATTGGGCATTGTTCCCATACACGGGCATCTCGACCGCACACACGTCCGGGTGGTATTGGTCGATAACACCTATGATGGTCGCGTAGATCCGATCCAAGCGCAGTGTGTGGTCCATCTGTCGCGACATGTCCACTACGCCATAATCCAACGCCTTCTCGATCCGACCCTCAATCTCGATCACGCCAAATCCCGTGTGCCGTGTGCCAGGGTCGATGCCGAGAACAATCATTTGGTTGATGGAGGATATCGGACGGGAAATGGAGAATAGTCTTGTGGTCGAAGATGCTCCATTTTCAATTACCCACTGACCATACCGGCCAGCGTCTCTTCGTCTACGTCAAGCGTGGAATAGATCGCTTGCACATCCTGATGCTCATCTATCGTGTCGATGAGATTGAGGATTTTTGAAGTGGCTTCGACGTCGAGTTTCGTTGTCGTATTTGGGATGCGTTGGAGACTCGCTTCGTCGGGTTCGATCCCCGCGTCCTTCAAAGCCGTCTGCACCGCTCCAAAAGCTTCGACGGGAGTCTCGACAATGAAGAAGTCGTCTTCCCTCCGAAGATCGTCAGCGCCAGCATCGGCGACTAGCAGGAACAGGTCGTCCTCCGTCTGGTCAGCCGCTGGAATCTCAAAAATGCCTTTCTGATCAAACAGGAAAGCCACTGAGCCGGCATTTCCGAGGTTGCCGCCCGCTTTCGAAAAGATAGACCGGAGGTCAGCGACCGTGCGGTTCGTGTTGTCGGTCAGGGTTTCCACAAACAACGCGATACCATTCGGCGCGTACCCTTCGTAGTTGATTTCCTCGTAATCCGCGCCTTCGATTTCGCCGGTCCCGCGCTTGATCGCGCGCTCAATATTGTCCTTCGGCAGGTTCTCCGCTTTGCCCTTCTCAACGCAGAGCGCAAGGCGGGGGTTCATGCTCGGATTTCCGCCGCCTTCGCGAGCAGCCTGCATGATGTCGCGCGTGATGCGAGCCCACACTTTGGATCGCTTAGCATCGGTCGCGCCCTTTTTGCGCTTAATCTTTGACCATTTACTGTGGCCTGACATGGTTTCTCTTCGTTTTTCTATAGATGGAGTCCTACTCGAAATATAGAGCGACGAAGAGGCGTCGTATTTGCTTTCCTGGCCGGTGAGAACTTTGAGCGCCCCAGTTTAGCTGTCGGCTTCGACCACCGTGATGGGCACTCTCATCCCCGAGGAATCGTGAGATACCGGCTCCTCCATAAAACAGACGAAATCGAAGTCGCCTGCTTCCGGAAAGGCAAAAGTGGCGCGATGTGATGCTCCGGCTGGCAACTCGTCGTCTTCCACTTCGAACAACATAGCTTCTTCAGTCTCCGCGCCGCGCGGTATGACAGCCCACTCGTGGGCAACAGCGCCATCGTTTATCAAGTTGAAATCATACGGGACGCCCACCACAAACGTGTCCTGATCCAACTCATAGCGGTATTCGTTCAGATGGACGTCGACTGTATTCTCCAATGACGTCGCAATGGTCGGAAT
>JBBKWZ010000043.1:0-5852 GCA_037969195.1 Rubricoccaceae bacterium | reverse complement strand
GTCAGGCGGCCATTCATTACGGGCCTGCGGAGCGTTCCCCTATGCCGGAGAAAAGAACCACTCTGAGCACTCACATTATTATCACTCGACGTGAAGTCGAACCGGTACTCCACTTCGGGGAGATAACCGCTGGCCAGCCCAGGCTCGATGAGCCGAAGCTCTAGCGCGCCACGTTGCGCGTTGAAGACATTGCTTCCAAGCGCCAATCGGCCGGCTTCCACTAGAACGCTTGTGCGTGGGCTAGCCTCCCAGCGGAGCTGTCCTTCCGTTGTTACATCACGAAGGGAGTCCGTTCCAAAAGAGGAACCGGTCCGCGCGAGGTTCCAGATCCGGTTGAACTCTACCGGGCGGGTTCTATCGAAGCCCGTGAACGTCTCGCCTTGCTGCCTTTGGCTGACGGTCGCGGTAATCCGTCCGAAATCGCGCCCTCCAAAAATCAGCGGCAGCGGTTTGAGACGCACACCCGCGAGGTAGGCTTGGCCGGAATCATCCCCCGAATCGAAAGACGACAGCGAGTTTTGATCGAACGTCGAACCGGCCCACTCCCCAAATACTTCCATGCCCCGTACGGGCTCGACGACGCCACGGATATCTACCATCTGACGCAGAGCGGGCTTGGGAAGGAGCCTGAACGGGATGTAGTCGCCACCTGTTGGGCCGACCCATTCGAACAGGATGCCATTGACGGCCTGCCCGCTACGGATATACTGACCCGCGCCGGTCTCAACGCGGGAGAAGCGAACGCGGAAAACGGAATCGGCGGTGGCTGTGGTTGGGACGAAAATCATGTAAGTCTCGCCCGCAAAAACCGTATCAGCGCGCACGTACTGTACAAAGGCGCTCTCAGGATCGAAGTCCACGCGCTCAGCGCCATCCACCAGAACCTGCCCGTCGCCTGCTGCTGCAATGGCGTCGAGATCGTTCTCGGAAAGCCCCAACTCGGCACCAAACGTGGCGGCATCTGACTCTCTCAATACGGCGACGCCGATGCTGGCCCGGGCTTCGTCATTCTCCCCTCGCCAAAACCCGGCCTCACCTTCGCTGGCGAGTAACGTTCGAGTGAATCTGCTGGTAGTGTATTCAAAGTCGATGGTTAGGCGCCGCTCGGCGGTTACGAGACGGCGAGGCGTGAACGTGACCTCACCCGTCGCATAATCAATCACATAATCATTCGTTTCGCCGCGCGTCAGGAGGATGCCGTCGAGATAGACGCGTTCGCTGCCCGCGATGACAATCACGAACTCCTCGCCCTGCTGTCCGCGCAATCTGTAAGGCCCCTGCACGCCTTCAATCGCCGTGATGTCCTGGCTTTGAAATATTCCGCGCGTCGTGGCACCTGCGACGTTCACACGCCCCCCCGTGAAGAGCCCAAACGAAGGAATGTTAGCCTGAACCGCGGCACCCTGAATTTTGCGACTGAACGCTGCGAATTCCGAACCCTGCATGCTGAGATCCACGTCGCCGAGGCGGGCCTGCCCTATTGGCGCGTCGAGTTGAATGAAGACGCGGTCGAAGTCGGAAAGCTGTTGGGTCGTGCCTTCTGGTTGGATGGGCGTGTTCTCGTCCGTTAGAACAGCCTGCACGGAAACGTCTTCAGTGATCGGCCCGGATAGCTCCATGCGCAGCCCCGATTCGAGACTCACATCCCGGTTGTTGCCAGCAATGATGCCTCGCGTGATTGAGCCGCGCCGCGTGAGTTGCGTCGTTCCAAACAGCGGGTTTTCGTTGCGCTCGATTTCCGTTGGGATCTCAATTACGCGCATCATCCCGGCCGTATCCGGCTCTTCTTCGGCTACCCTCCGCCTAGCGTATATCTCACGAATCCCGAGGTCGAGGACTCGGTAGCGAACAATGAGGACGGCACCGGAATCGGCCGGTGTAAATCGGTGGAGCAATAGCGCGCCGGTCGGATAGTCAATTCGATACTCCGAGGCAGTCAGCGGAGTGGACACCGAATCGCGACGAAGCCAGAGCGCTTCAGAGCCGGGAACGATGGGATGCCGTAGTTGCAGCGCAGGACCAAAAATCGCCAGCGAATCCTGTTCAGCACCCAGCCCCGGCTGCGCAAACACATCCGTCGCTGTTGCCAAAGCGACAACGACCAGTGCAAGTCGGATCAGAAATGTTCGAGCCCCCATCGGCCGTCATCGGCGGCTACGCCGGATGGTCTGTGGTGTCAGAAACGTAACGAGCGACAGGGGCGGATGGGCTAATGACCGTTGCGGGCCGAAACGTAGCGAGGCGACGGGCTGGGTGCAAGGTGAGAAAAAGCTCCAGGGACGCATCATTACGTCATTTCCTTCTCGACGACTCGTAGAGGCCCAATGCTTCTTGCAAGTTTCCGTGCTGGTTCCTATCGTTTAGAGAGGTTCGGGATCCGGCAAACCCCGGTTTCCGGAACGCAAAGCATGTAGAGCGCACCACACTCGGCCAGCACGCCTTGTCGCCCAAATTGCTCGAACGTCTTATTCGCGGCGTAACCGCGACAGCCGACATTCATCATGAGCGTTCCTGTAATTGGCGTAGATGACACGATTGATATGCACGTTCACGTGGGCGTGCGGGGCGACCAGTTTCCGAAGTGGGGGCACTTTTCCGATTGGTACCAGAAACAACTCGTCTATCGTGTATTCCTTCTTTATGGAAGGTTGAAACCGAGTGAGGTGTCTGACCCGAGACTGATTGAAGCGACGCTTGAGGTCATCAACCAGTCGGCGAAAGTGCAGCACGTTGTATGCCTTGCGCTCGATCCGATTTACAGTCCAGACGGCCAGCGGCGGGAAGATGCGTCACACATGTGGGTCGACAACGAGTACGTGCTGCACCTCCGAGAGCAGAGTGATCGCGTATTACTTGGTGCATCGGTTCACCCCTATGCAAACGATTTCAAGGAGCGGGTTCTGAAGTACGTTGGGGAAGGCGCTGTTCTCCTCAAGTGGCTGCCGTCGGCGCAGAACATTGATCTTGCCAGCCCAAAGGTCGCGGAAGCACTGAACTTTCTTGCGACGTGCCGAAATGGAAAGGCCCTCCCCCTGCTGCTTCACGTTGGGCCGGAGTACGCCATTCCGTCGCCCGACCCACGCACGCAGGGGTACGACTGCCTCACGTGGGGCCTCCGCGATAAGATCAGCAACGCAACCCGCTCCAAGAAGTGGTTCGTGCCAGACGATGACCGGATCAAGGAGAATCTCCGGGGAGCATTGGACGCCGGTGCTGTAATCATTTTCGGGCACTGCGGTTTGCCTTATATCGGACGGGCCTCCGCATTCTCAATATTAGAGCACGATGAAAAGGACGAAGTGGCCAAGTACTTGCGCGCCTATCCCGCCGATCATTCGACCGGCAAACGAGGGCGTTGTTATGCGGATGTCTCTGCGCTGGCAACGCCGATGCGCCGGGAGTACTTCGAAGACGTGAAACGTCTCCCCACGTCGAGCCTGTTATACGGAAGCGATTTCCCAACGCCCATTTTCGAGTTGTCGGCAGATCTGGCTGAAGTCTGGCGCGACTTTAAAGCTGTCCTCGGAGGAGACGTGAGTCGTGTTTTCGTTCCGCAGGACAACCTGCTGGACGTGAATTACCGCGAGATGTCGAAGGCGTTCAAAGGCCGCGCGCTGTTTGTCAACACGAACAAGCTTTTCTACGACTATGGACTGGCTACACCCCGTTGAGGACATACGATGATTGTGGACAACATTGAGTTTCCCGACGCAGGACCAAACCGTGGAAAGGGTTTCTGGCTACGCGCCGAGGTCCTCCTGGCTTCGCACAGGAAGTTGGGAGACGACCACTCGCTGACGGATCGCAAGAAGTTTGAATCGGAGTTCGGCCTCTCGCCAAACGACGATCGAACGCGTTCATTCGAATTGCTTACGGGACTAAAACAGGAGAAGAGCTTTCGCTTTCTCCTCTTGGGAGATACGCGAGAGGGTGACACATCGCAGTATGCTCTGCGCCCTTTTCTCGTGGCACTCAAGCCTGACTTCCTCATCATCAACGGCGACATCGCATACCCGGCGGGACGTGATAGCGACTACAAGGAGGGCTTCTTTCAGCCGAACTCAGGATTGAATCTACCTATTTGGGCTACCCCCGGAAACCACGAGTACTACTCCCCAAATGGCGGGTGGGAATTTTTCGAAACCTTCTGCTCGAATACGGATCACAACGACTTGTGGAAGACACACAAACTGAAATATGTGCAGCAGCCCGGTTCGTTCTGGGAGCTCACTGACCCGACGGGTGTTTTTCCCTTTTCCGTCATTGGACTCGACACCGGGAAGAAGGGCGGTCTTGATGGCGACACAACACAGCTCGCGTGGTTCGAGAAAAGGCTGATGCTTGCAGAGGCGGACGGGCGCAAGGTTCTCGTCCTGTTCCACATCCCGGCGCTTACGGCAGGCGAAACCGTTTCAACTGCCAAGGGAGTGCGGCTCGTGACGCTCCACGGGCTTCTGGCCAAGTTCGATTGCGTCCACGCAGTGGTCTGCGGGCACGTCCACAACTACCAGCGATACACGCCTCAGCAGTTTCGCAAATTCCTTGACGCATACTCGCCAGACACTGCAGCCGAGCACCGTTCGCTCCCCCACTACTTCATTTGCGGAAGTGGTGGGGCTGGTGTGGAGGCACCGCCGGGCGACCCGAGCCAGTACAAGTTCCAGGTGGCCGACATATTTCCGAGCATCCGCGAGTGGAAGGATCACGTAGAGCGCCTTGAGGCCCAGGCTTCCGCCGTTCAGCAACGAAGCCTCATCGACCGAATCTCAGACGCGTACAACTCCGTGAGCGACGCACTCACCGCCGACGATGAGGAGGTGAAGAACGCGGTACTTCAGGCAGTGGGTGCCAATGATGGATTGCGCTACGATGAGGACTTGCCCAACCTCTTCAGCTTTCTTTTTGTCGATGTGTCGCCGACAAAGATGGAGATTCGTCCGGTGCTCGTAAAATCACTACGCGATGTTATTTATGCGCACCTGCCGCCCGATCAGGAAGTCGAAATCTTTGACGAATCCAACTACCCGAAAACCATGACGGAAGGTCAAAGGCAGGCTTTCTGGGACCGCATCGACGATCAGCGACCAGCTGGCACGTACCTAATCAGGGGTCAATAATCCGAGCTTAGAAGTCTACCGCTCGACTCTTAAAAGCTTCGTTCTGGTCAGCACGAACAGCTCTCCATTTGCCACGGCAGCACCAACTAGGTCCACTGCGACGTCTGGTCGAAGAACGTCCACCAAACCGCCGGATGCACTGTGCACCGCCACGGCACGCGGCCCAACCACAAGGAGACGTTGGCCGTCCGTCGAGGGAGCCAAGGCCACGCCGCGGACACCTCCAGATGCACGGCCGGAGATGGTCCTTCGAAACGTGCCCAAACCGTCGTAAACAACGACCAAGCCGCGCGTCCTGTCCGCCACAAAGACCATCCCGTCCGACGCAACGACGACATCAAGGGGCTCCACGAGAGCGCCATCGCCATCTTCTGGCAAGCCAAGAAGTCTGGAGAGCCTGCGGTCGCCTTCCCAGCGGAGCACGACGTCACGCTCGGCTTCAACTGCGTAGAGGACGCCGCCCGGCCCGATCGCCACAGCCACAGGCCGTCCCTCGGTGGCGCTCGTTCGATTAACGACGACCGGATCGCCAACCGGAACATCAACAGACGCAATCAACTCACCGTCATGCGAGAATCGTTGGATACGACTGTTCCCCATATCCGCGACAAACAAATCCAGGCCGTTGGTGGGGTCAACGTCCGCTGGATCAAGGAAGCTGTAGTCGCCGCTTCCCGGTCCCCCAAAGCTTGTGATAACGTCGCCGTTCGTGTGTAAAACGGAAATGGTGGACGA
>JBBKWZ010000042.1:0-10653 GCA_037969195.1 Rubricoccaceae bacterium | reverse complement strand
CAATCAGACTAAGGAAAGCGGGAAGGCCACGAAGTCGCGTTCCGAGTGTCCTCGGAAGCGATCCGGCATCTGCTGTTGCAGAAAATCGTAACCCTGGCGCTGTTTTCCGCGCCTGCTTCCAGGCTGCCCACGCGAGCAGCGGCACTGCGATCAAGGGGATCAGGAAAATGGGGTTGGCGAAAGACACGCGGGAAGTGAGAGGTTGGAAACAGTGGACGCGGTGTTACGCGGAGACAAACGCTCGGACGGCGTCAATAAGTCGTGGGAGCACTTCACCTGCTTTTCCAGCGACATGTTCGCTGAGACGCGAGGCGATATCGCTGCGTTCGGGGTTTATTTCTGCTACGTACGCCCCGTTCTCGCGCGCGATAAGAGGCAGTCCTGCGGCGGGGTAAACGACAGCGCTGGTTCCAATCGAAAGCAAAACTTCGCAGGTTGCCGCTGCATCTGCAGCGCGTTCCAAAGCACCGTCGGGGAGCATCTCGCCAAACCAGACGACATCCGGCCGGAGAAGTCCGTTGCATGATGGACACGCAGCAGGTTCGCCCGACTCAATAGCCGAAAGCTCGGCCTTTGTGGCAGATCGTTCGCAGTCGATGCAGTAAGAGCGCGTGAGTGATCCGTGCAACTCAATGATGCGGTCTGAGCCCGCGCGGGCATGCAGCCCGTCGACGTTCTGGGTTGCGAGAAGGAAGTCGCCGCCGCGTTCGCAAACACCAAGTTCGAGATCGGCCAAAGCAAAATGCCCGGGGTTCGGTTGAACTTCTTCTACGACAGCCCGGCGATACGCATACCAACCCTGCACAAGAGCCGGGTTGCGAAGAAAAGCGTCAATGTTGGCGAGTTCCTCAGGCCGAAACTGCTGCCAAAGTCCGCCCGGATCGCGGAATGTGGGCACGCCGCTCTCCGCAGAAATCCCAGCCCCTGTCAGCACAACGACGCGGTTCGCGGTGGCTAAGTGCTCGACAAGAAGATCCGAGAAAGGCGACATTTGAAGTGAGGTGTGGGAAGCGGGAATTGGGAACGAGTGAGGCGCCGTCAGGTGTCGTCGGGAGCGGCTTGTTCGGAACGAATCTCTGCACGTGCTTCGTCGTCGTTCTCAACTTCCGGCGGATGCAAGTTGGCTTCGATCGTCTCCACGGCTTCTTGAGCCTTCCGTAAAGCCATCATGTGGGCGTCAGAATCAGGGCGCATATCTGCGAACTTCACGAGGTCGGCAACGCGAAGTGTGCCGCGAATATTCTTCAGTGCGGTCTTTGGAACGCTTTCGTCGAACGAGAGCGTGTCCGTCAACTCGGTTGTTGTGAGTTCCAGAGCTGGAGTGTTTAGCGACCGAGCGATGTATGTCCGCAGGAGATCAGACAGTTCGACATAGAAGGGCTTGATTGCTTTCTCCTCGTCCGGGATAGCAAGATGCTGAATCCGGTGAACGGCCTCGGGGTACGGCGCGAGTCGAGGCTTTGCGAAAGACGCCTTACGTCTCGAACGTCGCCAGAACCAGATCTCCAATGCTACAACGACCAGCGCGCCGATTCCGAGCGACACCCACACCCACAGCGGGTCGGGAAACGAAATGGGCGGTCTCGGCGGTTGGAGCTCTGCTTGATCTGCTGGAAGAACGGAGCGCACGGGTAACACGATCGTACTCGAGCGGATGACGCTGGTGTCGCCATCAGCTATCAAATCGACCGCGACCGGGCCAAGTACCGCGCCGTCGATGGCAAAAGTTGCCGCCTCATAGACAACGCTGTCGATCCGCACGGTGCCTGAAAGTCTAGGCGGAAGCCGCCGTGATGAAAAAACTTCTACATCGCCAAAAGAGAGCAGTGGGCCAGATTCGGCGTCGCCATCTGGTACGTCCTGAAAAGCGACGGTGCTGCCTGCGGGATGTTCGATGGACACTCTCAAATCGAACCGCTCGCCCACGAAGACGCTGTCGGTTGAAACGCTGAGCCGTGCCTCCTGTGCAAAAGAGGGACGTACCGCGATTGCAAACGCGATGCTTGCTATACAAATCCAGAATCTCCTCATCGTCGCGCCTTATTCCGCCGCTTGAAGAACGCCACCAGCGGATCTACGTAATCCTCACTTGTGCGGACAGTCACCGTATCCACACGCGCCGTCTTCAGCGCAGATTGTGTAGCGGCTTCGCGGTCTGCCGCACGGGCCGAGAAAGCGTCGCGCGCACGTTTGCTCGAAGTGTCGACGAGGACCGGGCGGCCAGTTTCCGCATCCATCAGCGAAAGCAAGCCCACCTTTGGCAACGCTTCTTCTCGTGGATCAAGCAGGCGAATGGCAACGACGTCATGCTTTTGTGACAGAGTTCGCAAGGCACGTTCGTAGTCGGCATCCATAAAATCGCTGACGAGAATGACGATTGAACGTCGATTCAGCATGTGGAGCGCATGATCCAGTGCCGACTTTACGCTGGTTCCAAGCGACGTTGGTTGGTGGACAAAGAGGTCGCGGATGATCCGCAAGACATGTCGTCGGCCTTTCCTCGGCGGAACGAAGCGTTCGATTTTGTCTGAGAAAAGGAGCAGTCCCACTTTGTCGTTGTTGCGGATGGCAGAGAATCCGAGCAGCGCACAGATCTCGGCCGCAACGTCGCGCTTGGCAGTCCCGCTGGAGCCAAAATTTTCCGAGCCCGAGATATCGACCATCAATAGCAGCGTCTGCTCGCGTTCTTCCTCGAAAAGCTTGATGTACGGCTCACCCATCCTGGCCGAAACATTCCAGTCGATGGCACGAACGTCGTCGCCATACTGGTATGGTCGAACTTCCGAAAACTCAATTCCTCGCCCGCGAAAAGCAGAATGGTACTCGCCGCCAAAGACGTTTTCCACCAACCCCTTCGTGCGGATCTCAACGTGGCGGATTTTGCGGAATACCTCGCGGGGGATCACAGGAGAGCGGGAGAATAGAAGAAGGCCAACCCTGAAGGACACGAACGAACAAGGGCGGCGTAGATTACTTCTACCTACGCATACGCCCAAACGACCTCCCGTGAAGTTCGCCATACTCGTCTTCCCAGGCTCTAACTGCGACCACGATGCCTACCATGCCACCAAGCATGTTTTTGGGCAGGACGCCCGCTTCGTCTGGCACAAAGAAGAAACGATCGGCGACGTGGATGCGGTCATTGTGCCCGGCGGATTTTCCTATGGTGACTACCTCCGTGCAGGTGCCATTGCACGGTTCTCGCCGGTGATGAAAGACGTCATTCGTTTCGCGAATAACGGCGGACTCGTTCTTGGCGTGTGCAACGGATTTCAAGTGCTTTGCGAGGCTGGGTTACTTCCGGGCGCGCTGATGCGCAACGCGTCGCTTAGGTTTGTGTGCAAGGATGTACATCTCCGCGTGGAGAACAACACGACGCCCTTTACAAGCGAAGCGGAAGTAGGACACGTCCTCAGCATTCCCATCGCGCACGGAGAAGGCAACTTTACCGCCGACGATGCGACGCTGGATGAGTTGGAGCGAGAGAACCGCGTCGTTTTCCGCTACTGCGACGCCAAAGGCAACGTGACGCCAGAGTCCAACCCGAACGGTTCAGCGCGCAACATTGCCTGCATCATCAACGCGGAGGGCAATGTGATGGGCATGATGCCGCACCCAGAACGCTGCGTCGAAGCCTTGGTGGGCAATGGCTCCGAGGATGGGGCGGTGATTTTCCGCTCGCTCATCGAATATGTGGACGCGTCGGTTGTTGCTTAGGGACTAGAAAAGTCCCGTGATGACACCCTGGTCGTCGACGTCCATATGCACGGCTGCGGGTTCCGTGGACAGCCCTGGCATGAGCATCATGTTGCCGCAAACAACGACAAGAAATCCCGCGCCCGCGGAGAGGAAGACATCCGTGACGGTGAGCGTCCAACCCTTCGGTACACCGCGAGCCTTGGGATCGTCGGAGAGAGACGACTGCGTTTTTGCAATACAAACGGGGAGATTTCCGTAGCCGAGTTCTTCGTACTGGCGCAACTTCTTCTTCGCTCGCGGATCGATGTAGATGTCGTCGGCGCCATAGATTATCGTCGCAATAGAGCGAATCTTTTCTTCGACGGGATCATCGAGATCGTATAGAAAATGTGGCTCGGGGGTGGGGTTCGCATCAGCGAGGGCAACGACCTGTTCTGCCAGAGCAACGGCCCCTGCGCCTCCAAGGGTGAACGCCTCGTGTGGCACGGACGGCACACCGAGCGCCTGACATCGCTCGGCAATGGCGTCGAGTTCGGATTGAGTATCAAAGGGGAACCGGTTGACAGCGACGACGACGGGACTGCCGAACTGCTGCATGTTCCGTACGTGGGCCTCAAGGTTGTCTAGTCCCTTCTCAAACGCAGCCATGTCTTCATCGCCAAGCTTGTCGAGTGCCACGCCACCGTGGTACTTGACGGCGCGGCAAGTAGCCACGACAACCACGACCGACGGCCATAAATCTGCCGTGCGGTTGACGATGTTAAAAAACTTTTCCGCGCCAAGATCAGCGCCGAAACCCGCCTCCGTTATGACGTAATCGGCCAATTTTCGCGCAATCTGGGTGCCCAAGATGCTACTGGTTCCATGGGCAATGTTCGCGAACGGGCCAGCATGAACAAGTGCGGGTGTGTGCTCCATGGTCTGCACGAGATTGGGCATGATGGCCTCGTTGAGAATCACCGCCATGGCTCCTTCCGCCTTGAGATCTGCAGCCTTGATGGCGCTACCATCTCGACGGTAACCGACGACGATAGCACCGAGACGTTGCTTGAGGTCAGAACGCGATTTGGCGAGAGACAGGATCGCCATGATTTCGGAAGCCGCGGTGATGACGAAGCCGGATTCCCGCGGCACGCCGTTCACCCGTCCGCCAAGTCCGACCACCACTTGACGGAGAGCCCGGTCATTCATATCGAGGGCGCGGCCCCAGAGTGGCTGACGCACGTCAAAATCTAGATCGTTGCCGTGGTGCAGGTGGGCGTCAAGCAACGCTGCCAACAGGTTGTGAGCGGCCCCGATGGCGTGGATATCTCCATTGAAGTGGAGGTTGATGTGCTCCATGGGGAGGATTTGTGAGAATCCGCCGCCTGCAGCGCCACCTTTAATCCCAAATACAGGGCCAAGTGATGGCTCACGCAAGGCGATCATGCCACGCTTTCCAATGAGGCCAAGTGCCTGCCCGAGTCCAACCGTCGTGAGCGTCTTACCCTCGCCTGCCGGAGTCGGCGTCATGGCTGTGACAAGAATCAGCCGCCCGTCGGGGCGGTCAGCTAACTTTTCCAGAAGATGGAGCCGGAGCTTGCCCGTGTATTTCCCATAGAACTCAAAGTCGTCCTCGGCCAGTTCAAGGTCCGCCATGAACTGGCGCATATGGCGGAGTGGGGCGTCCTGGGCAATTTCAATGCTGGTCTGCATAGCGAGGGCGAATCATGAAACAACGCAATCTCTCTAATGCAGTCGATCGAAAACAGCCTGCAACCTTGCATTCGGTTGTGGGCCAAATCCCCACACGTCAACGTGCCGGGCCTCGTTCCAGGTTACCGCTCTCCGCCAAAACGTCCCTAAGCGTTGCCTCAATCTCCGGCGGGCAGGAGACAGCAGAGCCGTTCTCGCGAAAGTCGGTGAACGACTGCGAGCGCGCTGCTTCCCCAAAGCGGCCATTCGGGCCGCCCGGACGACTCCACCAAAGCAGATGCCCCTCGCGCGTGTGGACGCCACTCACTCCGTCTCCGTCGGGCCATTCGATGTCAATCATGGGCTTCGACCGCGTTGAGCGCGGCGCATAGTTGTTCCTCGATTTCCGCTGATATTGGAGGAGGCGGTCCGGAGGCGCGAAAATATTTCTGAGTTTGGTCCCTAGCCACCTCACCAAATCGACCGGGTGGCGCATCGGGGCTGCCCCACCAGATCGACTCGCCGCCGACGTTGAGAACGCCATGAGCGCCGCCGTCATCGTCGTACCAGGTGAAGTCGATCATGCGTCAGTCGGCCTGGGCGACCTGCTCGGCAAGCTTCTCCCAGCGTTTGTAGAGTGATTTGAGTGCCTGCTCGGACTCCGCGAACCGCGCCATCTCAGCGGCGAAACGCTTTGGGTGCAGATAGAGGTCCGGATCGGCAAGAGCCTGCTCTATGGCCTCCTTCTCAGTCTCCTTCGCGATAACATCAGCTTCGAGGAGATCCAGGGCACGGCGCTGTTGTTCGGGATTGAGCGCCCCCATGTCCACTGGGCCGTCTCCTTTGGTGGCACGGTAGAGTGCGTTGCGAGCCTCCGCCTCGGCGCGCTTCTGCTCCTTGGACTTCTTCGCTCCAGGCGCCTTGGCCTTCGAGCCGTTGGTGGCAGGCTTCGGAATTGACGCCTTGGTTGCTGGATTCGCCTTTACAGACGATATGCCCGCTGCCGTCCCGTGTTGGCGCTGCCACTGCGCATCGGTGTATGAACCGACGTAGCGCTTCACGGTGCCGTCCTCAACGTACCACGTCTTAGTCGTGACCTGATCGATGAAGTGCCGGTCGTGGCTTACGAGGACAAACGAGCCGGAGTACTGCCGCAGCGCTTCTGCAAGAACGTTTTTTGACGCGATGTCGAGGTGATTCGTTGGCTCGTCGAGCACGAGGAAGTTAGCGGGGGAAAGGAGCGTCCGGGCGAGGGCGAGTCTGCTGCGTTCGCCTCCCGAGAGCACGCTTACGGATTTGAAAACATCATCGCCCTTGAAAAGAAAAGCACCCAGAAGCGAGCGAAGTTCGGTTTCTGATTGCCCGCGACCCACCTCGCGAAGACTATCCAGTACATCGTATTGGGGGTTTAGGGCCTCGGCCTGATGCTGCGCGAAGAAAGCATCCACGACTTTATGACCTAGTTCGCGCGTCCCGTCGAAGGGCTCGGTTCCCAGGAGCATCCGCGCCAAAGTTGACTTTCCCGCACCGTTCTTGCCAACGAGCGCAATCTTGTCACCTTTCTCGACCGCCAATGCTTCGACGTTCCTGAAAACTACTGCATCGCCTCCTTGGTCATTGGGGTAGGTTTTCGAGAATTGCGAGAGCTGAACGACCACGCGTCCCGAAGCCGGAGCAGCGGGGAATCGGAAGTGGATGGAGGCGTCGTCGGATGGCGGCGGCTGGAGGCGCTCCAGCTTTTCAAGCATTTTGATGCGGCTTTGCGCCTGTTTCGCTTTCGTGGCTTTGGCGCGGAAGCGCTGGATGAACCGCTCGGTCTCCGCAATGAGCTTTTGTTGGTTGTCGTACGACGCTTGCTGCAACGCTCGGCGTTCCTCTCGATCCTGCAGGTAGAAGGTGTAATTGCCAGCATAGTCCTCGACTCCGCCGTTGGCTAGCTCCGCGATGCGCGTTGTCATGCGGTCCAGAAAGTAGCGGTCATGCGAGACCACGACGACAGCGCCCGGGTAGCTGCTCAAATAGCCTTCCAGCCAGTCGATTGACTCGATGTCGAGGTGATTCGTGGGTTCGTCAAGAAGGAGCACGGTTGGCCGCCTCAGCAGGATCATCGCGAGAGCCACGCGCATCCGCCATCCACCCGAGAACGTGTTGAGCGGCCGATGCATTTCCTCGACAGAGAAGCCAAGTCCATGCAGCACGGCTTCTGTCCGGGCTTCAACTGTATGCGATTCGTGCGTGAGAAGCTGCGAATGAACACGATCGAACTGCGTCACGAGCTTCATGTACGAGGCGGATTCGTGGTCCGGGTGCGCCTCCATTTCGGCGGCAAGGCGTCGGTCTTCTTTTTCCAGTGCGCGAATCTCGTCGAAGGCGTGAAGGGCTTCACTGAGCGGTGATCCTTCCAGATTCATCTCCTGCACGTCTTGCGCGAGGTACCCGACGCTCGTGGTTCCCTCCAGCGTTACGTCGCCCGTTTCGGCCTGCTGTTGCCCTGAGACGATCCGAAGCAACGTTGTTTTTCCTGCGCCGTTCGGCCCGATCAGACCAATCCGTTGCCCCGGCTTTATTGCCCATGTCAGCCCATCAAAGAGGACGTCGCCGCCGAATGCGAGGGAAATGTTTTGGAGGTAAAGCATGGAATGGGGACGGGGTGGGAAGAAAAGGGAGGCAATCCTGGAATCGCACTTCTTAATTCTCCCTTTTCACATCCTAGTACGCATTGTCGTGGACAAACCCTCTGACCACGGTTAACGCCATGATCTTGACATCAAGCCAAAGCGACCAGTTCTGGATGTAGTAAATGTCGTACTCGATTCGAGTTTCAAGGCTCGTATTTCCGCGCCAGCCGTTGACCTGTGCCCAGCCTGTGATGCCCGCTTTCATTTTGTGGCGGAGCATGTAGCCGGGCACCTCGTGACGAAAGTTCTCGATAAGGACAGGCCGCTCCGGCCTCGGCCCAACCACCGACATATCTCCTTTCAGCACATTGATAAACTGCGGGAGTTCGTCCAGGCTGGTTTTTCGGAGGAACGCGCCTGTCCGAGTCGCTCTACTCTCGCCTTCTTCGGCCCAGACGGCTCCCGTTTCGCGCTCCGAACCGACCGGCATTGAACGAAACTTGAGCATCGTGAATGTTTGTCCGTTCAAGCCCATGCGCTCTTGCTTGTAAAAGACCGGTCCGCGGGACGAAAGTTTGACGGCGATCGCGATTGCGAGCAGAATAGGCGAAAGCAACAGCAAAGCAATTGCGGAAAAGGCGACATCCACGGCGCGTTTAACGATTTGGCGGATATCAAACGGAGCCTCGTCAATCAAGTGGATGATGGGCAGGCCGTCAATGTCGGAGACACGGCTATTCAGAAGTAGATCGAGATGGAATAGGTCGGGAACGAGGCACATGTGTGCCGTACGTCGGGAAACGGCGTCGGCGATGTGCTCAATCTTGTCAGCTGCAGTCAATGGCAACGCAGCATATACGAGATCGATGGGCCGCCCGAGTTCTCGCATGCTGTCCAGCACATCACCAATAGCGTCCACGGGGCCGAGGATCTCAAGCTCGCGTCGGCGGAACTCATCTTTTTCAAGGGCGGAATCAAGGCAGAGCTCTTGCTTGGAATCATCCAAATACCCGATCACATTGATGCCCATCCAGGGATAATTCCGGAAGGCATTGGCCAGCCGATCGCCCGCTTGCCCAGCGCCAACAATGAGAACGCGGCGCATATTGCGACCTTGTTGACGGGCCCGTCGAAGTATGATGTAAATCGTAAGGCGCATCCCGACAAGCAACACCGAGGAGATCACCCCGAACAGGACCATGTGCACGCGAGAAAACTCGAATGCCCTGTAGAAAAAGGTTGCTGCGATGGAGGCCACGAGGCCAAGAAATACAGCTCGGGCAACGGCAAATATCACCAGCGTCAATCGCTGGGCGCGCCGCGTCTCGTACAATCCCGAGAAAAGGAAAATGGCACCCCAGAGCACCAGAACGCCCGGAAGGAAGCTCACGTAGGACGAAAACGGCACCTCTCGTAGCCCAACGGTAAGCGGAATCGCCCCCGTAATTGCGTCAATCGAATTGCCGGAATTGATGTCCAACAATCTAAATCTGATATAGAACGCGGCCACCCAGGAGACCGAGATCACAACGAGGTCCGCCGCGAACAATCCGCGTTGAAGCGTCTGGCTTCGCTCTTTTAGCATCGATATTCTACGGTTTGTCGGATATGCGGTCCCTCGACACTATATGCCCGAACGTACAAAAATGTGGGAGCCTAGGCTCTGAAAGGGCGAAGAGGGAATTTTCCGGCGCTTGAGGAATCTGCTGAACTCACGCCGTCGGCGTCTTGACCAAGGGGCGAAGCTTTTCCGGGTGTGTTGCCAGGATGAGGCCCCGGGCCAGAGCTCGTGTCGAATTGATGAGTGGGATCCCCGCGTGCTCAAATTCGGGAACGGCCAACGGTAATTCCGTACATCCAAGAATGACGGCCTCTGCGCCATTTTCCACAAGATGCTCGACTCCTTCAAGGAGGACGGCCCGCGAGCGCTCCGAGGGTGGATTACTTTTGGCTTTGAGCCCCCAAGCGGGGTCGAAAATCGAAGCCTGGATAATCTCCTGAATCTCTGGTTCTGGGATTACGGAACTCAATCCGGCCTTCTTGAGGCCAATCTGATGCAGCCGATTTTCGATCGAAGAATTTGTGGCCAGGACTCCAATTGTTTTGCCATTGGGTACTCGCTCTTTTACCATGTCAACAATGGCATCCACGATGTGGAGGATTTGAATCTTGCGCCCCTCGATTTCCATCGCCTCGCGCAGCATATTGAATAGTATTGGAGCATGAGCCGTGTTGCACGGGATGCCCACGAACGAGCAGCCGGCGAGGTGAAGCCGCCGAAGCACTTCTATCATTGCCGGAACCGGATTCGGCGAAAACTCCGGGTCCGCGATCCACGCGCTTCGATCAGGGAATCGGCCGGGATAGGAGATCAGCGCAACAGGTACGTGTTCCTGATCGCTTCCAGCAAGGGTTTCATCGAAGAGCGTACGAACGAGATCAAGACCCGCATAGGGGCCAAGGCCACCCAGAACGCCAATCGCATTCTTCTCGTCGGGGGAAGGGCTCTTTGGAAGTAGCGACGACGTCAAGGAGAGCTGCGTGGGCAAGGCTGGGATGAAAAGCCGGGCAAGAAACGCCGGTCCGAGAGCGGGAATTTTCAGAACCTAGCACGCACAAGCGGCAGAAACGACCTGTCAAGCGCGATTTTGTGGAATGTGCA
>JBBKWZ010000041.1:0-5979 GCA_037969195.1 Rubricoccaceae bacterium | reverse complement strand
GGGCGCTTGAATACCGACTGCCGTTTGCCTTGATCAAGAAGTACTGCCCGCAAGCCAACAAGCCCGGCCCGGGCGTCTTCTGGAGGGCCAATTTCTACAAGTGTGCCGACAATACTTCTCATCCGCACTGGCTCACATGGTCCTTCGTGGACCACCCAACGCCCAGTTTTCATCTGCCGGAATACTTCGGCACATTAAAGTTTGAACAGTGGTAGTCGTCCTCAACTCCGTGCTGCCATCCATTCCCCATCATACGTCTCCAACAGCCGCTCCAACCCATCCAGCCACTGTGCGAGCGTACCGTCCGTGCGACGCCGCAGCCAGAAGCCGAACGCAGTATTCGCCTCATATTTTGCGGTCCAGTCGTTGTCGACGCGCAAATCGATGCGCGGGAGGATCCCTTCACTCAGCTCTGTAAATGCGAACACGGAAAAGCCGCCTTCATAAGATTCGGCTCCTTCCGGGATGGACCCTCCTTCGAGGAAATTCGAGTAGTCCGTCAGAATGCCTGCCGGAGTGAAGCCAGGGAAAAGGTCGGCTTCCATGTCTTCGTAGGTGAGCCAGTAGATCCGCGCCAGCCGCTGGAGGTGCCCTTCATAGATAGGTTGTGTTAGCGCCCGAAGAGTTGGGCGACCTTCTCCAACAACGCCGTTCTCAATTACCCACTGCACGAAATCCTCGTCGTAGTGGCCAAAGTCTCGCTCGTTCGTCAAGTCCATCCGAAACGATTCTCGAGTCGCTGTGTGCGGACCACTCTCAAACGCCTCGCCCCCGGCACGAGCGATGAGTGCCTGGGGACGGATCAATTCCGCAGCCACACAGGCGAGGCCGCGAACGCCAAAATCGGGAAACAACGTTCCAAACTCCGACTCGCACGTCGTTTGCTGAGCTGCCGACATGGCAGACATCGCGTCGTTCAGGCCAATCCAGACCGCCATCAATCCAGGTTCGCTACCTGCTCCCGGCGGGCCGCTACACGCCGAGATAAGCAGAAAACAGGCGAGTACGAACTTGCGACGCGGGTGCATGGACGAAGCGGCTGGTGGAGTCACCTAACTAACACCCGAATACACTACCTCGCAAGCCTCCTACTTCAGAAGCGTGAGCCGCACGGACTGAGATCCTGACGGCGTCTCCAAAACCGCTACGTACACGCCCGCGGGAAGATCGTTTGCCGCCCATGGAACCGACCGCTCACCAGCAGAAAGCGCGGCATCCAGAAGGACCGCCACTTCGCGCCCGAGCAAATCGAATACGCGCAGGTTTGCATGCTGCGCCTCCTGGAGTCGGACGCGTATCGTGGTTTCTCCTCGAAAAGGATTCTGGGCAACCAGCAGATCCATTTCGTGATCGTTCGGCGATTCTGTCGCAACAACACCGATGGATTCGTAGAAATACAGCCGATCATCCTGCTCGTCGATCCCGGTTATTTCGACGACGCCGTCATTGTCGCGGTCGTGCAATACGGCGCAAGAGCCTGCGCCATTAACGTCCATCGTCTCAACCAAGGTGAACTCCCCAAATCCGTCGTTTGCATACACGTAGAAATCGCCCGAGCTGTAATTGCTTACAACCATATCGAGATCGCCGTCGCCGTCTACGTCGCCAAGGTCAATCGCTAACGGAAAGACGCCCGCGGTATAGTTCGTGGTTGATTCCAGACCTCCAGCACCGTCACCAAATACGACGACGGCTACGTTTCCACCCGATCCTGCCGCGACAACATCGGCATCTCCGTCGCCATCCACATCGCCTGCCGCCAACATCCAGGGGCCACCAGCGACGTCAATGCGATCGGAGAATGCAAAACCGCCATCCCCATCGCCCAGCATCAGGATCATCTCACCGCTGTTGAGTGCGCCAACAAACAAATCCATGATGCCGTCGCCGTTGGCGTCGGCCGGAGCCAAAGAGGTTTCACCGGAGCCTCCAGCATCAAAGCCCACCGCGGCGGCAAACGTGCCATCCCCAATTCCTTCGAAGTACGAGAGGGTTCCGTTCGAACGGTTGGCCGTAACAATGTCTTCGTGACCATCCCCATTGGCGTCGAGCACGGCGAGCCCACGCACTTGATTGCCCGTCGCAACGTAGGACACTACGCTAGTGAAACCACCCGCGCCGTCGCCGAGCATGATGCTTAAGCGGTCGTTGCTTCCGTTGCCAACCGCGATATCGATATTGCCGTCCTCGTTGAAGTCGCCTCCCTCGTTGGTGCTTGGCAGCGCGCCGTTCGGCAAGGGATGAACCGTGAAGCTATCGTACGTTCCGTTGCCTTCATTCAGCAGAACTCGGACGTCGGCAGGAATCTCATTGGGAACGGCGAGATCACTCCATCCGTCGTTGTTGAGGTCGCCTGCGTAAGCACCATAACTAATGATGGCTCCTTCACCCGCCTCGCGCAGATTCAGGAACGACACTTCCTGGTAAACGATTTCTTCCAACCGCGTGGATTCCGTCCAGTAGGCCCACGAATAGGCGTGATCCATGGGCATGCCGCCCGCACTCGTGATGGCTTTGGTCATTCTAACCGTGACCGCTTCCCCGAATGCACAGGGTTCATCTAGAGAGAATCGGATTCGTTGGTTGCCATCTTCCAGCGACATGGTTCCTGCTGCTGGGCCTGACCATCTACCAAAAACACGGAAAGTCTCAGCCGTAACGGTTGAGGGGTCGAGCGCCCGATCAAACTGCGCGACGATATCTGTGCTGACATCTGATCCCACGAAGCCCGATACAGGGCTTACGGAAATGACAGAGGGAGCCTGGGCAGCCAGCGGTGCCGCGACGAAGGCGACGGCAAGAATCACAAAAAATCGCATGGAAGTATGATAGGTGTTAGGTATTCCCAATATCGGAGGAGAATGCGCCGATTACCAGTTTGCGCGCAGCCTCAGGTACGTGCCATCGTAATGACTGCGCGACCTGGGGTCAGGAAAAAAGTGATCATTATCGAGGTCAAACGTTGTGCCCCCATCCAAGACTGCGTTCTGCGAAAACGGTAAGCTAAAACTGAGCGTGAGGCGATGATTCGGGCGATGGGGGATGAATGCATAGTATCGGTCCCCCAATCCTTCGCCTTCAGGATACGTCCTGAGGTCTGCCTGATAAGCGAGCGAGGCGTCCACCCCAATCGGCGTCATCGCGCCGATTTTCGCACGAATCCACGTACGCTGCTCTTCAAACAAATAGGATCCATCGACAGTCGCGCCGCCGAACAATTCGCCCTCTTGCTCATCAGCATAGTGATCGAAGTAAACAAAGGTCTCGGCGTGCAGTTTCCCCCAATTGCCGAGAGCAAACGCACCCAGCCGACTGTACGCTTGGCGGGTCACGTAATTCGCGGGCCTACGTGCATCTGCGTCTGCCGTTCGGGTCGACGTCGACGACGTAAACTTGGCAACGGCACCAGAGGTAATATGGCCGGGCCAAGCCTCGACTTCCAATAACAACCCCGCGTACGAGAAGGCATCCTCGAAGTTGAACCGAAGGCTATCGTGGTTGAGCGAACGGATGTTCGCCTTTGCGCGGGGCTGAACGCCAAACGCTGCCTCTCCACGAATCCGAGGCAGAACGGGAACAGACACGCGGCTCGATAACATGAACGGTGCATCGGTGTAATGCCTGAGCGTATCTCGGTTGAAAGGCGAGGCTGTCAGCCCACCAATGATGTTATTGAGACCATCCAGCGCAATAACTTCAACTTCGGCCGCCCAGTGCTTCCCATTCTCGAAGCGATAGTAGCCTCCCATATCCATGTCGGCTTTAGCACGGGCTAACGAATGCGTAAGCCCAACCGTATGTCCTTCGGCTACTTCCATCTCGTATCCCAGACGAAGCGCGAGTCGCCTGGCTTGAAGATCATCCTGCAAGTCGCTGTCAATTCGAAGAGCGATCCGTTCGCTTAGTGCGGTCGTCGCATGAATCTGGGTCTGCGTTGCAAAATCAGACGTGGTTACGCTAATAGCTCGCGATCTGAAGCCATTGTCGAACGCGTAAAAGGCAGCGTCCTCCGCCATTGTGAAGCCGACGGTGAACATGTCCAGATCATATTCATGGTCCATTCGAGGGGTTCTGTAATGAAAAACGCCTCGGTCGAAGTACCGCCCGCCCGCAGAACCCGCTCGATCCCACGCAGCCACTCGCAGGTCATGCACCCACCCTTTCAACGTTACCCGGTTTGGCGAATCACCGTCGACCTGCGCCAACGTTGGTGATGACCACAGCCACAGCGACAGACCGCAATAGAGTAACGCACGATACAAAAGCTTAGACGGCTCCGATTTGTCAGCAGTAGCAAACCGGAATGTATGGAAGGACGCCGCTGTCGTGTTCTTACTCGCGAAGATCGAACAGCGAATCGTCGATGGCAGGGTTGATTTCGATGACCGTGTACGTTGTTCTCCCCGACTCCTCTCCATCGGTGAACTGCCTCGACGAAAATGGAAGGATCAGATCTCCAAGCGAACGGTAATCAGAAAACTCGACAACAACATACATGGGACCCTCCATGCCGGAAAGTGTGCCAGCCAAGCGTGCCGGACGGCCCGTTTCGGAATCGACGTGCATTATAAATGGACTGCTCTGTCCGGGAACTGAAAGGGAAAGCACACGGAGCCCGCCCTCATCAGGCAGGGCCGCCGCGGTGAACTCCGCCGCCCGGGCGAAGAGGTAGGGGAGCTCGAAATATGACTGCGCCTGGACCTGCTGAATGAGCGCCGGAGGTGCGGCTTGCTCACCCATAGGTGTAACAATCCGCCCCTCTGAACCATTTACGATAATCGTGATCTCCCCTATGGGCATGCGCTGGACGGCACGAACACGATCAGGGAAGGCAAAGGTGGCCTCTGCTTCGAATGACACTCGCTGGACGCCCGAACCGCTTACATTTCCCGCTTCGTATCGAATGGCTTCAACTACCGCGAACGCCTCCGCGCCACCCAAGGCTTCCATTACTTCTCCAAGTAGCGATATACCCTCGTGCGTGTCTCCTGCAGGCGTAGTTAATTGAATATCCGGCGACGTAAGCGGAATGGAAATATCAATCTCTTCCACTGTGGCAAGTGCCGACAGGGGCTCACCAAAGTCGGCGGCGTTGCCGAGCACCAGAATGTGAGCTTCGTCGGGGTGGAGATACCGCTGAGCCACGCGCTGAACATCAGCGGCCGTGACAGCCTCAACTCCGGCCTTGATTTGCTGGACGAAATCCGCCGGGTAGCCGTAGTAGGCGTACGTCATCTGACGGTTCAGGATTTCCTGCTTCGTATCGAAATTGAAAACAAACGAGTTCAGAAAGGACTCCTTGGCCTGGTCCAGTTCTTCCGCCGTTGGTGCAGTCGTCCGCATCGACGCGATCACATCCTGCATCGCACGGACTGCATCCGTCGTGCTCTCGCTCTTTGTAAAAGTGCCAGCGTAGAATACACCTGGCGTCTCGTAATCGGCGGAGTAATTCCCCCATACTGCGTAAGCCAGGCCCAGATCCGTTCGGACGGTCTGGAATAGCCGACTTGAGAATCCGCCGCCAAGGATCTCGTTCATAACGATGACCGGAAAATAGTCGGGGTCGTCCAGACGGATTTCGCCAGGGTGCCCGATAAGCACTGTGCTCTGCGTCACATCGTCCTTTTGGACAAAGCGAAGTGTGCTCGATCGATCCGCGTCGATGGGCGGCGGCTGTGGTCTCTGGAATTCGGCCTCTCGGTCCCAACCGCTAAAAGCTGCGCGGATTTTCTCAGCCATCTCCGTCACATCGAAATCACCGCAGACAGCCAACGACGTGTTGTTCGGGTGGAAATAATGTGCGTGGAAGTCAACGAGGTCGTCGCGCGATATCGCGTCGATCGTCCAGTACTCGGTCGTGCGGGCGTACGGACTTTCATTGCCGAAAACGAGTTTGAACAACTCACGGGTGGCGATGCCCTGTGGATTGTCGTTTCGCCGCGAGATGCCACTCTTTGCCCTCGTCTTCGCCAGCTCCAC
>JBBKWZ010000040.1:0-11065 GCA_037969195.1 Rubricoccaceae bacterium | reverse complement strand
ACCGTAATTCGTGGAGATCGCTACCTGCTGACCGGAACGAAGGTCATTGGCAAGGTGGACATTTCGGGCATAGAGAGCGGACGTAAACGGCGCAGGAAGAAAACCAAGGAAGGCGCTCCCGAAAACGTCAGAAGTGAGGCTGCGCCGCTCGAAGATGCCACGACACGCGGCAAGCGAGGGAAACGGGGTAAGAAAAAGGTCGACCAAGCGGAGGTCTCTGCCAACGTTCAAGAGACCCTTCAGAAGTTGGGAACGGGCGCCGCTGGCGCCACGGGCCGCGTTCGTCAGAAGCGCCGCCGGGCCCGTCGCGATGAGCGCGCTGCCGAGAGAGAGGTCGAACTACAGCGCATCCACGAGATGGCTGGCACGCTGCGAGTGATGGAGTTCATCTCTACGGGCGAGCTTTCCGAGGCCATGGGAGTCCAGGTCTCCGAAGTCATTCAAAAAGGCTTCGAACTGGGGATGATGGTTTCCATCAACCAGCGCCTTGATGCAGATGGCATCGTGCTTCTCGCTGACGAGTTTGGCTACGAAGTCGAGTTCATGTCCGAACAGGACGATGAACTTGAATTGATCGAAGAGGATGCGCCGGAGGATCTCAAGCCACGGCTGCCCGTCGTCACCATCATGGGCCACGTTGACCACGGCAAGACTTCGTTGCTGGATTTTATCCGCGAAGGCAATGTGGTCGCGGGCGAGGCGGGAGGCATAACGCAGCACATTGGTGCGTATGTCGTGACGCTCGAAGATGGCCGCGAAATCACGTTCCTCGACACGCCGGGGCACGAAGCCTTTACGGCCATGCGTGCCCGTGGCGCGCAGGTCACTGACCTTGTCATCCTGGTCGTTGCTGCGGATGATCAGGTCATGCCCCAGACTATCGAGGCCATTAACCACGCACGTGCGGCGGAAGTGCCGATCGTGGTTGCTATCAACAAAATGGACCGTCCGGAAGCCAATTCCGAACGCATCATGCAGCAGCTTTCGGATCAAAACGTACTCGTTGAGCAGTACGGCGGGAAAATCCAGTGTGAACTCATCTCAGCCAAGTCGGGCGAAGGCGTTAGCGACCTGCTGGAAAAGGTCCTCATTGAATCCGAGCTCCTCGAATTGACGGCCAATCCGGACCGTAAGGCCGTCGGAACCGTCATCGAGGCGCGCCTTGACAAAGGTAGAGGTGTCGTCGCTACGGTTCTCGTTCAAACAGGCACACTAAAGGTCGGGGACATTTTTGTTGCGGGTACGGAATCGGGTCGCGTCCGTGCAATGTTTGACGAACGGGACCACAAATTGGAGGAGGCCGGCCCGGCGAGGCCTGCCGCAATCCTTGGCTTCTCTGGCTCACCGGAGGTGGGCGACCGACTGTTGGTGATGAATGAGGAACGCGAAGCCCGCGACCTCGCGGCCAAGCGGGCGCAATTGCAACGCCAGCAGACCATGCACCAGCGCCGCCACGTTTCGCTGGATGACCTCAGCCGCCGTATGGCGTTGGGCGAGCTTACTAACCTGAATCTCGTGGTCAAAGGCGATGTGGGTGGTTCGGTAGAAGCGCTCTCAGATTCGCTCCTCAAAATTTCCAACGACGAAGTCGCGGTTGACATCGTTCACAGTGGCGTCGGCGCCATCACGGAAAGCGACGTCATGCTGGCTGCTGCCTCGGATGCCATTATTATCGGCTTCCAGGTGCGACCAGGGGCAGGCGTGCGTGCTATCGCGGAACGCGAGGAAATTGACATCCGCACGTATTCGGTCATCTACGATGCCATCGAGGAAGTTCGAGACGCTCTCGAAGGCCTTCTGTCGCCAGAGCAGACTGAGAAGATCACGGGCACCATTGAAGTTCGCGAACTATTCCGGGTACCCAAAGTGGGCACAATCGCCGGGTCCTATGTGATTGAGGGCAAGGTCAACAGAAACGACCACGTGCGCCTTATTCGGGAAGGAGTGGTTATTTACGACGGCGAAATATCGTCGTTGCGCCGGTTCAAAGACGACGTCAAGGAAGTTTCCAATGGGTACGAATGCGGTATCTCGATCAAGGGTTACAACGACATAAAGGTCGGCGACCACATCGAAGGCTTCGAAATAATCGAAACGAAGCGGACGCTGGCTGTCTGAGTCAGGCGGCCAGGAGGGTAGGTGGTCTGAAAGCGGCCACACCAACTGACTGCCTCCCATTTCCTTACTGCCTTTCTGACCTATGAGTATCCGCACCGAGCGTGTCTCCCGAATGATTCAGAGGGAAGTCGCCGAACTGCTACAGAACGAATTCCACGAGGCTAGCCACTCGATGCTTACTGTCACGGGTGTGCGAATGACCAAGGACCTGGGCGTCGCTTACGTGGATGTAAGTGTTTTTGGCGAGGACCCCGAGCAACGCAACGCGGCGTTCAAACGGTTGGAAAGCCATACGATTCAAATTCGGCAGGCGCTGGCCCAGCGAATTCGTCATCAGGTTCGTCGCATCCCGGAGCTTCGATTTTTCTTAGACGAAAGCCAGCAGCACGCGGCAAGGATCGAGGCGCTCTTCGCAAAAATCCACGGAGACGACGTTGTCGACGAGGAAACGCCCGGCGACTCGGAAGAAAGATCGGAACCGGCGAAGTGAACCCGATGCCTGAAGGCATCACCGTGCCCGTCATAACACGTTCGAATTCGTTGGATCAGCTACCCGACGGTTTCGCAATCCTGATTGACAAACCGAAAGGAATCACGTCGTTTGGAGCAATTCGCAGGCTTCGCCGGGTGTTTGGGATCAAGAAAGTGGGCCATGCGGGCACGCTCGATCCGATGGCGACAGGACTACTCATTGTCTTGGTCGGCCGAAACGCTACCCGAGAGCAGGACCGGTTTATGGGATTGCCGAAGGAGTATTCCGGCACAATCCGTCTTGGAGAATCGACTGCGTCCTACGATGCCGAAACGCCTGTGGAGGAGTCAACATCTACGGATCACCTTACGGAGGCAAACCTTGAAACAGCTCGGCGAAAGTTTGTTGGCGAAATTGAGCAGGTTCCTCCTATCTATTCGGCCATTAAAGTAGGAGGGGAGCGACTTTACAAGAAAGCGCGGCGCGGCGAGACTGTTGACATCAAGACGCGCCACGTCGCCATCAATCGATTCGATATCACTGATCGTCGCGGCAGCGACGTTGATTTCCTCGTTCACTGCTCAAAAGGCACGTATATCCGTTCGCTGGCTCACGATCTGGGGGAAGAACTAGGCGTAGGAGGGCACCTCGTGGCGCTGCGTCGCGAGGCAATCGGTGAGTACCGAGTAGACGATGCGTGGCAGTTGGATGCGCTGGTTGACGAAAGCGAAACGCCGATCGCGAACAGTTAGCTTAATCGCCGAAAACACCTTCACACGAAATAATCAACTGAAACCAGTGCTCCGCGAATTCGGCCCGGACGGCATTCTCCGAAACGACGCATCCGTGCTAACAACCGGCACGTTTGACGGAGTGCATCTTGGTCACCATGCTATTCTGACCTATCTCGTGGAGAGAGCCAAGGAATTCGATAGGTGTGCCACGGTTGTGACGTTCGACCCGCACCCGCGCGAGGTGCTCGGGACGCGCCATGTTCCGATTCTCACGACGCTGGACGAACGAGCAGGCGTATTGGAGACGCTGGGCGTGGATCGCTTTGTCGTATTGCCTTTCACGCGCGACCTCTCATTGCTGGAACCTGAGGCTTATGTGACGGAAATCCTCCTCGAAACAGTTGGGATGCGAGAGATTGTGATAGGCTATGATCATCAATTCGGACGGAATCGCGGTGGCGACCGCAGCACATTGGAGGTGCTTGGCAAGAAGCATGGCTTCTCAGTGGATGTCATTCCCGAACAAATTGTAACGGGCGTCACGGTCTCGTCGACGCAAATCAGGAACGCGCTGCGGCAAGATGGTGACGTCGAAGGCGCGGTCACGCTTCTCGGTCGGCCGTACAGTTTTGCAGGCACCGTCGTCAAAGGGGATCAGCGTGGACGACAAATTGGTTTTCCAACGGCAAACATCCGCGCTGAAGACCCGCGTAAGCTCATCCCGAAATCGGGGGTGTACGCTGTCCGCGTCGAATCCGCCGCCGGACGTCTCGAGGGCATGATGAACATCGGCCGCAGGCCCACTTTCGAAACGGACGGGACCGTGCACTCTGAGGTCCACCTCTTTGGGTTCGACGGCGATCTGTACGGAACGCTAATGCGCGTTCACTTCGTCAAGCGCCTCCGCGACGAACGACGCTTTGATGGAGTGGACGCTCTCGTGGCACAGCTTCATGAAGACCAGAAGCAGGCGGAACGGGTCCTCAGCTAAGTAATTTGACGCGTTGTAGATTGACGAATCGCGTCGATCGCATTATGAGAAACATTTGTTATGCGGTTCGCCGCAGGCTGCCCTCTTCTTTAGCATCATCGCGCATCTAAAGCGGAGACAACCCCACATTACATGATTACGACTGCACAGAAGCAGGAGCTTATCGCCACGCATGGCGGCACCGACAAGGACACGGGCAAAGCAGAGGTTCAGATCGCCATCTTCACGGCGCGGATCAATGACCTCACTGATCACCTTCAGACCAACCGCAAAGATCATTCGTGTCGCCGCGGTCTTCTGCGAATGGTGGGCAAGCGCCGCCGTCTCCTCAACTATCTGATGGCTACCGACATTGAGCGGTACCGTAACGTCATCAAGGAACTTGGCATTCGTAAGTGATGCCATTCTGGCGGCCTCTCCGAATGGAGGGGCTGCTTTTTTGTTCTGAGCCGCACGAGCGGTTCTTTTCTATGCGTCGCTCTTCATCGCGACACCCACTTCCACGGTTCGGCAGTCAGTTGCCTGCGGTTCGGCCGATAACGACGACACGATCCGTCGGCCCGCAGAAAACTGATTCCCGGCCAGATGTCCCGCAATCCTGCGAGACTGCCGTGGTGAGGCTTAGCGAGCGTGGGGCACGCAATCATCAACCCACACAACCAAATGAACGCAATAACCCATTCAATTGAGGTAGCCGGTAAAACGCTGAACCTCGAAACTGGCAAGCTTGCCAAACAGGCTCACGGCGCCGTCGTGATTGGCCTTGGAGATACGATGGTGCTGAGCACCGCCGTGATCTCTCCAGACGTTCGCCCTGGGCAGGATTTCTTCCCGCTCACAGTTGACTACCGTGAACGTTATTCCGCTGCGGGCACGTTCCCGGGAGGATTCATGAAGCGCGAAGCGCGTCCGACGGACAAAGAGGTTCTCACTTCGCGTCTGATCGACCGTACTCTCCGCCCGCTTTTCCCTGATGGCTTCATCAACGAAGTCCAGGTTCTGAACTTCCTTCTTTCGGCTGATATGGAAATTGACGCCGACTGCATCGCAGGCGTTAGTGCCAGTGCTGCCGTGCTACTCTCGGGCGGTCCGTTCGCAGGTCCTACTGCTCACGTTCGCGTTGGACGCGTTGATGGCGAGTTCATCCTTTACCCCACGAAGGAAGAGCGTGCCGCGAGTGATTTCGACCTGATCGTCGCTGGTAAGGCTGACGCCATCGTGATGGTGGAAGGCGAGATGCTTGAAGTTTCGGAGGCCGACATGGTCGCCGCGCTTGAGTTCGCACACACGCACATCAAGACCATCTGCGCGGGGCTCTTGGAATTCAAGGCCAAGTTTGAAGCAGACCGCGGCGCCATCACCCCGATGGAGTACACGACCACTGCGCCTGACGAAGGCCTCGTGGCGAAGATCAGGGAAATGGTAGGCGGTGAGATTGAAGCACACATACGTGCTCCATACGCCAAAGAGTCCTTTTACTCTGGCATAAAAGACATACGTAACAAGATGATCGACAACGTCTTCGGTGACGGCGACGATGCCATTGAAGTGGATGCAGACGGCTTTGGCGTAGGCGATTACAAGAACGCTTACAAGAATGCTGAGGCTGGAGTCATGCGCGACTTGATCCTTAACGAGGGTCTTCGGATCGATGATCGCGGCACAGACGAGGTTCGGCCGATTTGGAGCGAAGTAGGATACCTACCGCGCGTTCACGGATCGTGCGTCTTCACACGCGGCGAAACGCAGGCATTGGCTCAGGTCACGCTTGGCACTGGTCGCAATGTTCAGGCGGTCGATCAGGTCTTCGACCAAGAGGACAAACGCTTTTATCTCCACTACAACTTCCCTCCATTCTCCGTTGGAGAGGCTCGCTTCATGCGCGGCCCTGGCCGTCGCGAGATTGGGCACGGCTACCTCGCCGAGCGCGCGCTTAAGCCAATGCTTCCGGCAGACACAGAGTTTCCCTACACGATTCGCCTGATTTCAGACATTCTGGAATCAAATGGTTCATCGTCGATGGCTTCTGTTTGTGGCGGTTCGCTGGCACTAATGGACGCGGGTGTGCCAATCAAGAAGCCGGTTTCCGGTATCGCAATGGGCCTCATCGCAGGAAACGATAAGATCGCGATACTGAGCGACATCCTCGGAACCGAAGATCACCTTGGCGACATGGACTTCAAGGTCTGTGGTACCAGAGATGGTATTACGGCTTGCCAGATGGACATCAAGATCGATGGCCTAGCGAGCGAGACGATGTCGCAGGCGCTGGACCAGGCGAAGATCGGTCGCCATCACATCCTCGACGAGATGGCTAAGACACTGGACGCACCGCGTCCGGAGCTTGCACCTACAGCTCCGCGTCTGATCCAGATCATCATCGATACCGACTTCATCGGTGCGATCATCGGGCCTGGTGGCAAAATCATCAAGGGTATCCAGGCGGAGACTGGTGCTCAGATCGATATTGACGAGCGCGATGGCAAGGGCTTCGTCACGATCTCATCGACCGACATGGACTCGGCCAACAAGGCAATTGACTTCATCAAAGGCATTGTTTCTCAGCCGGAGATCGGCGAAGAGTACGACGCCACAGTCAAGAACCTGCTTCCCTTCGGCGCGATCCTTGAGATCATGCCCGGTAAGGAAGCGATGCTCCATGTCTCGGAAATGGCCCACGGATTCGTTGAGAATCCAGAGGACCACGTCCAGATTGGAGACAAGATCCAGGTTCAGCTCATCGAGGTGCGCAACGACGGCAAGCTCCGCGTTAGCCGCAAGCCGTACCTCCCAGAGCCGTCTGAGGAAGAGAAGGCTGAGATGCAACGCAAACGTGAAGAGCACAAGGCCCGAGGCGGCAACCGAAACGGCGACCGCCGTGGTGGTGGTGGTCGCGGACGTAGCGGCGACCGGCGACGCTAAGTCGGCGCTCTGCTAGCAAGAATACAGAAGCCCCGGCCTCCATCGCGGAGGCCGGGGCTTTTTGTTATTGTGCCATGGCTTGAGAACTTAGTTCTCCGGAAACCACACGTAGGCTCCTTCGAGGTTGATGTAGCCGATGCGCTCGCCGATACGGACAGCGGCGAGACCTCCTTCGAAGTCCCAGACCTCGTCGAACTCAGCAGCGCGAATCGTGCCGCCACCAGGTCGAATAAACGTCCAGCTTCCATTTTGCATCACTGCAGCGCGACCTTCGCTGAAGGCGCGAGCGCTTTCAAAACTTGGAGGAATAACGCGAGCGCCCGTTTCGTCAACGTATTCCCACGAGTTCTCCGTGCGGACAGGTGCAAGGCCTTCCGCAAAATCTCCTGCGGAAATAAAGCGAGGCTGAATGACGAACTGACCAGTCGCCCCTATGAATCCCCAGCTTTCTCCCAACTTCACGGCGGCACGGCCTCCGGAAAACGAGCGTGCCTCATCGAATTGTGGAGTGATGGCTACTTCGCCAGACGGGCCGAAATACCCCCAATTGCCATCCTCTTCGTAGAGCGCGCGCCCTTCTGAAAAGTCCTGGACGTCATCCAAATCCGTTTCGATAATCAGAGAACCATTGGTGTCCATGAAATTCCAACGCCAACTCGTCGTCTTGACGCGAGCGAGCCCTTCGGAAAAATCATTGGCTGCGTCCATAAACGGATTCACGACGTATGTCCCGGTCGAATCGATGAAGCCCCAGTGCCCATCGATTTTTACGCGAGCGAGGCCGTCGTGGAACGGATAAGCATCGTTGGCACTGATATCAAATGCGATCGAACCGTTCTCGCGGAGGTAGAACCAGACGGTACCGCGACCGCTAACCCACTTCGACGCAGGTGCGAGACCTTCCGAGAAAGGAAAGGCTTCTCCATATTCAGGCTGAATGACGAGTCGGCCAGTCGGGTCCATATAGCCCCAACCTCCGTCACGGTTAACCGGATATAGCGCAACGTCAGCTGTACCGGGAGGGTTGGCATTGGGGTCGGCGGGAGCTGCGCTATCGCAGCCGGCGAGATTTGGCAAAATCAGAGCGGCGCAGAAGAGTGCGGCCCAAAAATGAATCGGTTTCATAGCGGGGGGTGTCAAAGGGTTGGCGAGGCGGCGTTATTCAGAAGGAAACCAGACGTAATCGCCGGATATGTCGATGTAGCCAATATGTCCGTCAACGGTAACCTGAGCGAGACCGCCACGGAATGGCCCGGCGGCGTCATACGTCGGGCTGTTGATAACTAGGCCATCTGACCGCTTCACATACGTCCAGTCATTATTGAACCGGACAGGGGCGCGGCCTTCAGCAAAATCGCCAGCGGACGCGATCTTTGGCATAATGACGAAGTCACCCGAGGTTGTGATAAACCCCCAGAGTTCGTCCACGCGGATGCGCGCTGCGCTCTCATGGAAAGAGCCAGCCTCGTCGTAAATCGGATTCAACACGATGCTTCCGCTCGTGTCGATGTAGCCCCAGGATTCGCCAATTAGGACCGGTGCAAGGCCTTCAGAAAATTCTCCTGCATCGGCAAATGGACCCGTGATCTGTGTTCCTCCACCCAAGCCGATGTAGCTCCAGCCTGAAGGCGTCTCGACGGCAGCGAGGCCCTCCGAAAAATCGCCGACCGCGCTGTACTGCGGTGCGATGGCCTCGGAGCCAGCGGTATCAACAAACCCCCAGGAAAATCCTGACTTGACTGCCGCGCGTCCTTCAGAGAACATGCGTGCAGAATCATAGATGGGCTGTACGGCCTGAGTTCCGTTGGCGCTCACGTATCCCCACAGGCTTCCTGAGCGCACCGGAGCGAGTCCATCAGCGAATCGGCCGGCGATGTCGAACTGCGCAGAAATCACGACCGTCCCGGAGGAGTCAGCATAACCCCAAAGAAGACCCTGCTGAATTGCCGCAAGGTTTTCGTAGAAGCTGTCCGCGTAGTCAAATTGGGGCTCAACGGTCAGCCGTCCTTCCACGTCAGCAAAGCCCCAGAGGCTGTCTATGGGGACGGGGTAGCCGGGCATGGCCCGCCCGGGGACGAACGGGCCGGGATTATTCGGGTCGTCGGAAGGAGTGGCGCTATCGCAACCGGTCAAGCCGGAAGCGAGGAAGCCGACGCACAAGGCGAGCGTAAGAAGGCGGGACATATCGAGTTTGGATGGGGGACGGTTTTGGCGGATAGTGTTATCGAACAACGGTGAGCGGCTGAGTTTGGGAGCCGGATGACGTTTCGATTCTGGCGAAGTAGGTACCGCTAGGGAGGTCAAAGGCATCGAAACGCAGGGTGTGGCGACCGGCGGTTCGTGGACCATCCACCGGGCGTCCTACGACGCGGCCCCGAACATCGAGAACGGTGATCTGAACATGTCCGGGCCGATCGATTGCAAAGGCAAGCGTGGTGCTGTGCGCGAACGGATTTGGATAGGCCGGTTCGAGAGCAAACTGAGTTGGAAGCGATGGAACGGGATTCTCAGCTGAGACCGTAATCAGGCCAAGGGGGGTGAAGCTGCCACCCAGAATCGTGTCTGAAACAGCCGGAGTAAGCCCGAACCATTGCTGAAGCACCGTCGCATAAATCGAACGAAAATCCGTCGTGTGGAAGAGATTGTCGTTGTTGTCCAGGTTGATCAGGTCCGGTCCTTCGCCGTAGATACCTCCCTCGACGCCTCCGCCAAAGAGGAAGAGTGGCGCGGCGGTTCCATGGTCGGTGCCATGCGATCCGTTCTCCTCGACGCGTCGCCCGAACTCGGAGAATGTCATGGAGAGCACGTCCTGATCGCGTCCTCCCGATTCCAAGTCAGCCTGAAATGCGGCGGCGGCGTTTGCCAGCGACTGTAGGAGCGCTGGTTGCCGATCATTCTGATCGGAATGCGTATCGAAGCCACCGTGGGCAACGACGTACAGCCGTGATTGGAGTCCACCCTTGATCAAACGCGCGACGATCGCCAGGCTGTCACCCAGTTCTCCACCTGGGTAATTCGCATTCGGATCGTTCGAGCCAGCATCAGCGGCGTCGACTACGGCGTCGACGTAGCGAAGCGAGGCGTTATAAACCGAGCGAACGAAGGAAAGCTCTTGCCCAAATGTGTTATTCGGAACGTCGCTTTCGTCGTAGAGTTCTCCAGTTGCCTCAAGCCGGTCAAACTGGTCGGCATTGCTGAAGCTCATCCCCATGCTTGTCGCTTCGCCGCGGAGCAGCATGCCCGTCGCTCCACCTATGCGCAACGCAACAGGGTATTCTGGCGGATTGGAGACGTAGTCAGGGTATTCCTCGTCGAGATACCTACCAGTCCATCCCGTGTTGACCGTCTCATCCGAGCCTGACGCCGACGCCCAGATATCCGTGGAACGGAAATGTGAGAGGTTATGATTGGGATAGCCGACAGCGTGGACGACGGCCATGTTCCCTTCACCCCAAAGTGGCTCAAGGCTTGACATCGCGCCATTCAATCCATAGTCGCTATCCAGAGCGAAGGTGTTCGTCGGGGATACGGCAATAGTTGGCCGGACCTCATAGTAGCGGTCGTTGGTGACTGGGACGACAACGTTGAGCCCATCGCTTCCTCCGCCTAGCTGGATGAGCACCAGAATGCGGTCGGTGTCCATACTTGCCAACGCGCGCAAAAGCGAGGTGCTCGACGAGGCGTAGACGGGCGTCGATCCAAGCAGAAATGCGGTGCCTCCGGCTGCCGCTGCAGTATGTGTGAGGAAATCGCGTCTGGACCAGGCGCTGTGGTCTTGGTCGTGCGAGGTACCGTCTTCGATCGAGACGGACCGGCGAGGAGCGAGAG
>JBBKWZ010000039.1:0-2587 GCA_037969195.1 Rubricoccaceae bacterium | reverse complement strand
TTACCAGACTGCGCAGGAATGCAGCCCGGAGACTCTCGCGGGACTAAAAGCCTATCTCTTCGGGCCTTGTCTCGCTCAAATTCGTCAAACATATGGTTGCCAACCGACTGAACTCTCCGTTCTCTGGGGCCATACACACAAGCCTTTCGAGAAGTTGACGGATGGACCTGACGGAGGGGAAATGGCTGTTTACAACCTTGGCGGGTGGACCGTGGACTTCCCCGAACCTAGTCAACAGCGTGGTGCTTCCATCGTTTTCCTTAACGAAGCGCTCGATGTAGCTGCACTCCGTTTGTTCAACGATGGTCCCGATGGTGGTGAACTCGTCTGCCGTGTTCAGTATCCAGATGGGCTAGCACCGCATGCTTTTGGCGAGGCCATTAGCCAGCGGCTGTTCGATGAACCCGATTCGGCCGCTTCTCTTGCGGAGGTGTGGAAAAAGCTCGGCACTGCTATTCCTGAGCAGGTGCGCCGCCGAAGGGCTTACCACCAACAGCCGCACGATGTATGAACATCTCCTCATTCGACGCCGACGTGCTTGTTATCGGCTCGGGCTTCGGAGGATCCGTGGCCGCGCTCCGTTTTTCTGAGGCCGGCGAACGTGTGATGGTTCTCGAACGCGGCGATTGGGTTTCGCGCGAGGACTTCGAACCCGATCTGGACATGTTCTGGATTCCGAAGCTCGGCCGCTACGGTATGAACGAACTGCGGCCGCGCGGTCGGAACGTCATCCCATGGCTTGCTGCAGCCGTTGGCGGCGGCTCCCACGTTTACGCCGCCACACTCAAACGCCGCGAATTCTTTGACGACTTTCCGGAGGCCATTCGCAACGACGATCTGACGCCATATTACGAGCGTGCAGAGGAGATGTTGGATGCACAACTCTATCCAGACTACCCACCGTACGGCGATATCCGAGCTGTCAAGCTCCTTTGTCAGGCCGAGGAAACGGTTGCTGAAGAAAACCCGGAGCGTGTGGAGCACTTCGGGCGCATCAACCTTGGGATCAGCTTTGCACCACCCGATGGGAAACCTGGTGCTGCGTTCACCAATAAGCACGGTGCTCCTCAGCGGTACTCAGATCCCAGCGAGCAGAAAGTTCTGGGTGGGGATATCGAGGCAAAGAACAGTCTCGACCGCAACTACCTTTTCCTGGCGCAAAAGCATGGTGCCGAGATCCGCGCTCTTTGCCAAGCCGACCGCATCGAACCGTTGGAAGGCGGGGGTTGGCGGGTCCACATCCGCCAACGTGGCATGGATGCCGAGGGCGGGGCGGAGGAGCACGCCGGGTCTGTTACGGCCCGGCGCCTCGTTCTCGCCGCCGGGAGCATCGGCTCGACTGAACTGCTTCTCCGAAACCGTGACGTGCACGGCACGCTCGACCGCCTGAGCCCGGCGCTCGGTACCCGGTACACTTCCAACGGCGACTATGTCAGTATGATGCTTTCCACGCGCGGGCTTGGGCTTTCGTGGGGCGGCCTCGCCGCTGTCACCGTAGGGTTGGTGATACGCAATTGGGGCATTGCAGCCGTTGGCGCAGCGCTTTACGCAATCGGGCTCATCCGCTCCCGGTCCGAGATAGACCCCGACATCGGTACTACAAACAGCGACTACATTCGCTTTCGTCACCGCGATGGCTCACAACAGGGTGTCTACATCGAGGGTGGGCGCTACCCGACGCCAATCAGATTCTTTCTGTCGTTTCTACTGAGTAGCCTTGGGTTGTGGAGGCCGGGCACGTACAGAAAAATCGTCCGTTTTACGAATGGACTAGAACGCCTCGTCCCACCTTTTGAGCTGCTCGCACGCTCGTGGCCTGTGCCGCTCCTCCAGATGGGCCGCGACGACGCTGTGGGGACGTTCGAGCTCGACGACGTTGGTCGAGCCGTCATAGACTATCCGCTGGAAGACAATATGGCCTACTACGACGACCTTGACCGTCTCGGTCGGTTGATCGCCCAAGCCGTGGACATGCGTTACATCCCCAATTTCATAGCGAGAAGATTGAAACGCATCGAAGTGCCGCACAACCTGGGCGGCGTGCCAATGGGCGACAACGCCGAAACAGGCGTGGTAGACCACGCAGGCCGCGTCTTTGGCTACGACGACTTTTTTGTTCTGGACGGTTCAATCATTCCCGTCACTCTAGGCCCCAATCCCTCGTTAACGATCCTGGCCCTTGCAGAAAGAGCGATGGATATGATTCGTGCCTAGCCCGCGTTCCGACAAAATCCACTTGGCCGAACGTGGCGGCGGCTCCTATTTTCCATGCCCTCCGGAGAGGTGGGTGAGTGGCTGAAACCACAGGTTTGCTAAACCTGCGTACTCCGCAAGGGGTACCGAGGGTTCGAATCCCTCCCTCTCCGCAACAGAGCCGCGGGCAGCCACAGGTATTGGTCCGACCTTTTGGAGCTAATAAAGACTTGGTCAGACACTTTTCTCGTGGGACGGAGTCCAGCCAGATTCGGGCGCGGGGTCGCCGCAAATTGGAAAGGCGGAGCAAATCTCAGCAAAGGACACTATGTTCGGTAGAGAAGTCGTTACGCACTTCTCTTCTCAGGCCTGACAGATTGCCCAACCCACTTGC
>JBBKWZ010000038.1:0-10230 GCA_037969195.1 Rubricoccaceae bacterium | reverse complement strand
CTCGGCACGTTGGATCTGCCCGAGATCACCGAAACACCTTCCACCCAACCGAACGCGCTTACTGAGTACCGCCTCGAACTCCACGTCGGCAAACAGCGTGTCGGCGTCATTGCCCGCATTTCGGATGAACTCGCCGAAACACACGATCTGCGGGCGCCGCTCTTTGTTGCCGAACTGAATGCGGACGTGCTTTTCGCCTGCGCCGGGAAAGACAACAACGTCCGCTACGCACCCATCAGCCGGTTCCCGGCAGTCGACCGCGATCTTGCAGTTGTGGTGCCCGATACCCAACCCGTCGGCCCGCTCCTCGCAACGATCCGACAGGCTGCCGGGCCTCTTCTTCAATCCGTCCGCGTGTTCGATCTCTATCGGGGAGTTCGCATCGAAGGCGGGCAGAAAAGCGTCGCGTTCGCCTTGCGCTTCCTTGCCGATCGAACGTTGCGCGATGAAGAGGTTGATGGCCGAATCAAGAAGGTCGTAAAAGCGCTCGGGCGAGATCACGGCGCTCAGCTTCGGGCGTGACGGTTTCTCAGACGATCATCGCCATTTGAGTGCCTCACGGCTATATTCCGCCAGACTTAACCCTTTGCTCATGGCCAAGAGCCTTTTCCCGGACGAACCCTCCGACCTTGCGGATCTTCAAGCGTTCGCTGACTTGCGCGAGCGCGTCGGCAAGGCCGTGCGTGAAATCGAGCGACTTCGGAAGGAGAATGCCAGACTCTCTGAGCAGGTAAAGGAGTTGGAGGCTAGCGGAGGTAGTGGTGGCGGATTGATTCTCACAGACGGGGAGACACCCGAGGAGCTGAAAGCGAAAGTCCAGGGCTTCATCAATACGATCAATGACGTGATTGGGGAGTCAGTAGAAGCCGCGTAAACGCTCAACGAAGCCACTAGAACCATGGCAGATTCAGATTCCAAGTCGATACGCGTGACAATCCTTTCGCGGGAGTACCCGCTCCGCGTGGCCCCTGCGGACGAGGCGTATACGGTACACCTCGCTTCTATGGTCGACGAACGGCTCACGAGGCTTCGCAACAATATCCCGACCCAGCCCGATCTCACGCACGCGGTTATCGGCGCGTTGGAAATGGCTGGCGAGCTATACGCGACGCGTTCCGATGTCGATCAGATCAAACAGCAAGCGGTGGAAGAGGCCGAAGCCCTGACGGCCAAACTCGACAAAGTGCTGGCGGGCTGAGAATCCTTCTAGTGAATCCCCCTCTCCCGTTGGGAGAGGGCTGGGGGGAGGGCAGTTCAATAGGTGAAGGGCCCACTTCGAATTGCCCAGCAAATCGCCGATACGACGCGCAGAAGTTCTATATTGCCGATGCGCGGCGGGCGTTATGCGTTCGCCGTTCGCATTCACCGGTCTGCGGATCATGATGCGACCCTGACAATGCTCCAAACGGGAGCAAGCCTCAGAATCTGACCATCAGCCCACATTTCTGCTTAGGCAGGATCACCCCCGCGATATTGCGGGGAACCGTGGTAGGCGAGAGGATTCGGGCGGCTCCCACCGTGTTAAGCGAGGGTTCGCTCTACACCGCCGCAGGCTGGTGCCCTTTGGCTCCGACAAAAGTCGGCGCCCAAACGCCCTTCGACCAGATGGCCGGGGGGCGTTTTTTGTTTTTATCTCTGTTGCCTGAAAGACGTGCCAGCAAAATTCCGTGAACGCAGGCAATTTGCCAGAACTTGCGCGTATGATGCTGGTCTCACCAATTCTTTGACGGTCATCCTCGAATGATTCTCGGCACCATCGGCTCGCTCGCCATCCTGATCGCGTTCGTGGCATGCATCGCCTCCGGCCTCGCATTTTTCCAAGCCGCGAAGGGTGGGGAAGACGCCGTCGTTTGGAAACGATACGGTAGGATCGGCTGGGGTGTGATCGCTGGTTGCATCGGCACGTCGTCCGTCATCATGTGGATGCTGCTGTTCGGGCGGCGGTTCGAGTACGCCTACGTATACCAGCACACCTCCCATGCGATGCCGTGGCACTACACGTTCTCGTCGTTCTGGGCCGGGCAGGAGGGATCGTTCACCCTCTGGATAATCATGACCACGATTGTCGGAGGCGCGCTACTTTGGTGGGCGTCCCGCACGAAAGGACTTAACGAAGGCGCCATTGCCCAGCGCAGGTACTTCGAGGCGCCCGTGATGGCCGTGGTAGCGCTTTGCCAGGCCTTCCTGATTTCAATGATCGTAGGGATCAAACTTGGCCCGCTGGCCATCGGCTCTTCGCCGTTCATTTCGCTGGCGGCCAAGTTCCCCGATGCCCCGATGCTGCAGGTTGCTGGCTTCATTCCCCCGGATGGGCAAGGGCTCAACGACCTCCTGCAGAACCCCTGGATGGTCATCCATCCGCCCACGCTGTTCGTAGGCTTCACGCTGATGATGGTGCCGTTCGCGTTCGCCGTCGCCGGTTTGTGGAAGCGCCAGTACACGCAATGGGTCAAACCCGCGTTGCCGTGGTCGCTGGCGGGATGCGGCGTGTTGTTCCTCGGCATCATGATGGGCGGATACTGGGCGTACGTCACTTTGTCTTTTGGTGGATGGTGGGCGTGGGACCCCGTCGAAAACTCGTCGCTCGTCCCATGGATATTCGGCGTCGCGGCCCTGCACTCGATGGTCGTGCAGAAAAAAACCAGTGGCGGGCACAAAGCGGCACTGCTGCTATCCGTCCTCGCGTTTCAGTTCGTCATTTACTCTACGTTTCTGACGCGGTCTGGCATTTTGGGGGATGTCTCCGTCCACTCCTTTGTCGACCTCGGCCTGTACAATCAGCTTCTGCTGTGGATTCTGAGTATCGGCGTGCTTGGATTCGGGCTCTTCGCGTTTCGCTACAAAGAGCTTCCTTCGCCCAAGACGCCCCCTGCGACGCTCTCTCGCGAGAGCATGATTTTCACCGGCGCGTTGCTCCTCGCAATGACTGGCCTGGTCATCATTCTTGGCACGAGCGCTCCGATATTCGGGAAGATTTTCCGCGACAATCCAAGCGGTGTGCCCATCGCATTTTATAACGCATGGACGATTCCGTTAGCTATCGGGATCGCGTTTCTTGCTGGGCTCGGCCAGTTGTTCTGGTGGAGGAAGATGAGCATTGAGGACGTCAATCGCGTGCTGCTCAAGCCACTGGCGCTAACCGTAGTCTCAACCGGCGTGATTCTACTGGCGACGCCGTTCGTGCAGGAAACCATCCGCCCGGTGGCAGCGCCAGCGGTTGCAACGGTAATCGAAGCGGGAATCCTGCCCGCGTCCATTACCTCATTCTTTTCCTCGCATGGGACGAGCTTGCTCCTCCTGATGCTGCTGTTCACGGCGTTTTTCGCTTTCTACGGCAACCTGTTTGTGCTTTTCCGCGTGGCGCGTGGCAACCTGAAACTCGCCGGCGGCTCCGTGACCCACGTCGGGTTCGGATTGGCGTTGCTCGGCATCTTCGCATCCTCCGTATTCAATGATCCGGTTTCGGACGGGGTGGGGACTGAGCTACGCGGCAACCGGGATAACTTTGTCGTCGCGCGAGGCGAGACCCTGGATGTCGACGGCTTTCAGGTAACGTACACGGGGACGGAGGTCAACTCGGCTGACCGAGCCGTCTACCTCATGGATTGGAAAGCCCCAACCGGTGCAGATTTTCAGACCCGCAATGTGGTCTACCAGGACGGTCGTGGGCAGTGGATCCAGCATCCGTTTGTCCGGGAGGGCGTCTTCCGGGACCTTTACGTGGCAACGTTTCCAAGTGCCATGAGCGAAGAACCAGGCGACGGAACCGAGTTGCAAATCCAACGAGGAGAGACGAGATCGTTGAACGACGCAGCGTACGCCATCACATTTGTGGATTACGATCTCGAAGTGGATCCGAGCCAGTACGGTTTCGATCCTGAGTCCGTCGACCTCGCCGTCGCTGCCCGTATCGAAGTGACCAACGCGACCACGGGTGAGACTCAAACGCTGCGCCCTGTTTACATCATCACTAAGGACCGCCAGCAGCAGGTTATTCCAGATCGCAATGAAAGCGGACTGGGCGTGGCTTTTATCGGGATGCTGCCCGATCAGAACGCCATCAGCCTCGTCCTCGAAGGTGCTACGGCCGACCAAGCGGATTGGGTGGTGGTGCAGGCGTACGAGAAGCCATTCATCTCCGTGCTGTGGCTCGGCGTCATCGTAATCCTCATGGGCTTTGGAATCGCGGTTTACCGTCGGGCAGAGGAATCGCGGCGATAGATCGTGCAATCCTCCATGGATACGCCTCCGCCTCACGAAACACGTTGTACCCGGCCCCGTAGCCAAAAAACTCTCATCAACGTTCTAATTATGCCTCGGCTGCTCCCTCTCCTCGTCGCCCTTCTCATCTCCGCACCCGCCTTTGCGCAGGATGCCCTTACTCCCGGCCACCCTGATATCGACACATCGATCTTCGACGAAGATGAAGGGAGGTACGTCATCCATATCATACAGGGCCCGATGGAGCAGGACATTGGCACTGTCAAGTTCACGTTTGCGATGGACGAGGAAGCAGGCCAACTCCACGGTATCCGGGCATATGAAATGATGGGGCAGAAACTGGCCGACTCGCTTGTTGTGGCATGGCCTTCGTTGGCAGTGATCTCGCACGTATCAGACAACATGCAACGGACGCTTCGATACACCGTCGCGGACGGTATGATTTCTGGCTCTCGAAACGCGCCCGGAGGCGAGCCCGAAGCGTTTGAAATGTCCGTAGACGGCCCAGTTTTCGACGCCTCGTGGATGAGCATCATCGCGTCGATGCTTCCCCTCGCCGATGGTTACGAGGCGACGGTTACAGCCTTCGAAGACGACGAAGCCGGCGTAGGTGACTTCACCTTGACTACGTCGGGGCCGACTGAGCTCGCACTCTCAACCGGCCAAAAGGTCGATGCATGGAAGGTGGCAGCGACAAATCCGGACGGAGAAACGGTGCAGTATTTCTTCAGCTCCGCCGACCGCTCCTTGATGCGCGTCGAAATGAATCCACAGCCTGGTTTACAGGTGTTCATCGACGCGGAAATGGGGCAAGTCGGGAAGTAGGCTTCCTACTCGACCATCGCCTGCTGAGCGGCTGAGCGTCCCTCCAAAGTGAGAGCCAGCCGCTCTTTGTGTCTTAGCACAGTGCCCGTCTTCTCGGCGTACCGAATGGCCTGAGATGCGAATGCTGGTTCCCATCGGAGGTGCTCTTGCAGGTGGTCCACGCGGCATTCGCGTTCGGCTTCCGGCGTGTTCTCGTGATGCAGCAGGTGAACGAGCAACATCCGTCGTGCAAACTCCTGCCGCTGACGGGATCGTCGCTGGGCTTGCGCAACAAGGCCCCGCTCGGGCGAGAACGTGAAGGCAAGTGTGAACAGTACGCCGACCATCGTTGCCATCGCCCCCGCAATCGAGGCGTCGAGGATATTAGCCAGCCAGTAGCCCGAAATCGCTCCGATGATGCCAATCAAGGCTGAAAGGCCGAGCATGACCGGAAGTCGATCGGTGAGGAGATACGCCGCAGAAGGAGGCGCCACGACCAGCGCCACGACAAGGATCGATCCCACCACGTCAAACGCGCCGACCGCGGTGACAGAAAGAAGGCTCATCAGCGCATAGTGAAGAAGACCCGGCGCGAAGCCGAGAGCCGCGGCAAGAGCGGGGTCGAATGTAGAGAGCTTCAATTCTTTGTAGAACACCACGAGGAAGAGCAAAACGGCCAGGAGAATGCCGCCCATCAGCCAAAGCGCGCGCGGCCCCAGGTCTAATCCCCCGATGTAAAATCGCTCGATCCACGCGAACGCGGGGTCTCCGAGCAGGACGGCATCCGTATCGAGATGGACCCCGGATGCATACCGTGCAATCAAAATCACGCCGATTGAAAAGAGCGCGGGGAAAACCAGTCCGATCGCGGCATCCTGTTTGACGAGCCGCGTGTTGCCAAGCGCCTCAATAAGTGCGACGGTCAGCACGCCTGTCGCCACAGCTGCCAGAAGGAGAACTGGCGACGCCAGGTTTTCCGTCAGGAAGAAGCCGACCACGATACCCGGAAGGATGGCGTGGCTGATCGCGTCGCTCATCAACGAGGCTTTGCGCAGTACTAGAAACGCACCTACGAGCGAGCACGCGGCAGCCGTGACCGCTGTGATGAGCTGGATTTCGATCTGCTGTGGCGTCATGATGTCGCGTCCAACTTTTGGTTGCTCGACAACCGCTCCGCTTCGTGTAGACCAGCCCTGGTCAAGGCCCAGGCTTCCTCGCCAACAGGCCTCACCAGTCCCCGTTCGACAAGGGAGTTTAGACTCGGTAGAACGCTTTCGGGCGTCGCCGTCATCGTTCGAAGAACACCCACCGCGTGTCCGTGGAAGCGATTGGGATGCTGCAGGGCTAGTGTGTAGAGATCCTCAAGAACGCCCGCGACGCGCAAGATTTTGCGGTTCCTGATTGACCGAAGCCATGACGCAGCCAAGCCCCTGTTTGGCGCAAAGAATAGGCTCACGAGAACTATGGTCGTTGCGCACAATACGATGGTTGGACCAGTTGGCAGGTGCGCCGTCGTGGCGCTCAGCACAGCTCCGGAGACACCACTGATGGCACCGAATACGCCAGCGAGAATCACAACTAAGAACAGACGATCCGTCCATTGCCGGGCGGCTGCGGCTGGGGCAATCAGGATGGCGCTCATCAAAACCACGCCAACCGTCTGCAACCCGATCACGATGGCGATGACTAGGAGCGTCGTCAAAATGACGTCGATCCGTTGAATGGGATATCCGATGGCCGCGCCGAAGTCGGGGTCGAAGAGGAGGAGTTTGAACTCCTTCCAGAAGAGGAGCATGGCGGCCAGCGCGATGGCCCCAAGCACGGCCATCACAATTACGTCGGAGGTGACGAGGGCTGCAGCCTGCCCGAAGAGAAACTTGTCGAGCCCCGCCTGATTGGCGTCGGGAAGTCGCTGGATGTACGTCAGCAGCACCATCCCGAACCCAAAGAAGACGGAGAGAACGAGGCCAAGCGCTGCATCGAACGGAATGCGACTGCGGCTCGTGATCTGCATCACAGCCAGCGTACCGAACCACCCTGCCAGTGCGGCTCCAAGCACTAGTACAAGCGGCGCTTTGCTTCCCGTGAGGAGAAACGCCAGTGCGATGCCGGGAAGAGCAGCGTGCGAAATCGCATCCCCAAGAAGGCTCTGTCCTCGAAGCACCGCAAAAGTGCCAAGTGATCCACTGACAATGCCGAGCGTCGCCGCGCCTAGGGCGACAGTTCGGATGGTGTAGTCGAAGAAGAGGGATTCGAGCATGGATGTCAAACGACTCCCGACGGACTACTGGCCACCGTCTGCGGCTTGAAGGGCACGCGCCCGCCATACGTGAGTCGAAGGTTCTCGTCAGTGAAGACATCCGAAACGAGCCCCGCAGCGATTCTGCGGACATTAAGTAGTAAGACCCAGTCGAAGTATTCGGGGACGGTTTGGAGGTCGTGGTGGACGACCAAAACTGTTTTTCCTGCCTCGCGAAGATTCTGGAGAAGCGTGACGATGGCTCGTTCCGTTGTGGCGTCGACGCCTTGAAACGGCTCGTCCATGAAGTACACCTGCGCATCCTGTACGAGGGCGCGAGCGAGGAACACACGTTGTTGTTGGCCTCCAGAAAGCTGGGCGATCTGCCGCTCAGCGAAATCGGCCATCCCAACCTGTTCAAGGGCGTCCATGGCGCGTTGCCGTTCGGCTTTTCCGGGCCGTCGGATCCAGCCCAGACTGCCGTACGTGCCCATCATCACCACGTCGAGGACGCTGGTAGGGAAATCCCAATCCACCGAGCCGCGCTGCGGGACGTAGGCAACGAGTCCGCGCTGCCGCTCATACGGCGCGTCATGGACTAGAATGCGACCGGCGGCCTTCGGCACGAGGCCGAGGATTGCTTTGATGAGAGTAGTCTTCCCTGCGCCATTCGGGCCGACGATGGCCATAAGGACGCCTTCCGGCACCTGGAGATCAATATCCCACAGAACCGGATGGTCGCGATAGGCTACGGTCAGGTCGGCGACGTCAACGGCGGGCGGTTGGTTCATGGGCGGTTCCATCTATCGCGATGCCAGCCCAACGGCTGGAGACTCAGTGGCTGACTGCGCCATGAGCGCATCCGCAATCGTGTTGACGTTGTGGCGGATCATCCCTTCGTATGTGTTGTGGCCGGACGCAGCCGATCCGAGGGCATCGGAGTAGAGGTTGCCGCCGATCTGCACGTCAAATCCGCGCGAGCGCACGGCGGCCTGAACTGCCTCGATACTTCGCGGAGGCACACTCGACTCGACGAACATGGCGGGAATCTGGCGCTCAGCAACGAACTCGGCGAGGCCCTGGACGTCCGCTGCCCCGGCTTCGGTTGCCGTTGAAATGCCTTGCAAGCCCTTTACTTCGAACCCGTACGCGCGCCCGAAATAGTTGAAGGCGTCATGTGCCGTGACGAGGACGCGCTTGTCTACGCTCACATCGGAAAGGCGATTTCGAACCCACGTGTCGAGCGAATCCATACGAACGAGGTAGTGAGCCAGGCGTGTCCGGTACTCCTCTGCGTGTGTTGTGTCCAGGCTCGCGAGGCCATCTGCCACCGCTTCAGCGGCGTATTTCCAAAGGCCCACGTCCATCCATACATGCGGATCGAAATTGCCTAGAAACTCCGGCGGAGCGAGCAGTGTGTCCTCGGGGAGGGCCTCGGCGACCGCGCTGGCCATGATTCCACGGCTCTCAACTTGCTCGAGCACCTCGGCCATCTTTCCTTCGAGATGTAGACCGTTGAAAAAGATTATGTCGGCGCCAGTCATCCGAGTGACATCTCCTTCCGACGCCCTGTAAAGGTGCGGGTCCACGCCCGGGCCCATCAGCCCCTCGACTTCAACCCGATCACCGCCGATCTCACGAACCAGGTCAGCAATCATGCTTGTCGTGGCGACAGCTTGGACGGTTCGCCCGGCCACATCCGTTCTTTGTGGGCCGTTGGTGCACCCCGCAATCGTTGCCGCAAGAGCAATACAAACGAAGACGGCGGGCCACGGGCCGCGTTCCAAGAAGGTGGAGCGTCGATTCATAGGTTCAGGCGATGTCTTTGACAAAAAGATGAGCTGCGGCGCGATAGCCAACAGGGTGTTCCGCGCCATCGTGTTCGCCGCCAAGCAGACGCACGGTGACTGGACCATCGGCGTAAGGAGCGGCAGAGATGACTTCAAAGGCTGTTCCGGGGTACAGTCCAAGCCCACCGACGTAACGCAAAAGGTCGGCGTCGTCGTCGCTGACTTCTGCAACGACAGCCTTGGTCCCAGCGCCTAGTCGGGCGAGCGGAGGCCAGTCGGGTTCGATCAATTCCAAGGTCGCCGAGGGTATGGGTGCGCCGTGTGGATCGTTTGTCGGATGCCCAAGCGCGGCATCCATTCGAGCTTCCAGATCCTCAGAAAGAACATGCTCCCACTTCTCAGCCTCGGCGTGGACTTCATCCCAGGGCACACCAAGTGCTTCATGCAAGTAGGTCTCGACAAGGCGGTGATGGCGGATCATCTCGATCGCAATCAGCCGACCGGAATTGGTGAGCGATACACCGCGGTACCGTTCATAGGTGACGAGCTTCATTTCCGCCAGCTTCTTGATCATGCCGGTCACGGACGCAGGAGCAACCGCCAGCCGGTCCGCGAGCGCGGACGTCGTCACCTTCTCTTCGGTGCGGCCGACCTCATAGACGGCTTTCAGGTAGTCTTCTACAGCGGAAGTATGCACGAAGGTTGTTTGAGAGGGCTAGGCTAAGTTAAGTTTTAGTCATGCCTAAAACAACTCTTCGTCTCGCCTGTTCCGCGATCCGCTTCGCCTTCATCGTTGTCTTCTTCTTTCCGTTTTGTGCGGTCGCTCAATTGCCGCTTGAACTCTTAACCGACCGCCCGGACTTCACTGAGAGCGGCGTCACGGTTCCAAGTGGGCACGTGCAGGTCGAAAGTGGGATCCTCTATGATCACGTCGTTGATACCGGAAATGTCATCTTTCCGGAGATGCTCATTCGGTGGTCGCCGCTCAATCGGTTCGAACTCCGTCTCGGTATCCCCGACTACGTCGCAGGCGATTTCCCAACCGGTTTCTCCGACGGTTCAGTTGGAGCAAAGGTGCAGTTCGGTCCCGTGGGTGCGTGGGATCTAGGGTTCATCGCGGCCGCGTCGCTACCGATTGGCGAGGTAGACCTGACCAGCGACTCCGTGGACCCCGAG
>JBBKWZ010000037.1:0-3775 GCA_037969195.1 Rubricoccaceae bacterium | reverse complement strand
GCAATTCTTCGCAGCGTGGCTGCCTCAGGTGCGGCTGGAGTGATCGTGCCGGACCGGGGCCAGGCCCCGTTGAGCGCAACGGCTGTGAAGGCAAGTGCCGGCACTGCCCTGCGGATACCGATAGCCCGAACGACAAACTTGGCAGATGCCATTGTCAACCTGAAAGAGCGAGGGTATTGGGTGGTTGGCCTGGACAGCGGTCCTTCAGAGGGGTCTCAGGAACACTCAACCGTTTGGGAATACGACTGGGATCGCCCGGTCGTTCTGGTCATCGGCGGAGAAGGGAAAGGCATCAGGCCACGTGTGCGTTCTCATTGCGACGTTCTGGCTTCGATACCAATGGCGGGCGACGTGGAATCGCTGAATGCGTCGGTGGCCGCAGGGATCGCTTTGTTTGTGGCGATGAAGGCGAAGGCTATATCCAGTTAGTGCGGACGGCGATCGGTCGTGGGGATTGAACGAAGGCTTGCCAAATCGACCGTGAAAGCTCGGAATCGGAGGAACGATTATGAACTCGGAGGGTGAGGTTGTTGAACCAAGCCTAATCTGCCATGACTGATCAATCCGAAAATGCTGTCGTAAAGTCCCTCTCTGGACTATTGGCGAACAGCTATCTGCTGTACGTAAAAACCCACAACTACCATTGGAACGTCACGGGTCCCATGTTCTCGACGCTGCATACGCTTTTTGAGACGCAGTACACGGAGCTTGCGACGGCCGTTGATGAGATCGCAGAGAGGATTCGCGCACTTGACGCCTTTGCACCAGGCAGTCTGGCTGCGTTCAGCGAGCTGGCACAAGTTGAGGAAGAGCGCGGAGATCCGGATGCAAAGCAAATGATTCGAAACCTTGTCGCAGATCAGCAGGCCGTCGTTGAAGCCGCGCACAACGTGATAGAAGCTGCCGAACAGAATAATGACCAAGCCAGTGCTGATCTCGCGACCCGCCGGATGGACATCCACCAGAAGAACGCGTGGATGCTGCGCAGCCATCTAGAGTAACAGTCTATTAGCAAAAAAACGCCGCCGCGACCTACGCGGTCACGGCGGCGCTCCCTCTGACTGGACGGTAGCGCAGGCCCCGTCCGTCTCTCACCCAACCCTTGGGTTTTTCAATGCAGCATGGCCTTCCAGCTATTTCCTGCTGCGTAAGCCGTACACGATCTTGCGAATCGTGTCGAACTGGAGATAGGGGTATTCTGCGCGAAGTTCCTCGATGGCTTCGTAGGCGGGCACATCGCCTTCTCTAAGTGAGCGGAACTGCGCGCGGATTTTGAAGTCGCGGACGCCCTTCTCACTGAGTAATTCATGCTCCGCCAAGAGCGCATACACATCAGAACTGATGAGTTCGCTGAGGGGATTCGGATTCGACATTACTTGCATGGCGCAGGAGGACAAGTGGTGGTTTCGGGAGGGCTTTGTATCTGCCGCCCGAACGAACGGTACAAAGCCCCATTTGCCTACCCAAGCACTTCCCGCCGAATGGTCTTCAACCTAGGGTGAATGGGCGGCGACACCAGTCGAGTCGTACAGCCAGGTATCGGCATTGACGGCCGGAAACCCCTCCAATTCGCCCACCAGCCCCTGAACTAGCAATCTGTGCCCAACACCGAGTCTGAGCGATTCCGGCAGAATAATGGGGATACGACCCGTTCCGTCATCCAAGACAAGGTAGTGGCCATTGTAGGGCGTGAAAACGAATCCGCCCAATGAAACGAATTGACCTGAGAGGTCAACGGAGTCGAGACGCGCAATATCCGTTGGGCCAATTGAAGTGCGCTTGGAATCGGCCTGATTTCCGCGGCAGGCGGAGAGTAGCAGTGCAGCGGTCAGGCACAGGCCGCGTAAGAATCGTTTCACTTCGGTGATTCGGACGCAGCGAGTCCTTCGGCGGCGCGATTTCGCAGGGCACGAATCGATGTGCCCTGTATCACGACGCATGCGAAGCCAACGGCGCAAACCAGAACGAGCTGAGCTGCGTGGGCAACAATGGCATATGTCGCGGCGGTCGTTTCTGGCATCGCGAACAGGTGGAGAAGCGTTTGCACGGTCACATAGTGGAATGAGCCCGTTCCTCCCGGAGAAGGAAAGGACATACCAATTGCGCCCACACTCATCAGTGCCAGGGAATCGGTCAGCCCTAGGCCGAACTGCTCCGTCAGTCCCAAAATCCGCAACGGGATATCGGCCATGAGCACGTAGCAGGACCATATGCCGATCGTTGTTAACGTGACACCCGCACGCTTCTTTACGCGGAACAGCGATGCGAGGCCGTCTCGAAATGAACGGATGATGCCAATCAGGCGACCACCGTTTTCCGTTTTTTCGGCTTCTCGGCTTTTACGGATCGCGCGAAGAAATACAATTCCACCGAGTACGAGAAGGAATACGATGGCGCCAAGCGCCCAGAGTGCCGGCGATGAAGTCGACGAAAGAGCGCTCGTCAGATTCGTCTGTAGGAAATCGACGATGGATTCCAGCCTCCCTCTGAACAACACGAGTACGACCAGCAACGCCGTGGCGAGGGCGAGAAGGTCCACGACGCGCTCCACAACGATGGTCCCCAACACGCCGGAGAATCGAAGGCTTGACTGCGACGAAACGTTTGCGGCACGGGCGAATTCGCCCAGCCTTGGCGTGGCGTAATTGACCATGTAGCCAATCATCACAGAGTAGAACGCCAATCGAATCGGAATGCGTTCAGCAGGGGTGCCGTCCTCCGCTGCGAGCGTTTCCATAAGCATCTGCCAACGCCACGCACGAAGGACATGAGCGAGGATGGAAATGGCCGCGAGCGGAAGAAGCCAGCCATACGATGCGGTACGTAGAGCCTCGCCAACGGCTGAGAAATCAACTCCGCGGAACGCCAGGTACAGTAAGCCGCCCCCGAGTGCGAAACTCCCTAGAATGGCAAGGGCTGTTTTTAGGCGTTGCGGCACGAATCAAGAGCGATAAAACAAAAGCGGGGCCACCGAAGTGGCCCCGCTAAAAGATACGTGCGACAAGTAAGCTCGGGCGTGAAACGCTTGCTACGAGCGTAAGTCGATCACCTCGACACCTCGTGGAAACCGGAAGGTGAACGTGTCGCTTGCAAGACGCGGGTTCAGGCGCACGTTGCTGAGGTCGAAAGCGAGCGTGGAACCATTGACGTCATGGACGCGAACCTTTGTAGGCACGGCGTCGGAGGAGCGAACGTACAATGTCGCGTCGCGGACGGAGGTACCCGCCTCACGAGGAACGAGAGCGAGCACATCGTGGGCAACGCCGCCTATCGTGGCCTGTGTTGCGCCGGTAACGCGGAAGACGGAGAGGTAATTCGTGAAGAGCTGCCCGATCGAAAACCCGAGCTCCTGTTCGTCGTAGTCCTGAACAACAACCTGATTGTCGCCCTGCGAATAGGACCAGAGCGTGACGCCGTTTGAAACGAGCATCTGGTCTGGCATTTCGATGCGGAATGCATCGCCGCGAACGGAGAGCGTCCCTCTCAGTGAAGCGCCGCCAACGTTTTGAACAAACTCGGCCTGAATGGCATTCAGCGCGCGGTAACGCTGTTGGAGTCGCTGCGCAACTTGGTCAGCCGTCTGGGCCTGGACTTGTCCTGCAAATAGGACGCATGCGGCAAAAGCGGAAAGTGCGATGGTCCGCGTAAATCGGCTATGTAGCATCGTGATCATTGGTTTCGGCGGAAGACGCCGGGATGGGAGACATGCGCTCCTTTTAAAGTCAAAGGCTGTACCGGAAGCCTTCGCCCACGGCGACGTGATGCTATAAAGACG
>JBBKWZ010000036.1:0-2723 GCA_037969195.1 Rubricoccaceae bacterium | reverse complement strand
GAACAGGAGTCGCCAAGAATGTTACAAGCAGCAGAGCGACGATTGCTGCATTTCTGCCAAGAACGCGCATGAGGCCGGGGGTCCTATCGATAAAGTATTTCTTGTGAGCCAAGGCGGCGTGTACAACATAGGCCACATAGCGCGGCTCATCAAGAAATCTGGATATCCTCCAACCAAGTGTTCCCTATAGTCGCCCTAGTGCTGTTCTCGAACGCTGTTCCAGCGACTTGTGGTAGTCGAAGTTTTCCTCGTAGTCGAGAGCCGCTCTATAAGCGCGCTGGGCCTCGTCGCGATTGCCCTGTTCCTCGTAAACTTCTCCGATGTGATACTGGCTCCATGGGCCCCACTTCGCCAGAACATCGCCGGGACGATCGCGAGCGAAGGTGTAATGGCGAAGTGCCTCGTCCCAGTTTTCTAACGATTGATAGGCACGACCAGATCGATAAGCAGCCTCGGCGCGGTGTTTCTCCTCCGCTCTCTGGTCCGTGAGAACAGGCTGTAGCGTCGCGATTGCCTCCTCATAGCCACCGCCGTCGTAAAAATTTTGCCCGAGCAACAGCCTGCGTTCTGTCGCAGACATTGGGGCCTCGATCAGTTGCTCCGCCCAGCGAATAGCTGACTTGTCCGCGTCAACGTCGCGATCGGAACGGATTCGTTCGTAGAGGCGCAACGCTTCCTCACGATCTCCAAGCATCTCTCGAGAAAGTCCGGCCTTCAGGTAGCTTTGCGCAATCAGGGTTTGCCCTCTGTAGCTCCGCACGTAGCGCTCGAACAGCGGCGCAGCTTCGTCAAACCTATTTTGACGGAATAGAGCGTTCGCAAGGAAATAGTCGAAATATGGGATGTCTGCCACATTTTCGGGCTCCTGGCGGCGAGTCCCCTCGCGAAGCACTTCCTCGGCATCCATCGCACGCCGATCATCCATAAGGAGATAGCTGTACAGATACGCTGGCATTGGGCTCTCGGGGAAAGCCTCATACAAGGCCTCTACGTGCCGAATCGCGTCGTCGCGCCCTTCATTCATCATCGCATCCACCACCCCGAGAAGAGCAGCAGACTCCTCACGACTGTACGTGCTCTTGGTGAGCGCCAGTTCAATCTCCTCCATCCCCTGTTGCACGGTTCCCCCGAAACCCAGGATGCTCATTATCCAGCGATACTCACGTGGCACCGATCCGACCGCGATGTGGCAAAGCCCCATGCCTTTATAGGATTCCCAAAACTCGGGGTAGTCGCGGATGTTGTCTTCGTAGCGGTGGAAAGCCGCCCGCAGCGCCCAGCCGGCCTTTGTGAACCGCTCCTGCTTTCCGTAGATGACCGCACGTTGCATCGAGACTTCAGCGCTGATATGCTGCTTCCACGCGGAGTCGGGAAGGCCGTCAAGGCGATCGTCGAGGGAATCGGCGCGGGAAAAGAATCGGCTGTACCACGGCTCACGCTCCGTCATCAATGCATGCCAGAGGGCGATGGTTGTGAGGTGGTAGGCGGCGGCGGGACTTTCCGGCTCAAGCGTGTCGAGGCGCCGAAACGTCGCTTCGGCTTCGTCGAGCCGGAAGGCAACCATCTGGGCCCGCCCTTCTTCCATCAATGCCCGCGCGTCGTCCGAGACTAGGAGCATCGCACCATACGAGGGCTCAGCGAGCGCTTCTGCGAACGATGCCACCCACGCCGTGTCGTGTCGAATGCTCGTTTGTGCGACGAGCGGAGAGATCCCCGCGAGCGCAAAAATCAAAACAGCAGAGCAACTCCTTCTTCCCAACAATCCGAACATCATGTATCAAACGCGGAGACGATCCACGTCGCGTTAATTAGTACGTGCTATCAAGTAGCCGACAATCGAATACGATCACCGGACGTGTCGAGGTTAGGCGTCCCAAGCTGGCCTTCGGACGCGGCGATAATAGTTGCAACGGTTGCGTCGCCAGTGACATTGGTGACCGTGCGGCACATGTCAAGAATGCGGTCCACGCCGAGAATAAGTGCAATTCCTGCTGTAGGAACGCCAATGGCTTCCAGAATGATGACCAGCATGATGACGCCGGCGCCCGGCACGGCCGCTGTGCCAATCGATGCAAGGACCGCGGTAAGAATAATAGTGAGCTGCGCCCCAAGACCGAGGCCGAGATCAAGTGCGTGCGCAATGAAAACCGCTGCGATGGCTTGATACATCGCTGTTCCGTCCATATTGATGGTGGCACCAAGCGGCAACACAAACGAAGAAACTTCCTCGCTGATGCCCAGCTTTTCTTCGCATCGCTCCATCGTGACGGGAAGTGTAGCACCGCTGGATGACGTGGAAAACGCGACGAGTTGGGCAGGCCCAATCCCCGAGAAAAACGTTTTGATTCCCATCGGGCTAAAGAGCTTCAGCATGGATGGGTACACCAAAACCGTTTGGAGCGTAAGCCCCACCAGCACAGCTATACAATAAACGCCTAGCCCGCTCAAGAGACCAATGATCTGACTAGGATTGTCCCCGGTCACGGACGTGATGGTCGCTGCAATCAGCGCGAACACACCGATAGGCGCCAACATCATAATGACGTCGACCAGCCTGATCACGACATCGTTGAGACTACCGAAGAAGTCCAGCAGCGGCTTTGCTTTTTCCTCCGAAAGCTGAATGAGTCCAATCCCCAAGAAGAGGGCCATCATCACCACTTGCAGCATATTCCGGTTGTCGGCAGCTGACTCGAAAAAATTCGACGGCACCATGTCCACCA
>JBBKWZ010000035.1:0-6603 GCA_037969195.1 Rubricoccaceae bacterium | reverse complement strand
GAGGCTGACGCGGTATCACTCGTTTATTCGGTAGATAGCCCAATCACCCGCGCGAAACGCTGGAAGACCTGAAGGCGGTGACGGAGTACGGGAAACGTCGACCAGTGCCCATTCTGCGTCGAATTCGCCTGCGATTCGGTGCCAGTCGGCTTCATCATTGGATGCATACGCCACGTCGAGGGCTTCGAGAAAGCCGGCTCCGTCCTCCGGCACGGCTATAGGAGCGACAGAAAGTATCCGGTACAGCCAGATGTTGATGCCACCACGCTGGTAGGGGGTAGGTTTAAAGTTGACAACGACACTCCGTTGGGCCGCAGTCCTGAACGTCGTGTTCGAGGGTGGCGTGATGAAAAGAGCATCGCGGGGAGTGTGGGTGCGTGCCCAGGATTCCACATCATGAAGGTCGGAAGACGCAAAGACGCTAGGGCCGTAGCGCGCGGCAGCCGGGCCCATTCCAGCTACGACCATCGCGATCGTCACACCCGTCGCTACGCCAACTACCATCAGACCGGTTGTTCTTCTCCTAAGTATTCGCTCGGCAAATTCCCGAACTGTCGTTGGCGGCAACCCCGCAATCCATGAGCCAATGAAGAGCGATAACAGCGTTGTAACCCAAACCGTGAGTTTGAAGAGTTGGAGTTTCGCCACGAACAGGATAGGCACCCCTTCCGTAAGTAGGGTGGCTCCCGCGAGCAGAAATGCCGTTACGACTATGAACCGGATGGCGAACAGCGTGTGGTGTCCCCGTCGGGACCGGCGAAGCGCCCAAAGTGCGGTCAATCCTGAGACGACAATGATGGAAAATCGAGCGTACTCCCGCAATCCGAATGAGAAGACGAGATAGTGATGCGGTATGCGGAGTTCGGCAAGGGCGAAAAACGTGGATACGCCCTCCACGGTTGGACCGACGATCGGAGGTGAAAGAAGGGCAGGAAGAGCGATAGGCGCAGCCACGACTCCCGCGACAACGCCGAAGAGGACCGCTCTGCTAGTTGCTGGCCACGAGCGATTTCGACGAGCCTCCCAGATGGCAAGTAACCCCAATACCAAGGCGGTCTGAACGCCGACGAGTAACTGCATCCAAGCTGCGAGACCCAGAAGGATCGCCGCGGCCATCCGACGGTCCATTACAAATAGCCACACCGCCGGAAGTGCAAGCGCCCACGCAACGTACTCGGGCACAAGGATTCCGCTCGTAAGTCCATTTCCACCGAGTGTCCAGAACGGAACGAGGACGATGGCGATGAACGTTCCCAGAGCCGCACCAAGCCGATCCGGCGAAAATAGATAAGCCAGTCGCCAGACTCCCCAAACGACTGCAAGTACGACGGCAAAGTGCAGGACCAACACGACTGCCGGAAGTGGAAAGACCAGGCCAAAAAAGTGGAGGAGTTCGACGAACGCCGTCCGCACGGTCACGCCGTCCGATTGGCTCAGCACATACCAATCCGTCGAAAAAAGGCCAGGGTCGAGGTGCCGGAGGACCTGCGGGATGACTTCGTCCTGATCGCTACTGCCGTACATGTAGCCCCAACGCCAGAAGTGAAAGAGCCCGACGCCCACAACAAAGAAAAGAGGAGGCTTCTCCTGACCACGACTCGTTGGCTTCGGAGCGTCAAATCTGGTAAGGTCGTCCGGCAAGAGAAAGGCGCGATGAGGCGGTAATGTTGCGGCTAGCGACTGGGGCGAAGTCGATCGACAATGCGGAGAGCCGGATTCGTGACGTGGCGCACTCGGAAATACGGAACCAATTCAGCGCCGTACTTCCGCTTGAATTCGGCCACGGAGGGAACGTTTGCACCGGTAAAGTCGAGCGACGTTATGCCGTCGGCTTTCAGCATCGGAACGACCGACGCGAGAAGCACGCCCATTGCTGGACCCGGCGAGCTGCCGGCTATCCAGTAATGCGCGGTTTGCCCGTCGTGCGCGACGATCGCCACCGCCTCGGGGGATGAATCCGTCCTCTTCGTCGCAGCAAAAACACGGACGAGACCATCCTGTGCAAGTTTATGAACTGCGTCAACGATCTGGCTTCCGGATAGTCCAAACGCCTCTTTCTTGCGTTCGTAGCCCTTTTCCATCAAGGTGATCCCGGCGGATGCAAACCCAAGTTCTTCGTCAATCTGATACTCTTCGGCTTCCGTTTTGATTGTATACCGGACGGACTTGGACCAGCCTGCAACAGGGTCATCGGCGGACAAATCGGCGATGTGCGTGTAATGCGGAGTCACCTCCCAACCCGACCAACCAAATGGTCGCGCGTCGGTAATTGAAGGGTGGAGTTGCAGCGTTACCTGGTCGTACTGGTCGGAAAGTGCTCGAAGCAAAGCATCCAGTGAGGATCGTCGGTGATTGATCTCGGTCTCGGCAATCGCATCGCGCAGGAGCGGCGAGAGGACTGGAGTCAGGTGAGGCAGGGCTGCCGCCTTGAACGGTCCCTTACGCTTCTCAAAGACAAGCGATGCTGCCAGCCATCTGGCCCCATCTACAACTGCCGCGAGCTGTACTGAATGCCCAAAGGTCTCGCCAATCGCCCGCGCATAATCCGGGTGGCTGAATACGTTTCGCTGCGGGCTGACCCCCCACAGATCAAGGTAGGCCGCACGCGCGGCGGCATCTTCGAGGGCAAAAAAACGGGCGTTCAGAACCGTAATGGATGAATCCGTGGGGCAACCAGAAGATAGACTGCCCGGCGATGTTCCACGTCCTGATCGATGCCAAATCCTATCTGCTACAGGATGTACTGGCTGAGGTCCCTGTTCGTTACAATCGCGTCCAGACGTTCGCTTACGTAAGCCGCGTCGATTTCGATGGTCGTGCTATCACGGCCATCAGGTAGGTCGAAAAGGATCTCCTCAAGCAGTGTGGTAAGAATGGTATGGAGACGACGCGCACCGATGTTTTCGACGTCCGCATTCACATGAGCGGCAATTCGAGCCACTTCGCGCACGGCTTCATCTGTAAAGTTCACCTCCACACCTTCCGACCCAAATAGAGCCTTGTATTGCTTCAACAGTGCGTTTTTAGGCACGGTCAATATTTGATAGAAGTCTTCCTCCGTGAGACTGCTTAGTTCGACGCGAATCGGGAAGCGGCCCTGAAGCTCAGGAATAAGGTCGCTGGGCTTCGCTACGTGGAACGCACCCGAGGCGACAAAAAGGATGTGGTCAGTTTTCACCACACCATGCTTCGTCATCACCGATGAGCCTTCGACGATGGGGAGCAGATCGCGCTGAACGCCTTCGCGGCTTACGTCCGGGCCGCCGGATTTCGAGGCGGAATGGCCGGCAACTTTGTCGATTTCGTCAATGAATACGATCCCGGCCTGCTCCACGCGGCGAACTGCTTCCGCCTTGGCAGCGTCGTGGTCAATCAGTTTGTTGGCTTCCTCCTGCGCCAGCAGTTCGCGGGCTTCATCGACCTTTACGCGACGCTTCTTCTTGCGCTGGCCGCCCATGTTGCCGAGCATGTCCTGCAGGTTGATGCCCATCTCCTCAAGTCCCATGGGCCCAAACATCTGAAGCGTTGGCGACTGGCTTTGAGAGACGTCAATTTCCACTTCGCGGTCGTCGAGTTCGCCTTCCCGCAGCATCTTCCGGAAGCGCTCCCGGGTCCGGGCGCGAAGGTCATCAGATTCATGCACCGCGCCATCTCCTTCAGAGGGTGCGGGGAGATTAAAACCCGCCCCGAGGGATGGGCGCTTCTGGTTGTCCGTGCCCAACAAAACATCCAGCAGGCGTTCTTCGGCCCGCTCCTCAGCTTTCTCGAGCACCCGCTCAGCCTGCGCTTCTTTCACTTGCGTAATGGCGAGGTCCACAAGGTCGCGGATCATGGACTCTACGTCGCGGCCAACGTAGCCGACTTCTGTAAACTTCGTGGCTTCCACCTTGATAAACGGAGCCTCCACCAGACGAGCGAGACGTCGGGCAATTTCCGTCTTGCCCACGCCTGTTGGCCCAATCATGATGATGTTATTGGGCATGATCTCGTCGCGCATTTCCTCCGGCGCGTTGAGGCGGCGCCAGCGGTTGCGAAGGGCGATGGCGACGCTTTTCTTCGCTTCATGTTGCCCTATGATATACTTATCTAGCTCCGCGACGATCTCGCGCGGCGTCAGGTCGTCACCAGAAACTTCAGGATTCGAGAGAACGGTGACTGGCGAGGTTTCTGGCATTTCAGCAGACAAATGCGGGAGGTGGATGAAGTAGATAGGCGTGCCCGGCCTGCTCAGACCGGGCACAGGTGGGATCGACGAGTCTGTACGAGTTAAAGTGCGTCCGGGTTCGCGAGGATTCAGGCTTCTTCGTGAGCCACTTCCAGGACTTCCTCGCCTTGTTCAAAGCCATCGTCGCCGTTGTACTCCGACTCAAACCTGGTGCCGTCGAAAGTCACACCTTGATCGGCGAGTTCTTCCTTGATTTCTTTTACCGACGGGTGCTCTCCGTTCACGATGAGGACCGTGTAATCGTAGGGCATCCCTCGGCGGCGTTCCAGGCGTACCGCACCACATTCCTCCAAATCGCCAATCAGTGATTTCGGATCGTGCTCGTCGGTATCGCCTAGCTCCTCCGAGAGCTTGCGAAGCAGTGGCGTCAGGTAAACTTCCTCGTACTGACCGAAGAAGCGCTCGATGACCTCCAATGCGTCCAAATCGATGTCGTATGCGACATCTCCAACTTCTTCAAACTCTGTCGTCGCCTCGGGTGCCCGCGACTCGTCCTCTTCAACTAAATGTTCGCGAGCCATGTCGCTCAGCAATTCGACGGCGTCTATGTACTCGCCGGACGCCGTGTTGTCGAGGAGGTAGGATGAGAGATGTCCACGGAAAGAGATCATGATCACACGTCGTCCCGCGGACTGGAGTGCCTGCACAACGGGCGCATAATCGCGGTCACCAGAAAAGAGTACCACGGTGTCCGTATCCGCCTGCGTCGAAACAATCGACAACGCGTCGATGGCAAGCTGAAGATCTGTCGTGTTGCGATGCATGGTCGACGGCACATAGAACGGCTGAATGCCGTGCAGATACAGTGCCCGCTGGACATGACGGATGTGCTCATCCAGCCCGCCGAAATCTGCGTAGGCGAAACCCCGAGCCAACCGAATGCCACGGCTTTCAAGCATCTCGCGCAGCTTCTCGATCATTTCGGCTGCGCTGTCGCCGGGCTGCGCAGGGTACTGAAGTCGGTTCTTGAGGTAGTAATACAGATTCTGATAGTCAATCAAAACTGCAGCAGATCTGGCTAGTGGCGGTGTACTCATCGACGTATTGATTTGGGTGAACTCGTGGTTGAGAAATGATTGGCCGCTATTACAATTCGTGTGCTACAGGTTTTGAGGTCGCATCCAATTCGAGGATGGTCGTGTTGTGATTTGTGTAAATGCAGATGTCCGCGGCGATGCTGAGGCCCTCCTCAACAATCTCGCGAGCCGAGAGCTGCGGACTGTGCTTAAGCATGGCACGTGCCGCCGCCAGGGCGTACGGAGCGCCCGAGCCGATGGCGAGCACGTTGTCGTCCGGGACGATGACGTCTCCGGTTCCGGAGATGAGGAGCAGCTGTTCGGAATTGGCAACGGCCAACAGCGCTTCCAGACGGCGCAAGTAGCGATCTGTCCGCCAGTCCTTGGCCAATTCAACCGCAGAACGGGTAAGATTTCCGTCGTAGCTCTGAAGCTTGGCCTCAAACCTTTCAAACAGTGTGAAAGCGTCGGCGGTGGCTCCCGCGAAGCCAGCCAGAATTTTCCCTCCATGAAGTGGACGCACTTTCTTGGCGTTGTGCTTCAGCACAGTGTCCTTCATTGTCGCCTGCCCGTCGGAGCCAAGCGCAACTTTTCCACTGTGAAGCACGCCAAGAACTGTCGTGGATCGGATTTGTCCTATGCCGGATTCTGGCCGCCGGACATCTCGGCGTGGTGCTGACTGGGAGTCCAAAAGGAGTAACTAATGAATGGAGATTATTTCGAACACGTGTGTGTTGATGTTGGCCTATTCTTAGACGCCAAGCTCAACAAATTTGATCATTGCCGCGATTCTTGCTGGGCAAGATACAGCAGGCGATTTTAACGAGTCGCAAAGTTTACGGGGTCAAAAAAACCGGATTGCGAGTCGCCACGTTAGGATTCGTTTCCCCCATCTACACTGTTTTCAGCGCCCGGCGAAGTCTGCCAGCAATTCAACCACATCGTCCTGGGCCTCATTGACACGGCTTGTTGGGGATGCGTATTGATTGCAGAGTATTGAAAAGGCGATCCTATGGCCGGAGGCTGCGGTCACGTAGCCCGAAAGCGTCCTAACACCATTGATATAACCGGTTTTTGCTCGGACATTCCCGCGCGCGTCACCGCTCGGATAGCGCCCTGATAGCGTCCCGCTCTGCCCACCCACAGGTAGCGAATCGTAGAAGGCAGAGCGCGTTGCTCTGTCCGGATGCGTGTGCATGAAGCCAAGGATCTTGACCAGCGCCTGCGGTGTCACGCGATTCATGAACGACAGACCTGACCCGTCCAAGATCTGGAGTTCGTCGTCGTCGATTCCGGCTTCCGTCAGCATGGAGCGCATAGCGAGGACTCCAGCTTCCACCGAGCCGCGCTCAGCCTCGCTGC